>CAZBPD010000013.1:0-81182 GCA_964493705.1 uncultured Occallatibacter sp.
CCGGCTTCCAGCCGTAACCCGAAGCCACCGGCTATTAGCCGGTGGTCGTTCACGGGTACGAAACCGGCGTATGCGAGCCATAGGCAGTAAGGGGCCCACGGCGCCGCCTGCCCACCGCAGGTGTGCTGTACGATGAACAGAGAGCATCCATGACCGACAAAAGAATCCTTCCCGTTGAAATCCTTCTGCATCTTGCGCAATCTCTCAACCTGCCTCTGCGCGGCGTGACTTCGGTCATCGAACTGCTCGACGAGGGCGGCACCGTGCCCTTCATCGCCCGTTATCGCAAAGAAGCTACGGGCAATCTCGACGAGGTGCAGATCCGCGACATCGAAGAGAAGCTGGCCTACTTCCGCGAGCTGCTCGATCGCCGCGAGACCATTCTGGCTTCCATCGCCGAGCAGGGCAAGCTCACCGGCGAGCTCAAGGCGCGCATCGAGGGCACGCTCGACAAGAGCGAGTTGGAAGACCTCTATCTGCCCTACAAGCCCAAGCGCCGCACCAAGGCCACCATCGCCCGCGAGAAGGGCCTGGAGCCGCTGGCGCAGTACCTGTGGGCGCAGCAGAATACGGAGCAGCCGCTCAGTGCGTTTGCGCTTACATTTGTCAACGCCGAGCTGGGCGTGGCCAATGGGGACGAGGCGCTCGAAGGCGCGCGCCACATTGTGGCCGAGTGGATCAGCGAAGACGCCGACCTGCGCAAGGCGCTGCGCCAGTTTGTCTTCGACGAGGGCATCGTCGTCAGCAAGAAGGCCATGGACGCCGTCGACGAACAAGACAAGTTCAAGATGTACTACGAGTACAAGGAGCCGGTGAAGACCATCCCCTCGCATCGCATGTTGGCCATTCGCCGCGGTGAGACGGAGAACGTGCTTTACTTCCTCATCGAAGTCGAGCCGGAGCGCGCCATCGCCATTTTGCAGCGGCATGTGCTCAAGCAGGCCGGCGATTGGACTCCGCAACTTCTGCTGGCCATCGACGACGCCTGGAAGCGCCTGCTGAACTCTTCCATTCAGGGCGAGATTCGTCTTGAGCTCAAGCGCCGCTCCGACACCGAAGCCATTCAGGTCTTTCGCGACAATCTTTATAATTTGCTCCTCGCTCCGCCAGCGGGGCCTATCTCCGTGCTGGGCATCGATCCCGGCATGCGCACCGGCTGCAAGGTTGCGGTGGTCGATGAGACCGGCAAGCTGCTGGCTCACGATGTCTTCTATCTGCATACCTCCAAGCACGGCAACGCCGAGGCCGCGCCCAAGCTCGAAGCACTGCTGCGCAAGCACAACGTGAGGGCCATCGCCATCGGCAACGGGACAGCCGGGCGCGAGACCGACGCCTTTGTGCGCGAGTTTCTGCGCGATAAAGGGATAGCAGAAATCTTTTCCGTGACTGTCAGCGAGGCCGGCGCCAGCGTCTACTCTGCCTCTGCCGTGGCGCGCCAGGAGTTCCCCGATCTGGACCTTACCGTGCGCGGCGCCATCAGCATCGCCCGCCGCTTGCAGGACCCGCTTTCGGAACTGGTGAAGGTCGATCCCAAGTCCATCGGCGTGGGCCAATATCAGCACGATGTGGACCAGCGTCAGCTTCAGGACTCGCTCGAAACCACCATCGAGAGCTGTGTCAACAAGGTCGGCGTGGACCTCAACACATCGTCGTGGACGCTGCTGCGTTTTGTCGCCGGCATCACCGAGCGCACCGCTCTCAACATCGTCAGTTTTCGCAACGAGAAGGGCAGCTTCCGCTCGCGCGCACAGGTGCTGGAAGTGCCCGGCATCGGTCCAAAGACCTTCGAGCAGGCCGCGGGCTTCCTGCGCATTCGCAACGCCGACAATCCGCTGGATGGGACCGCTGTTCATCCTGAATCCTATCCGGTTGTCGAGCAGATCGCGCTGTCACTGAAGACCTCGGTGAAAGAAATCATCGCCCAGCCGCAGTTGCTGGCCAACGTGGACCGCGGCCAACTCGCCGTGGGCGCATTCACACTCGAAGACATTCTGGCAGAGTTGAAAAAGCCCGGCCGCGATCCGCGCGATAAGTTCGTTGCGCCCAGCTTCGATGAAGGCGTGCGCGAGATGGCCGATGTGCAGCCCGGCATGATTCTGGAGGGCGTCGTCACCAACGTCACCAAATTCGGCGCATTCGTCGATATTGGAGTGCATCAGGATGGATTGGTGCACATCAGCGAACTCTCCAATCGGTTCATCAAGGACCCATCGGAAGCAGTCAAGACCGGGCAGATCGTCAAGGTCAAGGTGCTCGGCGTGGATCTCAAGGCCAAGCGCATCGCGCTCTCCATCAAGCAACTCGCAGCGCCGGCCGGGAAGCCCGCGCCCCGGCCGCAAACGCAGGCAATCCCCAAGCCGCCCGCCTCGATGGAAGACAAGCTGGCCGCGCTCTCCAGCAAGTGGAAGGCGCGATAACGAGTTTCCGAGTAAGCCGATGTTGTGTAAGGATACGGTTTCTGTTTGAGACAGGGAAGAACAACGCAACCGCAGATCCTTCGCTGTGCTCAGGATGACAACTTTTGAAACAGGATGACAATTGCATGGGGCTTGATCGTTTTTGAGGAACAAAATCTATCCCTTTTTTAGACCCATGCTTAAGATTCCATGAAGGCTTTTCGGGGTCGCAGCGGGCTCGATTTTTATTTCTCCAGTGGTATGACCACTGTGTGTTTTGCAGCGTATGATGAGGGTGCAAGAAATCCAAATTCTAGCGAGGAATCGCCGTGATCCGCCAGAAATCTCTCCTGTCGCGCTGCTTGTTCAGCTTGATATTGCCTGTTGCGCTGGCCGTTGTTTCCGCCAGTGCATTTGCCGCCACTTCCACCTGCAATGTTCGCACTTACGGCGCCAAGGGCGATGGGGCAACGAAAGACACCGCCGCCATCCAATCGGCCATCGACGCCTGCGACAAGAAGGGCGGCGGCACTGTGCAACTGACTGCCGGAACCTATCTCAGCGCGCCCATCGTGCTCAAGAGCAACATCACGCTGCAACTGGACAAGGGCGCAACGCTGCTGGGCTCTGCCGACCACGCCGATTATCCGGCCATCTCCATGTTTCATCTGCCCGACCTGCAGCCGCTGGTGAGCGCGTTGAATGCATCGAATGTGGCCATCGCCGGTGAGGGCACCATCGACGGCAACGGCGCAAGCTGGTGGGAAGAAGCGCGCGCCACCAAAGACCATGGCGTGCTGGGCAATCATCCCCGCCCCAAGCTCATCATCTTCGACCACTGCAAGCATGTGCGTGTCGAGGGCGTCACCATTCAGAATTCGCCCATGTGGCAATTGGTTCCGTACTACTCGGACGACATCGTCATTCGCAACATCCGCGTGCTGGCCCCCTCGAACTCGCCCAACACCGATGCTGTCGATCCCTTCTCTTCGTCGCATATCGTGATCGATCACGTCTTTGCCGATGTGGGCGACGACGACATCGCCATCAAGTCGGGACCGATCAACTCGCCCGGCCCGGACGATCCCAGCCGCGACATCACCATCACCGATTGCACCTTCCTGCATGGGCACGGGCTCTCCATTGGCAGCGAGATCGCCGGCGGCGCGCAGAATATCCATGCCGAGCGCATTCACTTCACCGGCACCGACAACGGCATTCGCATCAAGGCCAATCGCGACCGCGGCAACGACGTGGGCCACTTCGTCTTCCGCGACATCGATATGAAAGACGTGAAGAACGCCATCATCATCAGCGAGTATTACCCCAAGGTGCTGCCGCCAGAGGGCGAAGCGGCCCAGCCCCTCACCCGGCTTACGCCGCACTTCCACGACATCGTGCTGGAGAACGTAACCGCCACCGGCAGCGCAAATGCCGGCGCCATTGTGGGCTTGCCGGAGTCGCCGGTGCTGGGCGTGGTACTGCATAACGTCAAGATCGGCGCCAGCAAGCCGTTGATCGTGGGTTATGCCGAAGTGAGCGGCGATGGCGTGGTGGTGACGGTGCCGGAGGGGAAGGGAATCTCCGCGCAAGTGGGCGCGAAGATCAATCTGAAATAGCGTCGGCGATGGATGTAGCGCCGGCCTCCTGGCCGGCTGTAACGCGGACGTCCTCGTCCGCGTTTGCCCAGGATGAAGGACGAAGTCATTTGGCTTGGTAAGAAAAATGCGTGGACCGGGAGGTCCACGCTACAGGATGAAGGACAAAGTCATTTGGTCTGGTAAGAAAAATGCGTGGACCGGGAGGTCCACGCTACAGCCGGCCAGGAGGCCAGCGCTACAAATTCAGGTTCTTCGATGGCGCAGATTGCAAAGAACGCAATCTGCTTCGTTAGGATGACAGTGCATTGAGCCGCAGATCCTTCGCTGCGCTCAGGATGACAACGTTTTCCTATTTGCCTTACTATTTGGCTGGAGGAAAACAGGAATCAACACAAAGAGGCTGCGCATCAGCGCAGCCTCTTTGTGTTTGCAGAGAAGAAAAACTTACTGATTGACGCCGCTGGCGAGGAAGCCGCCATCGACCACCAGGGTCTGTCCGGTGACGAAAGAAGAAGCATCGGAGGCCAGGAAGATCGCGACTCCGACCAACTCTTCGGTCTTGCCGAAACGGCCCATGGGGGTGCGCATCAGCAGTTCCTGTCCGCGCGGTGTGCTGTCCAGCAGTTGCGCGTTGAGTTCGGTGCGGAAGACGCCGGGAGCGATGGCGTTGACGGTCACGCCCTTCTTGGACCACTCCACGGCCAGGGAGCGAGTCAGCGAGCCAACGGCGGCCTTGCTGGCGGCGTAGGCGGCCACTTCAGTCAGCGCTACAAAAGCGTTCAACGAAGAGATGTTGACGATGCGTCCGTAGCCGCGTTCCAGCATGTGCGCGCCGAAGACCTGGCAGGCGCGCAGCGTGCCGGTCAGGTTGGTGTCGATGATGCCGGTCCACTCTTCTTCGGGCATGGTCAACGTAGGCGTACGCTTGATGCGGCCGGCGCAGTTGATGAGAATGTCGATTTTGCCGAAGGTCTCGAGGGTCTTGGCCAGCAGCGCTTCGAGCGAGGGGCGGTCGCAGACATCGGCGGCCATATGCAGGGTCTTGCGGCCGCGCGCTTCGATCTCCGCGGCGGTCTCATCGACCTGCTGCTGACGGCGGCCGGTGGCCACCACATCGGCGCCGGCCTCGGCCAGGCCCAGGCTCATGGCCCGTCCAATGCCGGAGGTGCCTCCGGTGACGACCGCGACTTTGCCTTCCAGACTAAGAATGCTCGTGCTCATTTCATCTCCATTTCGATCTGAGAAAGGACGGGCCGAAGCCCGTCCGATTGAAAAATTCTCGCACCGTGATGATACGCCTTTTATTTGCCCAGGAAAACGGGAACGATGTGCCGGTCGAAGAGATTCTCGGTGACGTTTTTGGCAATGACCGTCTCGTTGGCTTCGAGCAGCTTCAAATAGCGGTCGCCCATCTTGGCGGCCACTTTGAAGCCCACATGCAGCAACTGGCGCAGATGCTGGTTGTAACTGGGGTTGCTCTGCACATGGCGCAGGGCCGAGGTGTACTGCTCGCTGCTCCAGCCCTTGACTTCGGCGGGCGAAGGCAGTTTGCTTTGATCGATGTCGATCACCGTGGCGTAGGGCGCGCAGAGTTCGGCCGCGTGGGCGAAGGCTTCGCCATAGATATCCTTGGCCAGTTCCAGTGCATCGCCATCGGCCTCGGCCAGGCCGATCAGCTCTTCCAGCCAGGTGGTCCCCGCGGTCTTCAGATGCACGCCGGCGTCGAAGCGTTTGAGCGCCGCGTGAATGGCGGGATAGATGGAGAACTTGTCGCTGCCGGAGTGCACGCTGAGCTTGAGATTGGCGGGCAATCCAAAATGCTTTACAGCATAGGCAATGGCCGCCACATCGAGAAAGAACTCGCGCTCGAACTGGGCCACGTCGCCCACATAGTCCACGCCCTTGTTGAAGCGGCCGCTGAACTTGGGGGCGATGGTCTGAACGGGAATGCCTTCATCGGCGATGGCGGCGAGAATGATGAGCAGTTCGACCGGGCTCTGCGCCGCATCGGTCTCGTCCATGGAAACTTCGGGGATGAAGTTGCCCGCGCCCTTGGCGGCGAGAATGGTGCGATAGACCTCGCCGGCCTTCTTCACCGCGGTGAGATACTTCTGCGCGGTCTGTCGCAGGGTATCGGCGGTGATCTCGAAGGCGTCTTCCACGCCGGGCAGTTGAATGTGGCCGATGAGTTGCGGATGGCGGCTCACAAAGGCCTCGATGTCGGCGGCGGCGGCGGCTTCGCCGATGTAGTCGGCTACATCCAGGGTATAGAAGTCGCAGGCGTCGAGAAAGCGGCCGACGGTGCCGAGGTTGATGTGGTCGGCGTCGCAGAAGTAGGGCTTGTTCCAGCCCAGTTCCTTGACGGCAGAATCGGCGGCGGCGCGCACGGAGGCGGGCTCGGAGCCGATGATGGTATGTTCGCGGTTGGATTTGTTCCACACCGGTACGACCTCAACGCCGCTGGCGGCGGCCTTGATGCAGGCCTGCAGTTGCGCTTTGGCTTGGTGGGCGAAGCGGTCGCCGGTGCCGACGGAATACTTGGGAAGTGTCTGAGTGCTCATTTTTTTCTCCCTAAAGCCTGCTGCGGTGCGCCCACAGCCCCAATCCTGGATTGGAAATGAAAAAGACCTCTTCGCCATCGACCTGGTTCCAACCTAAGTCGAGCTTGGCGGGATCGTAGCGCTGAAGCATGGTTTGCAAATCGCCATAGTTGAACCCGACCCCCTCGACCTCTTCTTTGCTGAGATGTCCAGGGCACCAGGTGATGTTGAAGCGTCCCTCTGAAGAGCCATGAATCAGATGCGCAGCAGCGCTCAGATCGTTGGCCAGTTCGGGATTGTTTTCGACCGCGTGCAGCGTGGCGGGCGTGCCTTTGTAGCCATACTTGCGGATGAGCCGGTCAATGGTCTTGTCTTCACCGAACTCTTTCACGGCCGGGGCCAGCACGATCAACTCGGCGTCGTCGGCCAGCGCCATGCGGGTACGGTAGACGGCCTTGTTGCCCAACCAGGTGCTGTGAAACTCTTCGGGATCGAGATAGACAACGGCCTTGCGAATCTGCTTATCGAGGATCTCGAAGTTGACCTTGAGGCTGAGCTCGGCGGCCAGGTGGAAGCAATCCGCATCGTCGCCGATGAACAGGCCGCGCACCGCCAGTCCGCCCTCGGCGCGGCGGCCCACCACGGTGAGCACATAGACGATGGGAAGATCCTGAAGGAAGTGGTCGGAGGCGTAGTTGAAGACGCGGCGCACGGGATTGTCGGCGCGGCCCAGAATCCGCTCCATGCCGTAGACCGCGCCCAGATAGTGGCTGCGATTGATGCCTTCGCGCCCGCCCGTGCCGACAACAATGTTCTTGTTGTAGTTGGCCATGCCGATGACTTCATGCGGCACCACCTGGCCAATGGATAAGATGAGGTCGAAGCCACCCTGGGGCAGCATCTTGTTGACCTGCGCCGGCCAGGCAAAATTCAGCTTGCCCTCCGACTGATGGTAAATGAACTCGGCCGGGACCTCGCCCATGGTCTGAATGTCGGTGCGCCAGTTGTGCACCTTGAAAAGATCCAGCGGCATGTCGCCATACATGTGCGCGATCTGCTGCGCAGTCATGGCGGCGTGCGTGCCCAGCGCCGGCAGCACGGCTTGCAGCTTGTCGCCGTAATACTGCCAGGCGTAACGGGTCAGATCGCCGGCGCGGGAGTGCGCGCGGGTCTGATCGGGAGGCACAGCCAACACCCGCTTGCGCTCACCGAGCTTGCCCAGATTCTCCGCCAGCAGCGACTGCAACTGCTGGGCGGAGAGATCGGTATCGATACTGCCTACTGCACAATAGAGACTCATGCCTCGAAATCCACCTTTTTCAAACCGGGGGCAAGCAGGACCATGATGAGCAGCGCGGTAAGGTAAGCGCAACCGCAGGCGATAAAGATCACCGTGTAGTTGTGCGTATGCTGCAGCCAGTAACCGACAAAAGTCGCAAACAAGGTGGCGGCAACTCCTCCGGCCATGCTGCCGATACCTGTCACGGAAGCCACCTCGCTGCGCGGAAACATATCCGAGGCGGTGGTGAATAGATTGGCCGACCAGCCCTGATGCGCCGCCGTCACCAGACTGAACAGTCCGATCGCCGCCCACTCGGTGGTGACCAGGGTGACAGCGCAGATGGGAAGCGCCACCACGGCGCAGGAGAACATAGCCGCCAGACGCGCCTTGCTAGGCGACAGGCCCATCTTCAGATACGGCACCGGTAGCCAGCCGCCGAAGATGCTGCCGACGGCCGAGGCATTGTAGACAATGATCATCGGCAATCCCAGATGCGTAAGACTCAGATGAAATCTCGCGCTGAAGAAAGCCGACATCCAGAACAAAATGAACCACCAGACCGGATCGGTGAGCGCCTTGCCGAAGGTATACGCCCAGGTCTGGCGATAGACCAGTAGCGTAGCCCAGGGAGTAGACGGCTTCGCCGGGGCGGCGGCCATTCCCTCGCAGATGTGGCGCAACTCGCGGCCGGAGAGGGTGGGGTGGTCGGCGGGCTTGCGGTAGAAAAGATACCAAATCAGAATCCATGAGGCGCTGAAGGCGCCTGTAACCAGAAAGGCCGCATGCCAGCCAAAATGCACCGTCACCCAAGGCACGATCAGCGCCGCCAGCACTGCGCCAATATTGGTTCCCGAGTTGAAGATGCCGGTGGCCAGCGCGCGTTCCTTCTGTGGAAACCATTCGGTCGCGGTTTTGATGGCTGCGGGAAAGCTGCCCGATTCGCCCAGCCCGAGAGCGAATCGCGCCACGCCGAACTCCATCACGGTATTGGCCAGCCCATGACCCATTGCCGCCATGGTGCGGACGGTCATGATGGCCAGAAAGCCGATGCGCGTACCTACTTTGTCTACCAGCCGTCCGACAACCAGCAAACCAATCGAGTAGGCAATAAAAAATGCATCCACGACGTAGCTGTATCCCTGCTCCGTCATGCCGATGCTCTGCTCAAGAGTAGGCTTGAGGATCGAAATAACCGAGCGATCCATGTAGTTGATCGTCAAAGCAGCGAAAAGCATGGCGCATATAGACCAGCGCACATTGCCGATTCGCTCCTTCGGCAAAGATGTATTTCCACCCGGGACGTCCCGCGAGATAGCGTTCCCCATGTACTGCTCTCCTTAAAGTCGGTATGCCTGTTTGGCCAGCCCGTAGGCCAGTTGATGCGCTACGTCGAATGCTTCGTCTTCCTCCAGGCGGTGTTCGGTAACCAGCTTGGCCAGGAAGCCGCAATCCATGCGACGGGCGACATCGTGGCGCGCGGGGATGGAAAGGAAAGCGCGGGTGTCGTCGTTGAAGCCCACTGTGTTGTAGAAGCCGGCCGTCTCGGTGACCTGCTGGCGGTAGCGCAGCATGCCCTCGGGGCTGTCGTGGAACCACCAGGCGGGTCCCAGCCGCAGGCAGGGATAATGGCCGGCCAGAGGCGCCAACTCGCGGCTGTAAGAGGTCTCGTCGAGGGTGAACAAAATGATGGTCAGCTTGCTCTCGTTGCCCACACGGTCCAGTAGCGGGCGCAGTTCGTCCACATAGCCGGTCGAGCGGGGAATGTCGGCGCCCACGTCGCGGCCGAACTTCTTGTAGACCAACCGGTTGTGATTGCGGGTGCTGCCGGGGTGAATCTGCATCACCAGGCCGTCTTCAAGGCTCATCAACGCCATTTCGGTGAGCATCTGTGCCTGGAATAGGACCTTTTCGTCGAGCGAGGCTTTGCCGCTCAGGCACTTCTGGAAGAGCGCTTCGGCCTCGCCCTTGCTCAGGTCGGCGGTCTTGGCGGTCAGATGGCCGTGATCGGTCGAGGTGCAGCCCAGGGCCTTGAAACGCAGACGGGCTTTGCGCAGAGCATTCAGGTAGCCGGCAAAGTTCGAGGTGTCTTCGCTGTTCTGCTCGCCCAGCTTGGCGATCGACTCGCTGAAGCCGGCAAACTCCGGATCGACGACAGAATCCGGGCGAAAGGCGGGAAGAATGCGCCGCTTCCACTCCGAGGCCTGAATGGTCTGAATCTCATGGAGCGAGTCCAGGGGCGAGTCGGTGGTCGAGAGCACCTCGATGTTGAAGCGGTCAAAAAGCGCCCTGGGGCGAAACTCGGGCAAAGCTAGTTTTTCAGCGATGGTGTCGTAATAAAGGTCGGCGGTCTTCTCGCCAAAGCGCTCGGTCAGGCCGAAGACCTCCTGGAAGACAAAATTGAGCCAAAGCCAACTGGGGGTTCCGCGGAAGAGATAAAAGTGGCTGGCGAAGATGCGCCAGACCTTGCGCGGGTCCTTCATCTCGGCGACGCCGATCTCCAGGTCTTCCAAGGGAACGCCCTGGCTGTACAACATGCGGAAGACATAGTGATCCGGTTGCACCAGCAGTTGGGCGGGGTTGGGAAAAGGCAGGTTCTGGGCAAACCACGCCGCCTGGGTGTGGCCGTGGGGGCTGATGATGGGCAGGTTGCGCACATGCGCATAAAGCGATTTTGCTATCGCTCGCGCACCGGGTTCGGCAGGGAAGAGACGGTCTTCATGGATCAACATGGGTCGAATTCTACCTCGTAGCGGCGCCTTGCGGCGGTGCGCTCTGCGGTCTGACCGCAGAGGTCTGACCACAAGTATACACACATGGTTCGTTTCTGGCAGTATAGGAGTGTATTTTCTCGGCGGGAAGCGGGGCGGCGGTGTTAACCTCGTCTTTTCCCCAGGAATTCGGTTTGCAAGAGGGACTGGACAAAAAATGCCGCAGACAAAACAAGAACCAGATACGCTGCGCACCACGCAAGTCGTCAACCACATTCGAACCTTGATCGAGAATGGAACCCTCCAACCCGGCGACAAGATTCCGCCCGAGCGGGAGTTCGCCGCCACGCTCAACGTCAGCCGCGCCAGCCTGCGCACCGGTATCGGCTACCTGGCGGCGATGGGAGTGATGAAGGTGCGCCACGGGGTGGGGACTTTTGTCGCCGACGGCCCCCCAGAGTTCGGCAAGGCCTCGCTCAGCCTGATGGGAGCCCTGCACGGCTTCCAATCCTGGCACATGTTCGAGGCGCGCCTGATTCTGGAGAGCAATCTGGCCGCGCTGGCCGCCGAACGCGGCAAAGAGGAGCACCACGCCGCCCTGGCCGAGGAGGTGGCCGAGATCTTCGCCTCCGTCGACAGCCCGGCCGACTACCTGATCCACGATGTGCTCTTCCATCGCATCCTCTCCCAGGCCTCCGGCAACCCCATCATGGCGGCGATCATGGAGACCATCACCTCCTCGATGTACGACAAACGGCGGCGCACCGTCGAACGTTCCATCGATTTAAGGGAGTCGGCCGAGATGCACCGCAAGATCTATCGTGCCGTGCGCGCCCGCAAGCCGCTGGAAGCCCGCAAGTTGATGGAACAGCACTTGCGCATGGCTCAGACCGCGCAGGACCAGGAGCGCCCCGTCGAGCGCAAGGCCCGCCCCGTGGGCCGGCCGAGAAACCCTGCCGGTGAGACGCCGTCGTTTCTCTCCTGACGGCAGATCGAGGTGAGTGGTCTGTCCACTTGAACCCTGTCCGCGTGACCTGAAGATGGGAATGCGGGCTTATTGGAACGCCTGCTTCAAACTGTAGCGCCGGCCTCCGGGCCGCCTGGAGCGTGGACCTCCTGGTCCACGCCCGTCCAGAGGAATCACCCATCCCCGCGGACTCAACACGAGGTGCGCTTGCCATGAAAATGAATGTGGATTGCCGCCGATCCCTTTGCGCTTCGCTTTTCGTCCTGATGTGCGGCGCTTTCTCGATTGCCTCAGCCCAGGATCGTCCCTGGTCCGAAGGCGCTGCCCAGGCGGCGATGGCGCGCTGGCCGCAGGGCCGCCTGGCGCCCCAGGGCCAAAGCGGTGTGTGGAACTATGAGCTGGGCACGCTGCTCGAGGGCTTCGACGCGCTGTGGATGAACACCGCCGACCCCAGCTTCTACAAATACATCAAAAGCGCAGTCGATTCCTTCATCGGCCCCGACGGCTCCATCTCCACCTGGAAGGCGGAAGAGAACCAGTTGGACAGCATCCTGCTCGGCCGCCAGCTACTCTTGCTCTATGGCGTCACCCAGGACAAGCGCTACGCCACGGCCGCCACGCAGCTCTATGAGCAGCTTCAGCATCAGCCGCGCACACCCTCCGGCGGCTTTTGGCACAAGCAGCGCTACCCCAACCAGATGTGGCTCGATGGCCTATACATGGCCGAGCCATTTTATGCCGAGTATGCCGCAACCTTCCACCATCCTGAGGCCTTCAAAGATATTACGGCCCAATTTTTATTGATGGAAGATCACGCGCGCAACGCGAAGACCGGGCTGCTTTATCACGGATGGGACGAGTCGAAACAGGAGCGCTGGGCCGACAAGCAGACCGGGCTCTCGTCGCAGTTCTGGGCGCGTGCCATGGGCTGGCATATGATGGCGCTGGTCGACACGCTGGACGATTACCCAGAGGAGAACCCTTTGGGGCGAACGCTTTTGCGCGTTGCATTGGAGAAGGATGCCGAAGCAATCGTGAAGGTGCAAGACAAGCAGAGCGGCCTCTGGTTTCAGGTGCTCGACAAGGCCGCCGAGAAGGGCAACTATATCGAGTCCTCCGCCTCTTGCATGTTTGTCTACGCGCTGGCCCGCGGTGTCCGCGAGGGTTATCTGCCGGCGAAATACCTCGCACCCGCGCAGCGCGGCTATCAAGGCATCTTGAGCCGCTTTATTCAGACCGGCCCCGGCGACGATGTGACGCTGACCGGCACGGTGAAGAGCGCGGGCCTGGGCGGCGATCCCTATCGCGACGGCAGCTATGCCTACTATGTTGGCGAGAAAGTCGTCAGCAACGATCCCAAGGGCGTGGGCGCATTTCTGCTGGCCAGCGTCGAGATGGAGAACGCCAAGAATGCCACGGTTGGCCGCGGGCAAACCGTGCTGCTCGATGCCTGGTTCAATAGCCAGACCCGCCCCGATGCTTTTGGACAGCCGGTCTCGTTCCACTACAAGTGGAACGACCGGAGCAACAGCGGTTTCTCATTGCTGGGCCACATCTTCAACAACTACGGGGCCGCGACAAAAACGCTCTTCGCCGCGCCCACCGCGGAGAACCTCAAACAGGCGCAGGTTTACCTCATCGTCTCGCCCGATATTCCGGCGAAGAATCCGCACCCCAACTACGTGCGCCCCGAAGATGCGGACGAGATTGCCGCCTGGGTGAAGCAGGGCGGCGTGCTGGTGATTTTGGAGAACGATCCGGTCAACGCGGATCTCGATCATCTCAACATTCTCGTCGAGCGTTTCGGCATTCACTACAACAACGTGCTGCGCAATCAGGTCGAGGGCAACAAGTTCGAGATGGGCAAGATTGAAATCCCCGCCGCCGGTCCGATCTTTCACGCTGCGCATACGGCCTACATGAAAGAGATCTGCACCATTGCGGTCAAGGCGCCAGCCGCGGCCGTGCTGGTCGACCGTGGCGACACGCTGATGGCCATTGCGCGCTACGGTAAAGGCACGGTCTACGCCAATGTCGATCCCTGGCTCTATAACGAGTACACCGACGGCCGCAAACTGCCTGCATCCTACGACAACTTCGCCGCGGGCAAAGAACTGGCGCGCTGGATTCTCAGCCAGGTTCCCCACAACTGATTCTGTCTTCGCGGCGCATCATGGGTGCGAGGGCGCTTCATGCGCCGCTTGAATCATGGGGGCGAGTTCGGGGCAGAGCTTGGCCAAATCGCCGGCAACCATGCGGGCAAAGACAGCCGCACCCGCGGGGTTCAGATGGGTGCGATCCAGCCCCTTGTTGCCCGCCGCATCGGGATGACCTTCGGCGTCGAACTGGTCGGCCTGCTCCTGCGTCATGGTTTCGAGCAGCTTCACACTCTCGCCATTGAGATCGATCAGCGGAGTATTTTCTGCAATGGCCACGCGCTTGGCGGCTTGAGCGTAGGCGGCGAGATCGAGCACCAGCTTGCCGTCCTTGTAGCTGCGGCGCGAAAGGGAAGTGACGATCACCGGACGGGCTCCGGCGGCGCGCGCCTCTTCGATGTAGCGGCGCATGTTGGCGGCATAGGTGGTCTCGGGATCGGTCTCACGCGCCGGACCCTTGCCGGGCATATCGTTGTGCCCAAATTGAATGAGAATGTAGGCGCCGTGCAGAGCCAGCGCATCCTTCCATAAGCCTTCGTCGTAGTAGCTCTTGGAGCTGCGCCCGTTGCGAGCGGCGTCGATGCACTCGATGCTGGGCGCAAGCAGTGCGCAGAAGCTCGCGCCCCAGCCGCCGCCAATGGCCACCGTCGAGTCGCCCACCAGCACGATGCGCAGCTTGGCAGGCGCTGCCGGAAGGCCAGGGGCTTGTGCCGAGGCGATACAGGCAAGAAGGAAAAGGCATGCAAGGACGGCGCCAAAAGACAGTTTCATAAGCGGCATAAACTCCTGGTGGACCGAATCTCCAAGCCCACAATCAATGGCCGATTGTAATTCCGCAGAGGTCAGACCGGCAACAGGATACTTGGCGCGAGTCGCACTGCCTTTCCGCATTCATACGCACTCCAGAATGGCATTGGAAATCGACAAAAAACCACAGAAAACCTTAAGTGGCGCTGAAGTCCTTGACGGGAGGCTATGCTTGTCATGAAGATTGATTGCGGCAGGTGGTCAGTCCTCTGTGGCGATTCATCTGCTCATGTGTTCGGCCTTGCGCCGCCCCGATCGGAGTCTCATGCGTCTCTCCTCTTTTGCTTCGCTCCCTGCTTTGTTGTTGCTGACCTGTGCCCTGGCCGCTTCCGCGCAGGACACACGCACGGTGACCGAACCGCGCATCCCCACGGCTTGCGTCACACTGGACGCGGCGATTGCCGCTCCGCAGGGCGTGATTGCCGACAAGGATGAGCAGCGGCTCGACACTGCGCGCATTCAGGCCGCAATGGACCACTGCGCCGCTGGGTATTCCGTGGTGCTGCGCGGCAAGCGCGCCAAGAATGTCTTCCTCAGTGGCCCATTGACGCTGCGCAGCGGCGTGACCCTGGTGATCGCGGCGCACACCGCGTTAGTAGCCTCGCGCGATGCGCGGCTCTACGACATCGCACCGGGCAGTTGTGGAGTGCTGGCCGAGCACGGCCATGGATGCAAACCGCTCATCTATGCCGACGGCGCACACGACAGCGGCATCATGGGCGAGGGCTCCATCGACGGCCGCGGCGGCGCAACCATACTGGGGCAGAGCGAGACCTGGTGGGATCTGGCCCATCGCGCCAAGATCGAAGACCGCCAGCAGAATGTGCCCACCCTGGTGAGCGTGCGCCACGCCGACAACTTCACGCTGTACAAGATCACATTGCGCAACTCGGCCAACTTCCATGTTGGTGTGAATGAGACCGACGGCTTTACCGCCTGGGGCGTGAAGATTAAGACGCCGCGCTGGGCGCGCAACACCGACGGCATCGATCCAGGCTCTTCGCGCAACGTGACCATCGCGTATTGTTTCATTCACACCGGCGACGACGATGTGGCGATCAAATCCAGCAAGGCCGGGCCCTCACAGAACATCTCCATCCTGCATAACCACTTCTATAGCGGCCACGGCATGTCCATCGGCAGCGGAACCAATGGCGGCGTAGACCACATGCTGGTCGATGATCTGACCATCGACGGAGCCGACAACGGCCTGCGCATCAAGAGCGACCGCAGCCGCGGCGGCCTGGTGCAGGATCTGCTCTATCGCAACATCTGCATCCGCAACACCGCCAATCCGCTGGTCTTTACGCCGCTCTACACCACCTTCACGGGCGATCAACTGCCCGTCTATCGCGACATCGAGCTCGAAGATGTGCACGTAACGACCGCCGGCTCGTATGTCTTTCTCGGCCTCGACGCACAGCACAAACTGGGCCTGACCCTGAACAATGTCTTTGCCGGCGATCAGCAGCACTCCCGCTTTCTCAATAAGGATGCGGATCTGAGCATCGGCTTGAAGCGCGGCAACCTGGAGCCCGCGGGCGAAGACGTAACACTCAAGCAAACGCCCGGCTCCGTGGCCGGCGAGCCGTTGGCCTGCGATGCGCGATTTGTGCCCTTTCCAAATCTCAATACAGCCCCGGAGATGGCCGGCAAGGAGCCGCCCGAAGACACCAACATGTATGTGGCGGCGGACGGCACCGGCGACTACTACTCGATCGAGCGCGCGCTTGAAGCCGCGCCCAAGCAGGGAGCCTTGATTCTGGTTGCGCCGGGCGTCTATCGCGAGGTGCTGACCATCGACAAGCCCAACATTCAATTGCGCAGCCTCAATCCCGACCCCGCCAAGACGGTGATCGTCAACGACCGCAGCGCCGGAGCCAATGGCGGCACGCTGCACTCGGCTACCGTCAATGTGACCGCCGACAACTTCTTTGCCGAGAACATTACCATCGAGAACGACTTCAACCGCACTCATCCGCAACTGCCGGCGGGCTCACAGGCGCTGGCGCTGCTGGTTACCGGCGACCGCGCCGTCTTCCACAACGTACACCTGCTGGGCAACCAGGATACGCTCTACGCGGGCAGCCGCAACTGCACGCCCAATGGCCCCGACTGCATTCCGGCACGGCAGTATTTCTCCGATTGCCTGATTGCCGGCAACGTCGATTTTATCTTCGGCGACGGCAAGGCGGTCTTCGATCGCTGCGAGATTCGCAGCACGTCGCACACCGGCGGCTTTATCACCGCGCAGTCCAAACACTATGCTGGCGAAGACTCCGGCTTTGTGCTCAACCGCTGCAAACTGACGGCCGATCCAGGCGTCGAGGGAACGGTTTTTCTGGGCCGTCCCTGGCGGCCTTACGCCAATGTCGTCTATCTCAACACGGAGATGGGCGCGCACATTGACCCCGCCGGCTTTCGCGAGTGGCATCCCGGCGAGACCCACTCCTTGGAGACGGTCTTTTACGCGGAATTCGGCTCGACCGGACCCGGCGCGCATCCCGGCCAGCGCGACCCGCATGTAAAACAACTGACGCCAGAGCAGGCCAGGGAATTCGACCTGGCAACTTTTTTGCTGGGAATCGATCGTTGGAACCCGCTCGCCCCTCCGCCTGCGATAAAATGATAACGTTCATGATTATCGCGGAATTGATCCTGCCGCGAGCACGTTGGACGCAGCCCCAAGCGCGCGCGTCCCATCCTTGGAGGGAACGATGAAAAAGGTTCTGATGGCCGATCCGGTGCGCTACCCGCGCATGAATACCCAGGAACTGCGCGAGAGCTTCCTGCTAAGCGATCTCTGCGCGCCGGGCCAGCTCAGCATGGTCTCTACCGATCTGGACCGGGCGATGGTCGGCTACGCTGCCCCGCTCGATGTGCCGCTCGATCTGCCCACTTATCCGGAGTTGCGTGCGGAGTACTTCACCGAGCGCCGCGAGTTGGGCGTGCTCAACATCGGCGGCCCCGGCGTGGTGCGCGTTGCCAGAACCAGCTACGAGCTGAACAATCTGGACGTGCTGTACATCGGCCGCGGCAACGCCGAGGTCAGCTTTTCGTCCCTGGATGCCGCTGCGCCGGCGGTCTTTTATCTGCTCAGCTACCCGGCGCACGCTGTCTTTCCTGTCGCTCTGGTGCGCAAGGAAGAGGCCAATCCCATCGAATTGGGCTCGCTGGAAAGTTGCAACCACCGCACCATCTGCAAGTACATCCACAAGGCCGGCGCGCAGAGCTGCCAATTGGTGATGGGGGTGACCCATCTGCACCCCGGCAGTTCGTGGAACACCCTGCCTTCACACACCCACAGCCGTCGTACGGAAATCTATATGTACTTCAATATGGGGTCCGATGCGCGCGTCTTCCACCTGATGGGGCCGGTCAGCGAGACCCGCCATCTGGTGATGGCCGACCGCGATGTGGCGCTCTCGCCCGGCTGGTCGATTCACACTGGGGTGGGCACACGGGCCTACAGTTTCTGTTGGGGCATGGGCGGCGAGAATCAGGACTACGCCGACATGGACCCCGCGCCCATCGATGAGATGCGCTAGCATTTGCCATGCAAGCAGAGGGCTTTTTATGAAAACAACATGGAAGTTGGTCGCTTTGCTGGCGGTTGCGCTTCCCGCAGCGGCCTTGACCGGCGACAAGACCATGGTTTTTACCGCGCAGGATGTGCAGAAGGAATTTACGCGCTTGATTCCTGAAGCGCAATCCAAGGGCAGCAGCGGTTCGACGCTGGCGGCGACCGGCAATCTGGCGCTGAAGACTTCGGTGCGCACCACCAGCGGCGGCGCCGAGATTCACGCTTACTATGACGATTTGATGATCGTCGAGCAGGGCAGCGCGACACTCATCACCGGCGGTACGTTGGTCAACGCCAAGACCACTCCGGACGGGGAGAGCAAGGGCTCCAGCATTCAGGGCGGCGTCTCGCGCGAGATTCATGTCGGGGACGTAATCATTGTGCCCGCCGGCCAGCCGCATCAACTGCTGATTGCGCCGGGGACTGTTTATGGCGCCATGGTAGCGAAAATCAAAGAAGCAGGGAACGAGGGAACAAGGGAATAGGGACTAGTCCCTTAGTCCCTCAGTCCCTCGTTCATCACCGCGCCATCCAGCCGCCATCGACGACCAGAACTTCGCCGTTGACATAATCGCTGGCGGGCGAAGCCAGAAAGACTGCCGCTCCGGCCAGGTCTTCGGGCTTGCCCCAGCGGCCGGCGGGAATGCGATCCAGGATGGACTTGCTGCGGGTCTCGTCGGCGCGCAGGGCCTCGGTGTTGGTGGTGGCAAAGTAACCCGGCGCGATGGCGTTGACCTGCACGTTGCGGCCCGCCCACTCGTTGGCCAGTGCCTTGGTCAGTTGCGCCACGCCGCCCTTGGAGGCCGCATAGGCCGGCACGCGAACTCCGCCCTGAAACGAGAGAAGGGAAGCGATGTTGACGATCTTGCCCGAGCCTTTGAGCAGCATGGAGCGGCCGGCCAACTGGCTGAGTTGGAAGACGCTGGTCAGGTTCACCTGCACCACCCGCATCCACTCGTCAATGCTGTACTCCTCGGCGGGCTGGCGGTAGATCATGCCGGCGTTGTTCACCAGGATGTCGGGAGCGCCCATGGCGGCGTAAACCGCATCGTAAAGGCTCGCGGCGCCATCGGTCGAGCTCAGGTCGGCGGCAAAGCTCTGGGATTTGCGCCCCAGTGTGCGGATCTGAGCCGCGGTTTCCTCGGCGGGGCGGCGATTGCCGTGGCAGGCCACATCGGCTCCGGCCTCGGCCAAAGCCACGGCAATGGCGGCGCCCAGGCCGCTGGCGGCGCCGGTGACCAGCGCGGTCTTTCCATCCAGGCGAAAACGATCGAGAATACTCATGGCTTGGCAGCCTCCCTTGCGTTGATGAACGTTCACCAATTTGTCTCTTTACGATCATAAACCCCTCCCCATTGAATGCAAGGAGTCACGGGAAAGGGAGGGTGAAAAGGCCATAACCAAGGCAATTGGCAAAGAAACAAGGGATTTCATTCTGCCCCTGCGGGGGCGTAGAGGCGCTTTTTCGCGTTTACCCCAGGTTCTTCCTCGCTGTGCGCCGGTGTCACCCGGGGCTACTGATCTTCCAGCCCCGGTGGGGCGGGTGTTGGCGGCGGAGCATAAATCATGCCGCGGCGCAAAGATAATGCCGACGGCGTAACTCTCCCAGGGGTTCCCCTTCACGGCGCTCAGGGTCCACCCCTGGCTACTTTCATGCCGTCCCGTTGGGACGGTTTCTTCTCCAGTGCGAGGAGTAGCGGCGCTTCGCGCAATCCCTCCACGACGGCGATGGTGCGGGAGGAATCGGTATTTACATGTGTTGCGCATTGGTAGGATGGATCACCAAGCTTGCGACAGCGGCGAAAAAATGAATATCGGAAGAGAGAGAACGCGACTTTTCGTTCCTTATCTGCCGTCGACGATCGATTTGGCGATTTGCCACTATTCCAGGATCCACACGTGCGCAAGCGGTGATTACCGGAATCTATCTGTTTTAAGTCGCGGCTGACTCCCTCAACAACCGTCAGGCTCAGATATAAAGCATGTTTTCGATGTGCGGTGATCATCAAATATCGGTCTCTTTCAGATTATCGTGCCGCAATCGCAGTAAAATTGGGCCGGAAAGAGAGAATGTGGGCTCATCATTTGTCCATCACCAGGCCATTCTCAAGCCATCGAATGCTCCACTGCGCTGATATCGCAGATATAGGAGCTGTAGTCAGTCTGTCTCCCTAACATAATCGTGTCCCTGTTCCAACTTTAAGGCTCGCTGTGCGGAAGGACGAAAGAATATTCAAGGACTGCAATTCTTGGTTCAGCCAGTATTGTTGCCCAACCGATTTAATCGTGTGCATCATATTACGGATCGCAAGAAAGTCTCCTGTCCAACTGCTGCGTGCTCATTAAACCTGTATCCGACATATGCGTCCGTCAGAAGATATTGAGGATGATGCGGATCGTCTTCGATCTTCCTGCGTAACTGGCGGACAAAAGTGCGAAGGTATTCCAATTCACTTCCATACTCCGGCCCCCATACAGATTTGAGCAGGCGAGCGTGTGGAATCGGTTCGCCAGCGTGCATCATCAAGTAATGCAGCATCTCGAACTCCTTGGGCGTTAAATGAATCGGCCGCCCGTCCTTCATTACCCTGTACTTCACCGGGTCCAGCTCCAGCCGCCCATGGCGAATCGGCGCGTCCCGGTTGGTTTCCTGGGCATTGCGCCGACGCACTGCAGAGCGCAAGCGGGCCGTCAGTTCCCGCACTTGGAAGGGCTTGGTGATGTAGTCGTCCGCGCCGGCATCAAGCGCCAGCACCTTGTCGTCCTCACTATCCAACACCGTCAGCATCAGAATCGGCAGGCGCGCCAAAGATCGCCGGATAATGCGGCAGGTCTCCATTCCACCCATACCCGGCATGTCCACGTCCAGGAGTACTGCATCGAACCATGATACCCGAACCAACGACAATGCTTCTTCGCCGCGAGCCGCCTCTACCACCGTGAAACCCATCCCCGTCAATGTTGCACGCAACGCACGCCGGGTTGAACTGTCGTCGTCAACTACTAAAATGCTACCCTGCCCGGTAATCGTCATCTCTGTGTTCATAGCTCCATCCTCTTATTGATTGGAAGTGAGAGAAAAAACGTCGTCCCCTCGTGCTGATCGCTGATTACCCACACATGCCCATGATGGGCTGCAGCGGCCTTTTTAACGACCGAAAGACCGATGCCCGTGCCTGGGGCGGACTCTCGCGCTCCCGGCGCTCGGTAAAAGCGGTCGAATACGCGTTCGCGGTCTTCAAGCCGGATAGCTGGGCCCAAGTTATGCACGGATATAATCACTTCGCTGTGGCTGGCCCACGCCGCGATCTCTATTGGCGTCGCCGCGGTCGAGTACTTCAGCGCATTGTCAAGGTACTGCGTCACAATCATCGCCAGAAGACTACGGTCCACGTGCAAACTCAATTCCGAATCGTTCACTTCCACGCGGAATCTCGTGCTCTCAGCCTGATAAGGCGCGCTGGATAAAACCTCCGATATCAACTTCTTTACCTTGACTTCAACAGTATGCAGACCCATCCGGTTGGCATCGAGCTTGGCCGTCTGCAGCAGCCGTGTGCAGAGTTGATTCAAGCGCGTGGCTTCATCGTCGATCAGCGTTACCAGCTCGTGTTGCACCGGGCTGAGGCCGCCCAGCTCCAGCAAGCCGGAACTGGCCGTCTGCACCGCGGTCAGCGGTGTCTTGAGTTCATGCGCAAGAGCATCCATGACTGCGGCGCGCAACTGCTCGCCCCGGCTCGCGGTCTCCGCCCTCTCTTCCTTCTCGAAAGATTGATAACGTTCGATTGCCAGCGCAGCCAGCGACGCCAACGCATCGACCACCAGTGGTTTCAGATTTCCGCGCACGGCCAAAGCGCCAACGGGGCCGGAACTGCTCTGCAAGATGCGCAGCGATGTCTGCGTTCGAGGATCGTCCTCAGAAATATTACGCAAAAAACACTCTCTGGTCAGATTCTTCTCGCTCTCATCCCAATCTCCAGCTAGGTCCTGACGCCCAAGGTTCACGTCGTACAGGGCCGCCCCTTGCACTTGAAATAGCTGCTGAATCATAACCGCCAGTTGCGGGCCGGGAACCATGCGCATATCCAGCAGCAGCGAGTTCCGGCTCAGTTCATACAACCTCTCCATCGCCGCGCGCTGCGTTGCCGCCTCTCGCGCATTGCGCAATTCTTTTGCCGAAAGCCTGCTGACGATTAGCGCAGTTACTTCAAACTCGGCCAGCGCCACCCAGTCCATCGGATCGTCGAGGTCAAAGCGAAAGATGGGTGGAATAAATAAGTAGTCCAGGCAGAGAATCGCGAAGAATGACAGGATCGTGGCTTGCCAAAATCCATAAACCGCGGCGGTCATAAGAACCAACAAAAGATAAAAAAAGCTGATCGTCATCAGATTGACATGAAGATTGAATCCAATGTATGTGAGGATCGCCATCACCGAATAGGCACCGACAAAATGCGCCAGCGCGCGCAATCGGCCCGCCGTTTTGCTGTATCTCAACACATTTGCACTTTCCATATGCGCTGTCTCTCACCAGGTGACACATTCACCTTTCTCCCCAAGACTAACCCGGAATTTGTGAGCAAGGCATAAAGATTGCATTCGAACAAAATAAGAAGGCGATTGAATCTGCAAAGCCCGTCAGCGAGCTTTCCATCTTCAATCGCCCTTTACTTTTACCTATCCGGCATAGCGCCTATGCACAGCACATGGTTCAGCGTTGCGCAAGCGCATCGGTAGATGCCAACTGGCTGTACTTGGCCTCCAGCTCTGCGGTTTCGGAGGCCTTGTGCATGTAGTACTCGTAATAGTTGCGTGCCGAGTCCATGGGCCGCGGATACTTGGCATTGTTTCCGGCGACGTTCTGGCTTCTCCGTTCCCACTCCTGTTTTGCCTCGGCGGCCTTTTGCACGAAGCCTTCGTGCTGCGCACCGTAAAAGGCGGCGAGTTTATTGTACTGACCGGCGGTGTGCGCGGTGCTTTCCATCTGCTTCAATTCCGCCTTCGTGTAGCGCGGGCTGGTTCCGCTGGATGAGGCCGAGCCCTGTGCAAATGCAACACCGACGACCAAAGACAAAATGCAGCTTCCAAGCAAGTTGCGAATCATGTTTTCTCCCTCCTGGTTAACGAGTATCCTGCTATTTCATGAGGGGCGCATGAGGAAGCTCATAATAATGCGTAGAATCTTTCTCAATTATTTAATTTATTGACCGCTTGTTTGTGCGCCGAATGGGGGTGCCCCATGCCCCGACTATGAGACCTGAAATAGCATGTACAAATGCTTCGTCAGTAATAGGTCTCGCGCATTGCTCTTCCCTCCTGGACCATGGTGAGGAACCTGCGCGCCAGTTCGTGAATCCTCTTCTCCTGCTTGAAGGTAAGAGCCTCGACAGGAAGCAGTTCTCCCCCCACTCCGATGGCGCTGGCTCCAGCGACAATGTAGTCCAGAGCGTTCGTCTGATTGACTCCGCCGGTAGCAATAAACGGCACCTGCGGCAGCGGAACCCTGATTGCGCGGAGATATTGCACGCCTCCGATGTGCCCAGTGGGAAATATCTTGACGAAATCCGAACCCGCCTTCCACGCGGCAATGACTTCGGTGGGCGTCAAGGCTCCGGTCAGCATCGCCACATCCACCTTTTTGGCATAGTTGACAACTTCCAGAACAAAGCCAGGGCTGGTCAGGAAACGCGCCCCGGCATCAACGCACCGCCGCGCGGTTTCATCATCCAGCACCGTGCCCGCGCCGACGACCATATCCCCATAACGATTGGCCAAATCGCCGATGATACTCAGCGCTCCCGGTATCGTCATGGTGATTTCGACGATGGGTATTCCTCCCGTGTATAACGTTTCAGCGGCAAACCGCGCGAGTTCCCGCGAGCTCACGCGCACGGACGGAAGGATTCCAATTTCCTTGATTTGAGCGCATACGCCTTCTCGCTTCATTGAATCACCTCGTGCCCAACGGCAAGATTCATTTGTCCGGCGGCTGTTAAATACGCACCTATCAACTGCAGATAAGCCAGTTGAACCACCCGGTAATCGCTTTGCGCATTGAGAAAGTCCATCAAGGAAGCGCCTCCATGCTGATAAGCGAACGTCACCGTGTCGCGCACATACACGGATTGATCGAGATACTGTGCCTTATACGGCTTGATCAGAGCGATATTGCTGCGCAATAGCTCATATGCATTGTCCACGTCGCTGAAGACCTGCGCTTTGGCCGCCTCGGCTGCTTGACGGCTCCTGTCGATGTCGATCAGCGTGCGCTTCTTCTCACCCTGATTCCTATCGAAGATCCGCAGCGGTACGCTGACGCTGAGGCCGAGCGTATTGTAGTCGTTTGGATTGTTGAAGGACGGATTGTGCGTCCACCACGCGCCAAAGGTAGGATCCGTAGAACCATTGGAGACGGCCAGTTTATGATTGGTTTGCGATTGCTCGATGGTCTGGATCGCGGCGCGCAAGTCGGGCCTATTGTCCAGCGCAATCTGATGGTAATCGCCAAGCGGTTGCAATTCCGCGCCAGTTTCAAAGTCCCCGGTTACATCGAACTGGTCAACCGGAGTGCGGTCGTCGAGTAAAAGCAGAAGCTGAATCTTCTGCTGGCGTAAATTGACGATGGCAGTTTCAATCTCTGACTCGTATTGCACGCGCTGAAGCTCAATCCTCGCCAGGTCGATCTTAGCCAGATCGCCTGCTTTGAAGCGTTCCCTGCTAATCTCGATGATCTTGTCGTAATACTCCAGGTCGGCTTTGGCCAACTGCAGTACAGCCTTGGCCTGTAACGTCTGCACAAAGGCAGAATGCAGACCGAAAAGCAGATTGCGTTCGAGATCGGTGTGCTGCGATGCAGAGATCTCCGTACCTTCTTTGGCGCTTTGCAGGCGCAACTCACGCTTGCGCTCCCGCTCATGCAGGTAGCTGAAATTGGGCTGATACTGGGTTCCGGCCAGTGGCTGCCACACTCCGTTGTGACGAGACAGTTGAGTTCCATCCGTCGAGAATGTGAATTGAGGATTGGGGCGGAGAAATGCAGTGATCTCCTCGGCCTTCATCTCTTCCACATTGGCCGCATCCGCTTTCAACACCGGGTTGACCGCCTCAAACCTAACCTTGACTTGTTCCCAAGTCAGGCTCTGCTGCGCGCCGGAGATTTTACCAAACCCGGCGCCAAGCAGTACGGCAAGCACTATTTTCCGAAGAATATTGACTCGCAGATTAGACATCAAGAGAGACCTCCCGCGCGGGCAATTTGTCTGTATCGCGCGCAATCCACACATAGAGCGTAGGCAGAATGAAGATGCTCTGCACAAGAGCAGCCATGAGTCCACCCACAATGACAATGGCAAAGGGGCGCTGCGAGTCGGAGCCGATGGCGTGCGACATCGCCGCGGGAAGCAATCCCAGGGTGGCAACGAGCATCGTCATCATGATGGGGCGAAGCCGCAAAACGGCTCCCTCGATAGCCGCGCCTTTCGCCGTATAGCCACGCGCCCGCAACTGGTTGATGTATTCAAGCATGATGACGCCCGTCTGAACCGAGACGCCGAACAGCGCTAGGAAACCGACCCCAGAAGATACGCTGAAGAATGTGCCGGTCACAAAAAGAGCCAGCAAGCCTCCTACGGGAGCCATGGCCACATTGGCGATAATCAGCAGCGCCCATTTGAAGGAGCGGAACATGGCGTAGAGAATGATGAAGATGAAAAAGATCGTCAAGGGAAGGATAAAGAGCAGCCTTTTTTCGGCGCGCTTTTCGCTATCGTATTCTCCTGACCATTCGAGGCGATAGCCACGCGGTATCTGCACATTCTTGGCGATCTTGTCGATGGATTCCCGGACCGTGGTGCCCAGATCGCGGTCACGCACCTCAAAGCGGATGGCCACATAGCGTGATCCGCCTTCGCGGTAAATGTCGTATGCATCATCGCGGACCTGGACTTTGGTCAATTGCGCCAGTGAGACGCGCTCGCCCGAAGGTGAGAGCAGTCGGATATTCTGAATGGCCTCATTGGTGTCGCGATATGGCTTCATATAGCGCACGACCACGTTGTAGACTGCTTCACCCTGAAGGACCTGGCTGACAGGATTGCCGCCGATAGCGGTCTGGACGGCATCCTGTATATCGGTCACATTGATGCCGAAGCGCGCGGCCGCCTGGCGGTCAACAGTGAGATCGATATTTGGCTGGCCTGTATCGCGTTGAATGCCCAAATCCCTGACCCCGTCGATCTTGGCCATTACATCTTTGATCTCTTCGCCCTTTCCTTCCAGTACGTCCAAGTCCGGCCCGTACAACTTGGCACACAGTCCTCCCTTCGTACCGGTTAAAGACTCATCCACGTTGTCCTCTATAGGCTGAGAGAAATTCCAGAAGGCCCCTGGGTATTTCTCCAACTCGCGATCCATTGCGGCTATCAACTCCTCTTTTTTCTGATGAAAGACAGGCCGCCATTGTTCTTTGGGTTTCAAGTCGACGAAATATTCCGTGTTGCCAAATCCTCCCGTGTCGGTTCCATCGTCGGGCGCTCCGGATTGGGAGATGACTTTGGTGACTTCGGGGAAGGATGCGAGGATATAACGGGAATGCTGGGTAAATCGCGTACCCTCCGTCTCGCCAACGCTGTTGGCCATGGCGCCACGCGCCCAGATGGCGCCCTCGTCCAAGTGAGGCAAAAACTCCGAGCCAATGACGCCGCTAAATGTCAGAAACAGAGCGACGGTTAACGAAGCCAGGCCAAGACCAACGGTGATCCATCGGTTCTCAATTGCCCACTTGGCTCCGCCGCGGTAACGTTTTTTCAAGAACTCCATAACCGGGTTACGCCATTCTTTAACTCCACGTGGGAAAAGAAAGGCAGCCAGCACAGGAACGATAAATACGGAGAATACAATAGCGCCGAGCAGTGCAAAGGCAACGGTCCAGGCCATGGGTCGAAACAAACGCCCTTCCACTCGCTGCAGCGTGAAGATCGGCATATAGGCAGTGATGATGATGGCGATGGCGTAGAAAACGGGACGCTGAACCTCGTGGGCGGCATCGCGGATCATCTCTACCGGCGACTTCATGCTCATGGTGATGCGGCCGGCCTCTGGCGAGCCGTTCTTGTGGGCATGGCTCAAATGTCGCATGATGTTTTCCATCATGACGACAGCACCGTCGACCACCATTCCGAAGTCCAGCGCGCCAAGCGAAATAAGGTTTGCCGGGATATGGCTCAGGTTGAGAAAAATGGATGCAAAGAGCAAGGCGAACGGGATGGTGAGCGCAACAATAAAGGCGCCGCGTACGTTGCCGAGAAACAGAAACAAAATGATCGTTACCAGGATCATTCCCTCGCCCAGGTTATGCAGCACCGTGTGCAAGGTGTAATGAAGCAGATCGCTGCGATCGAGCATGGGTACAACCTTCACACCCTCTGGCAAGATGTGATTATTGAGCTCGTCCACTTTCTTGTGAATTCCTTCGAGCGTTGGGCCTTCTTCGGCTCCCTTGCGCATCAACACGCCGCCCTGGATGACGTCGGGCTCATCGACAATGACGCCGTCGGAACGATGATCGGCTCTGGCCATATGCCCCAGGCGAATTCTGGGGCCCCAGTCGACGACTGCTATGTCTTTTACACGAACAGGAGTCCCTTTCGAAGTAGTCAGCACGGTGTTCTCAATATCCTGCACGCTGCGGTAGAGTCCAAGTGCGCGGACATTTAGCTGCTGCAGGCCTTCTTCGACGAAGCTGCCGCCGGCATTCACGTTATTTGTAGCCAGTTGCTGCTCGACCTGGGCGATACTCAGGCCATAGGAAATGAGTTTGTTGGGGTCGATGCGCACCTGATATTCACGCGCGGTGCCGCCAAAGTCGCTTACATCGACGACGTTATCGACTTTTCTGAATTCCTTGTACAAAACCCAGTCTTCGATGCTCCTTAGATTCATCAGGTCATAGGCCGGATTCGTGCTACGGATGGTGTACCAATAGATCTGGCCGGTAGGGCTCCAGTCGGTGCCGATCTGTGGCTGCACACCGGTCGGGGTAGTGACCTGCGTTAGCCTTTCAAGCACCTTTTGGCGGTTCCATTCGTTCACGGATTGATCGTCGAAGATCAACGTAACCAGAGAAAGCCCAAAGATCGACTCCGACCGCACGGTGGTGAGGTGGGGAATCCCAAACATCTGAATCTCGACGGGAACAGACACTTGCTGTTCCACTTCTTCGGCGGAACGCCCGGCCCATTGGCTAATGATGGTCACGTAATTATCGGCTATGTCTGGATAGACCTCGACGGGCATGTTGTGAAACGACAGCGCCCCCCAGCCGAGCAACAGCACCCCAATCGCCAGCACCACGTACCGATTGTTAAGAGCAAAATCTACTAGATTGCGAATCATGGTGTCTTCCTCGAGTACCGGAGTTGAGCGTCATTCATTGTCGATGGCATTTTGCAGATTGATCGCGTTGGTCACCACCTGCTGGCCAGGCTGCAACCCGGATAGAATCACCTGCATATTGTTCGGCAACTGTTCTCCACTGACGACCTGGATTCGCTTGAACTTCCCTTGCTCTGGGATGAAGACCCAATCGCGGTCGTGCAGGTGCACGATCGCCGATGCCGGGACATCGGTGTAGGATCGCTCCTCCTTGCCGAACAATGTAGCTGCGGCGAACATGCCTGGGCGCAGCATTTCGCCTGGATTGGCCACTTCGATACGCACCTTCGCGGTGCGGATATTCGGATCGAGAATCGAGCCGATGTTGCCGATTGCGCCTTTGAGAACTTTGTCGGGATAGGCGTTCAGCCTGATGTCGGCTGGCTGCCCGACGCGCACGCTGGCCATGTCGTTCTCGTAGACGTCGCAGACAATCCACACTGTGGTTAGATCCGAGATAGTGAATGGGCTGGGCGTAGAGTAAGCTTGAACGGAAGCCGCGCCCGTCACCTCCTGATCGGTAATCACTCCGGATACTGGGGCAAAGATATCGACAATTCCTTTTGGATTCTCAGGATCGCTGCCGAGAAGGCGAAGATGTTCCGTGGCCGTATCGAGGGTGGTCTTGACGTTGTCTTCGGTGTCTTGCGCGATCTCCAGGTCTTGCAGCGATATGGCGCCGTGCTCATACAAAACCTTTGCACGAGCCAACTGCTTGCGCGCAAGGAGTTCATCGGAGATGGCCTTGCGGTAGGCGTCAAAGCCTCCCGATATATCATCGCTGCGAATACGTAACAAGAGTTGGCCCTTCTTTACTGTGTCGCCGAGGCGAGCGCGGATGTCTACAACGCGGCCGGAGGCAAGGGAGATCACCGGGACCGTGCGTGCGATGTCGGGAAACACTGTGCCGGTGACGGACAATTGCGATCGGGCTTGGTATTTGCTCGCTGTTACGACTGGGTACTGTTCCGGATGTTCAACGGAGAAGAAAGTGACATCCACACCGGAAACTACCTTGGCGGGCGGCGGCGCCTCTGCGTCCGCACTTACCTTAGCGCTCTTGCAACTGTTTACCGTCAGCAGGACGCACAAAATCACAGGCAAATATACGAGTTCAATCTTTGCGCTCTTCATACATCCTCACAACCTCTTCGAAAAATGACGATCTGTGACGCACTGTTCTGCCAACAGCAACAACTCGTTGCCTTGTGCGTATTTTCAGGTGACCGATATTTGGAGGGTACAGCGCCGAATTTCTCAAGATTCAGCGCTGTCCATCAGTCGACGTAGCAGTCCACGGACTTCCGGTCTGCTCCTTGGGCAAAAGTTAGAAGCGAACCATAATCGCAATGGTGCTGACGGTCTGGTTGGTGCGCAGATCGGGCCACCATAGAGCTGTGAGCGGGTTGGCCCCCGATCCGACGTTGGCGCAGTAGTTTGCCGCAGCTTGGATATTTCCATACCCTTGACCGGAAGGCGAACCGTTGGCACAGGCATACTGCGTTGGCGCACCATTGTTGCCGCCAGGAGGCGTAATTCCGCCGCGTCCCGTCCAGTAGGGAACATCGGAGTAACGATACCCGGTCTCGGCGCGGAAGGTGATAAATTGGCTGGGCATATAGTCGAGGGTGATGGTGCCGTCATGCATCTGCGCACGATCGCCGCCGTTCTCGGTGAAGTACGGAGTGCCAGAGGCTGCGGTTGCCCCATTGATTGGAGGAAGCAGGGTGAGGTAACGGCCTGGGTTGTTCATTTGCCCGCCACCTAAGGTGATTGCATAAAGGTCCTTTTTGAACCAGAAACGGGTGTATCCCATCCAGCCGATGAAGTCCTGCTTGGGACGACCGTTTTTGCTGTTGTAGCAATTGACCCCGCCTGTATAGGTGGAGCTGCTGCCCATCTCCGGGGAGAGTCCTTTGGGATCATAAGGACCACTGGAAGGTCCGCCGCCGTATTCACAGCCGGCATCGCCGGTGAGGGTGAAGGCAATCTTGTCCAGGAATTGTCTGGGTTTGTCATACACCTTGACCTGTGCACTGTAGTCAGCATGAATGCGTGAACGTCCGGGAAATCCCAGCGCGTCTTCACCCATGCCGTAGTTGTTCCAGACAAAATCCAGATAGGGTTTGGGACGCCATAGGATCTGGCCGCCCAGGCCCGGCTTGCCGTTGGTGCGGGCATAAGTCTGCCAACCATTGATAATCCACGGTTCGATCTTCAGCTTTTTGGTTGGGAAGTACTGAATGCGCAAACCGTTAAAAAACCAAGGCGTGTTGGAAGAGACAAAGGACGGCTGGTAGGTCCAGTTGTCGAAGTTGTAGTAGCTGAAGAGGCCGATGTAGGAGACGAAGATGCCGGCATCTACATTCAAGCCATGGGCTACATCCCAGTGATACCCACCCCAGGCTTCAGAGAAGTACCTGTAAGCGTTGGACAAATCCCATTGGCCGCGGGTAGGGCTGGCGTCATTGCGGGGAGTCGTGGTGGCGAACAAGCCTCCCATCGTCAAAATGCGCCCGCGCACATTGTCGATATGAATATCGCCGCCAAAGCTGACCTGCTCCAACTGCCACTCATCGGAGCGGAAGGTCTCTGTGGAACCTCCCAGCGAGTCGTCCTTGGGGTGGTTGTAATCCAACGTATAGTTGGCGTCAAAACGTACTTCTGGGGTAAAGTACTTGGTCGCCATGGGACTGTCTACCTGGTGACCATTGCTGTTCAACCACGTCCAATCGCCCTCAAATGGATCTCCTTTGGTGGTGACCTGAGATCTGATCTCCGGAGCCGCGGGTGCTGCCGCAGGCGCCGGCGTGAGAGCAGCTTGTGGGATCGAAGCTGAGGGCGCAACCATGTCTTTCGCCGCGGTCTTAAGTGCGTCTGCCCCGGCTGCCGCCTCCAACTCGGCGATGCGGGCTTTCATCTCCGCGAGCTCTTTGAGAATCTCATCGCGGTTCAAAGGCAGGACGGTGGGCGCCGGCACCGGAGCGGATGGAGCCGATACCGGCGCGGGAGGAACCTCTGCCGCCACGATTATCGGGGCAGCCGGCTGTTCTCTGCCGGACGATAGCGCCGCCGCCGCGGCCTTTAACGGCGCCGAAAAGTTCACATGCGGCGCGGCCGCATCGTCGGGAGGAGAAGCGGTGCTCTGTGCATGACAGGCAGTTTGCGCAATCATCGCGCAAATCATCACTGCTGCTGAGATAGCGGTTTTTAAATTCTTGGTCATCGTATGCACTCCTTGCCGTTCGGCGTCGCTGGGTTGGAAACATCGTCATTCGCTCGGTTGCCGATGGCATCGCGAATCCGCCCCGGCAGCTTCAATGATGGAATGGAGACGCATAAACATTCCGTAAATCATGCCCATTGATTTTGTAAGTTCATGCAATCCTCATTTCATCGGCAGCATGTGATCTATACAGCCTGCGCATATCCTGAAATATGATTCGTAAAGATCGTATATGGTATTTGCAGATAGTTATAAGCGGCGCATGAGCGACTCATAAAAAACTCATAAACGTAACTAACCTTCACAGCTTTCCATCTGACTTATTGCGGCCGTTTATTTCGATGCCGAAGGCGCGTAGCCTTGCCCATGACGCCGAGTTGGCGCCCAGCGACTTGCCGTTCAGCAAAATGGCAGAAATGTAAATTTACAGGTTATCCTGTCTTCGCCTGGAGGGAGTGTCCGGACATATCAGAACATTACTGGGGCGAGCAGAGTGGCTGCTACGCACGCTGGCAGGAATATGAACAAAACCAAGGCAACTATTATTAAGATTGCGCTGCTTTGCGTGGTCTACCTCAACTTCCCCTAAAACATGGCTTAGAGGGAGGTTAAACCGATTAGGACTACCGTAAACTGCACTGGGCCGTATCTTGCATGGATACGATTCTTATTGACTAAACCGTGCCTGGGTATGCCCCGTTCGGTAGGGTTGATTGGAGGAATCGCCCTGTATCTGCAGAAGCGGAGCCAATGAATTCTTCATAGAGGATTTCTGGCCCTGCCCTTGTGTCGCAAAGCCCATTTTATGCAGCAGTCGCAGAATGGGATTCTCTGATTTAAGACTGGACCTCTTTTTTGCTCGATTTAAATCGCGTTGGGTTTCGACCAAGACAAAGAGCATGAACGCCGTGCCAGCGATTCCGAATGCGGCTATTACGATCTGTTCGATCAAAGCATACCTTCTTTCGACAGGCTGACAATCGCTGGCCTGCACAATTCGAAGGTTAGGGTTTTCTCTCTAATGAAGTCCTGATCGTTGCCTAAAATATTCCTAAACGAACGAACCGATATGGCCGCAGACTAGGCGTGGGAACCAAGCGGATTGCGAGCACGGAATGCCGAGAAACATGCAGCAGTCAGGCTTTATTGGAAGGCAATTGAAATCTGTACCCGAACCACGGCTCGGTAAGAATGTAACGCGGCTTGGAGGGGTCTGGCTCCATCTTTTTTCGCAATTGATTGATCAGCACGTGCAGGTATTCGACTTCGCCTCCGTAGTCTGGACCCCAGACAGTTTGCAGTATTTTTGCGTGGGGAATGGAAACGTTGGGGTTGGCAATCAGATAGTTGAGAACCTCAAATTGTTTGGGGGTCAAGCGCACATCGCGGCCCTGGATGGAGAGGTGATGGCTGCTCAAATCGACCTGGATTTCATCAAAGATGATCAAGTTCGGTCCCTGACGGGGCGAGAGCGGGGCGCGACGCAGGTTGGCTCGAATGCGGGCCAGCAATTCAGGCATACTGAACGGCTTAGTGATGTAGTCATCCGCCCCTGCATCCAGAGCTTCGATTCTCTCCGGTTCCGTCTTTCGAACTGTGAGCATGATGATCCCGATGTCGGAATGCTCGCGAATCGTCCGACAGGCTTCCAGCCCCCCCATCCCCGGCATATTGCGGTCGAGAAGGACAAGGTCAAACCGTTCTTCGCGCAGCTTTTCAAGCGCGGCTTCGCCACTGCGAACATCTCCGACGATGTATCCCTGCTTGGTGAGTGCGGCTTTCATTACTCGCCGAAGCTGAGGTTCATCATCGACAACAAGGATACTTGCCGTTCTCATTTTCTTTTATCCTCATGAAAGGCCGGCAGTGTGAACGAGAATTCTGCGCCACCCTGGGGTGAATTCTCCACCCACAGCTTCCCTTGGTGAGCGCTCACTATATCGCGTGCAATGCTCAGGCCCATTCCCGTTCCTGCAACTGACTCTTGTGTCTTTTTGCCCCGATAGAATCGTTCGAAGACCGCCTCTTGTTCATCCGGGGATATGCCCGAACCTTGATCTCGGACTCGTATTGTGACATTATCCTCGGCTTGAGTTGCCGAGATCGCGATGGCCGACTCCGGGGGAGAATACTTGGCGGCATTTCCCAGCAATTGTCTGAGAGCAAGGCCCATCATGTCGGGATCGGCATGAACATCCGATATGTTTTCCTGAATCTGAATATGAAGTGGACGGCCTTCGAGTAGGTTTTTCATGCGGAGAAGCGAGGGCCGAAGGAGATCTTGCACAGCTAGTTGGCGTAGCCGTATGCGCGGATTACCGGGCTCGATTCGCGCCATATCTGTAGTCTCGTTGATCATCTCGCCCAACTTGTCGGCCTCCTCCTCAACAACCGCGAGAAAATCATCTTCCTCGGCGTCATGCGGATATTCGGAGCGCACAGTTGTGATGGCACTCTTGATGGAAGTGAGAGGAGTGAGGAAGTCGTGTGCCAGCGCGTCGAGCAGCACGCTTCGTAGCCGTTCGTTCTGCCGGGCCACTTCGATCCTGCCAAAAGCGATTTGCTGCCGGGCGTTCTCGAAAGCCACAGCAACCAGATTCGCAATCGCTTGCACGGCTGGCTCAGACAGCGACGGACCTATCAATCCAAGACTGCCGATGATTCTACCCCCGAGTGCAACCGGGACGACGATGGTCTCGGTCCCCGCTGGAGCAGATTCCTTTTGCGCCACGAACCGCGCTTCCTCTCCACGGGCAATCGAGCGCAACATCTCCTGTTCAATCCTCTGACCTTCTGTGCCCGCGAGGTGAATCTCTCCATCTATCCCATCACAGAATACGGCGGCCTGGCATTCAAACTGTCTCATGACGTTGGCTGCTATTTGGGGCGCAAGACTTTTTGCCGTGTCGAGCAACATCAGCGACAGACTTAACTGGTAGAGGCGCTCGACCTCAATGCGGCGGGCCCGGGCTTCGGCTGCACCCTTCTGAACACTGGAGGAGAGTTGGCTCGCCGTGATCGCCGTTACCATAAAGGCGAAAAGCGCCACCCAGTTTTGAGGGTCTGCGATGGTGAAGGACAGGACAGGAGGTAGAAAAAAATAGTTGAGACAGAGCATTGCCGTGATGGAGGCAACCAGCGACTCAATCAGTCCCCAGCGAGCAGCCACGACGAGGACGACAAGCACATAGGCGAAGCCCACGATCAGGGCATTGACGTGCAGAACGAAAAAGGCCATCCATGTGATCCCCGCGACCATCAGGAGACAGGCCATTATCCTTAACGTTCGGATGGCAACCAATCTTACGGAAATGAAACTTCCAAAGCTCATAATGCATGACAACTCAACCTCAATATTACTCCTCGTTCCAAATTGAACCTCAACCTTCCGATAGTCGAGAACCAGAAGTAGGGGATGTTTTTCATTGACTTGCGTTCTTTGTCCATTATGTTGGCTGCGTAAAATTTCTTTTGTGAGTCCATGGCATCCAACCAGAAGGTGGCCACCGGGATGTCCTCCGCGCCGGGCTCTATACCAAACACGACGACGTCCTCACTACCCATTTGGCAGATAGAATCGATTACGTTGTCCTTGCCGATGGTGTTCTGGGGCTTGGCGCGGGCACGGACCTTGAGGACTGGGTCGATAAAAAGCAAGAGATTAGACTCCTCATCGAGGATCTTCACAGTCGCGGCCATTTCGGTTGCAGTCCTGCGGCGATTGTGAGTCATGCTGCCATTTTGGTCAAGCCACCATCGAAAGTCTGGTGGGCATTTTCGGAAAAAGTGCGAAGGATGGCTTCAGGTTTCGCGTCGGCGACGATGACGTTGCGTTTAGAGTCTACCGTCAGGGATCTGTAATCCCCTCGCCTTGAGGCGAAGGACGTGTTTTGCTGTTGGGCCGTTGCGTTATCGCTTCGGGCTGAAAGGCCACGATGGCAAACTTACCCACGGTGAAACTCAAAAGTTCTCCGGCGGATTGCTCTCGGATTGGCCGCAGGACCAATCAATCCGGCTTTAAGCCATAACCCGAAGCCACCGCCTGTTTGCCGGTGGAGCATTCACTCTGCCACCTTTGGGTAACAGCCGATTGCGCTTATTCAGCATGGTTTAGTCGCATAATTGCAGATTGGTCCTGAAAAACGCCGTTGCCGTCAATAAATCCTGGGGCTGCGCGGCTGGAGTTGGCAGCCGATCAGCCCCGATGGTTTGCTCGTTCTTCTTCTTGAACGATAAAAAGCTAAACGTTGTAGGTGGTGGAGGAGACACGGCCGCCGCGGCCAGTCCAGTTGGTGTGGAAGAACTCGCCGCGGGGCTTGTCGATGCGCTCGTAGGTGTGGGCGCCGAAGTAGTCGCGCTGGGCCTGGAGCAGATTGGCGGGAAGGCGGCTGGTGCGGTAGCCGTCGTAGAAGGCCAATGCCGTAGAGAAGGTGGGTGTGGCGACGCCCAGTTCGATGGCCGCCACGGCGGCCTTGCGCCAGGAGGCCTGGTACTGATTCAGTGCGCCCGAGAAGAAGCTGTCGAGCAGCAGGTTTTCGAGGGCGGGGTTCTTGTCGAAGGCGGCCTTGATATTGCCCAGGAAGCGGCTGCGGATGATGCATCCGCCGCGCCACATGAGGGCGATGCCGCCCATGTTGAGGTTCCAGCCGTTCTCCTTGGCCGCGGCGCGGAGCAGCATGTAGCCCTGCGCGTAGGAGATCATCTTGGAGCAGTAAAGGGCGCGGCGCACGTCTTCGATAAAGGCTTTTTTGTCGCCGGCAAAAGGCCTGGGCGCGGGTCCGGAGAGGATCTTAGAGGCTTCGACACGCTCGTTCTTGAGCGCCGAGAGGCAGCGGGCAAAGACCGACTCGCCGATCAGCGTGACCGGCTGGCCGGTATCGAGAGCGCTGATGACGGTCCACTTGCCGGTGCCCTTTTGGCCGGCGGTGTCGAGAATCTTGTCGACGATGGGCTGGCCGTCTTCATCCTTTTTGGCGAAGATGTGGCTGGAGATCTCGATGAGGTAGCTGTCCAGTTCGCCCTTGTTCCACTCGGTGAAGACTTCGTGGAGCTCGTCGGCGGTGAGGCCCAGGCCGCGCTGCAAGAGGTCGTAGGCCTCGCAGATGAGCTGCATGTCGCCGTATTCGATGCCGTTGTGGACCATCTTGACGTAGTGGCCGGCGCCGTCTTCACCGACCCAGTCGCAGCAGGGGGTGCCGTCTTCGACCTTGGCGCTGATGGCCTGGAAGATTCCTTTGACGTGGGGCCAGGCGGCGGGATTGCCTCCGGGCATGATGGAGGGGCCGAAACGCGCACCCTCTTCGCCGCCGGAGACGCCCGAGCCGACAAACAAAATGCCCTTGGCAGCCAGATCGCGGGTGCGGCGGGTGGAGTCGGTGTAGAGGGAGTTGCCGCCGTCGATGACGATGTCGCCGGCTTCGAGATAGGGCAGCACCAGATCGATCATGTGGTCGACCGTCTCGCCGGCTTTGACCATGAGCATGACGCGGCGGGGACGGATGAGCAGGCTGGCCAGCTCCTCGAGCGAGTGCGCGCCAACCACCTGGGTTCCCTTGGCCTCGTTGGCCACAAAGTCGTCGACTTTGGAGACGGTGCGGTTGAAGACGGCAACCTTGTAGCCGTGGTCGTTCATGTTGAGGACGAGGTTCTGTCCCATCACTGCGAGGCCGATCAGGCCAATGTCACACGATGCTTCGGGCATTTCGATCTCCAAATTCCTTTTCCTGGGGCGATCTTAAAACTGTTGCCGGATTTGATTCAGGATACTCCCGGCGCGATCATTCTTGCTAAGAATACCTGGGTCGATTGTAGTGGAGTGGTCAGACCTTTGCCAAGCGGCGGAACGATGGCCGGGGTTGAAAACGGTTTCCTCCCCTTGCTTTGCAGGACTATAATTCGGGCGTCAAAATCAATCGGTTGCCGGGGTCTTGAAAACCCCCGCGCACCGCGGAGTTCGCCATGAGGAAGTCCTTTTTATTGCTGTTCGCTGCTGTTCTCGCCGTACTTTTGCCCGTGTCGGTGGCCGGTGGTATCTCCCAGGAACCCGCCTCGGGGAAGGCCCCGATGAAAGCCAATCCTGAAACCATGGCCAAGGCCAAAAAACTGTACGCGCAGGATTGCGCCATGTGCCATGGCGACGATGGGAGCGGCAAAACCGACCTGGCCAAGGATATGAACCTGAAACTGCTGGATTGGAGCGACCCGAAATCGCTGGCCGACAAGACGGACAAGGACCTTTTCGATGCCATTCGCAAAGGCAAGGGCGACAAAATGCCGGCCGAAGAAGCGTCCCGCGCCAAGGACGACGAGGTCTGGCACCTGGTCCTATACATCCGCGGCATGGCCAAGGCGGACCAGCCGGCGGCTGCGCCTGCTCCCGCAAAATAAGACGGTTGAACGGCGAAGAGACTGCATCGAACGCCCCTAGCGGGCCTTCGATGCGTCGGTCGCGTTGGGGCAAATTGCTCGCTGCGGGTCGTTTTCGACGTGCGCTGTTTCGCCGCGCAGGATCTTCACGGCATGGGGAAGCGCGGGCAGAACGGCGCGCAGATTCTCCGTGGCGCCTTTCAGGCTGCCGGGCAAATTGAGGATCAGGGACTGGCCGCGTATGCCGGCCACGGCGCGGGAGAGCAGCGCGTGCGGCGTTACCTGGGCCGAAGCAGAGCGCATGGCCTCGGCCAGTCCGGGCACCTCGCGGTCGAGGACGGAGCGCGTGGCCTCGGGGGTCACATCGCGGAGCGAAAGGCCAGTGCCGCCGACGGTGATCACCAGATCGATCCGCCGCTCGCACAATTCAATCAACTCCGCGGCGATCTGCCCGGCTTCGTCGGGAAGCAGGCGAGTCAAAACGACTTGCGCGGCGAGTTCCTGAGTAAGCAGCAAGGCCACGGCGGGGCCGGCGGTGTCACGCATGGAGCCCGCCGCGCAGCGATCCGAGATGGTGAGGACGGCTGCCTGCATCGGGGCGTCGAGTGTGGGTGAGAACGCTCGATCAGGCATGGGAATCCTCGGCGCGATAGTCGCCGCTGCGCCCGCCGGATTTGGCCAGGAGGCGGAGCCCATCGAGGTGCATCTCTTTGGAGAGCGCCTTGAGCATGTCGTAGAGGGTCAGGCCGGCAATCGAGGCGGCGGTGAGGGCCTCCATCTCGACGCCGGTGGAAGAGCGGGTGCGGGCGCAGGTGCGGATGAGGATGCGGTCTGCGAGCATCTCCATGTCGACCGAGACGTGGGTCAAATTGATCGAGTGGCAGAGGGGAATCAGCTCGGGAGTGCGTTTGGCGGCCATGACGCCGGCAATGCGCGCCGTCTCGAAGATGTTTCCCTTGGGGGTAAGGCCGTCGCGAATGGCGCGCACGAGTTCAGAGCCGACCCAGAGCACGGCTTCCGCTTCGGCCTCACGCAGGGTCTCCGGCTTGGCCGACACGTCTACCATGCGGGGCAGACCGTGTTCGTCGAGATGCGTCAAATCCGTCATCGTGGACCCCTATCAGCTTCCAATGTACCTCGCGTAGAGGCTGCGGGCCAGGCCGACATCAGTTGTGCCCTTGAGAATCGCCCGCCCATCGGGAAAGACAGTGATGTCGTAAGCCTCGATCTGGGCCCGCAGAGCGAACTCGTTGACTTTGACCGTTCCCAGCGTTTCCATGCGGGCGGCGAGTTCCTTGAGGTTGAGTTGACGCTCGCGGCCATAGATCTGTACGGCATTGCGTCCGCAGAGCGCGATGGGGGCGCGACGTTCGCCGTTGAGATAGGAAAACTTGCGGCGGCCGCAGGCCGGGCAATCGGGATTGGCCGGCGGCTGTGGGGTCTGCACGATCTCGCCCGACCAAACATCGACGACGGTAAGGCGCCGGGCAAGCCGATCGGTGTGGCCGGTGAGGATCATCAGCGCGTCCGCAGCCTGCAACGCTGCAATGGTGCTGGTGACCGGGCCGAGAACGCCGGCGGTTTCACAGGTCTGCTGTGCTCCAGTCGGAGGGTCGGGCAAGAGACAGCGCAGGCAGCAGGTCTCGCCGGGCAGGATGGGCATCTTCAGGCCGTAGCTGCCCACGGCGGCGCCGTAGATCCAGGGAATCGCGCGGCTGAGCGCGAAATCGTTGATCAGATAGCGGGTCTCGAAGTTGTCGGTTCCGTCCAGGATCAGATGCACATCGGCAAGCAAGTCGCTGGCGGTCGCGGGGGTGAGATCGGCGACGGCCGGATCGATCTCAATGGTGGAGTTGATGGCGCGCAGGCGGGTGGCGGCGGCGACGGCCTTGGGGAGCGAGGCTTTGGCATCCTTTTCGTCATACAAGGGCTGACGCTGCAGGTTGCTCCACTCGACAAAATCGCGATCGATGAGGCGCAGAAAGCCGACCCCGGCCCGCGCCAGCAGCTCCGCCTGGGCGCTACCCAACGCGCCGCAACCAACGATTGCAACCCGCGCTTGCGCCAGACGGCGCTGGCCTGCTTCGCCGATGCCGGCAAAGCGAGTCTGGCGGGAGTAGCGGTCATAATCGGCAGAAGGTGCGCTCTCACTCATGATCTTCTCTCCAGTATCCGCATCGTCCGCAAAAAGGTTGAACAGCTTGGAGTACGGCAGACTGCGCTTCGATCCGTCCCTACGGGACTCCGTAGCGAACTTGTGGCATTTCTTTCCCCACGCTGAAGCGCGGGGCTAACCAACACTGCGCCTACGGCGCGGGTTTGAAGAGCATATCAGCGCCAGTTTGCCGAGAGTATCAGACCCCGTTTATGGAGACAATTTCGATCAAGAAGCGCCTCATAACGCTTCCTTCAGAAGCGCAAATCACAAAGTCTTTGAATTCGCAGGAAGATATTTACTCTTTGGTTCCTTCCAGCAGTTTCCAGATGGGCACATCCTTTTTGATGCGGTCGATCAGCTCATCGGTCAGGTGCAGGGCGGCCTTGCGGTGCTTGCTGAGCACTCGGGTGAAGAGCGCTGCTTGGCCGACCGGCACAAAACCTAACCGATGGATGATCCAAACTTCCTTACACGGGTGCAAGAGGGCCAGATCGGCCAAGATCCTCTGCATCATGGATTGCGCCATGGGTTCATGGGCTTCGTAATTCAGTCCGGCGATGGGCTCTCCCGCTTCGCTCTCGCGCACAATGCCGAGGAAGTCGACCTGCGCGCCGATCTCACGGTCGTCTGTGGGCAAGGGCGGTGGAAGGATGGCTTGATGGGTCAGTTCGATATGGGTCTTCATGAACTCATCCACCACTGACCAGGGGAATGATGGCCAATTCGAAGGCCTCTCCCACAGGCTTGTCCCAATCGGCGTATTCGCGATTGACCGCGACGCGTACGGAGCTGTCGGGACGATACTCTGGCGCGACCTTGGCCAGGATCGCCCGCGGGGTCTCAGTTGCAGAGCACTCCACGGTGCTCTCGGCGAAACCGAGTTCGATGCGCACCTGGGCAAAGGCAAGCAGCTTGATCTTCATCTTATCCGCCAATGGCCGTCATCCGTCGCAGGGGCACGAATTGATGACGGAAGGAGTGTTCCTCGGGCTTTTCCGCGAGGGTATGGAGAAAGAGCCGACGCAAGGCAGGCTGATCGACGGCTGGGCGCAGAGCGGGCATCAGGTTCGTCTCCAGATGATTGCCCAGGCAGGGCCGCAGCTTGCCGTCGCAGGTGAGGCGCATCTTGTTGCAGCGGTCGCAGAAATGCAGGTCGCTCATGGCGCCGATGAGGCCGACGGTGGCTCCCAGCCGGGCCAGACGATAGTATTTCGCTGGACCAAAACCAAGATGATCGTCGAGGGGAATCAGTTCGTCCTGCTGTTGAAGGCGCGCCTGGACCTCACCGATGGGCAGAAAGATGGTGTCTTTGAGCATTTCGATGGAACTGACCGGCATCAGTTCGATAAAGCGAATGGCGATATTCTGTTTGGCGGCAAAGTGCAGCAGGGGCAGAATCTCGTCCTCGTTTTTGCCGCGCATCAGGACGGTATTGAGCTTGACCGAGGGGAAACCGATCTGGCGGAGCAGTTCGATGCCGCGCAGAACCGGCTCGACATCGCCCCCGGTGATGGCGCGATAGGTGGCTGGATTGAGTGCGTCGAGGCTGACGTTGATGCGGCGCAGACCGGCATCGTAGAGCGGTTGCGCGAGTTTGGGCAGAAAGACGCCATTGGTGGTGAGCATCACCGATTCCACGCCGGGCAGCGCGACAATTTGGCCGATCAGATCCACAACGCCCGCGCGTAGCAGCGGTTCGCCGCCGGTGATGCGAAAGCGGGAGAAGCCCAGCGACACCGCCGCCTGCACGATGGCCAGGAACTCCGCATCGCTCAGGACACCGTCGCGCGGCATCCACCCAGCATGATTTTCGGTGATGCAGTAGAGGCACCGCTCGTTACACCGGTCGGTTACCGAGATGCGCAGATAATCCACACGCCTCCCGGATGGATCGATCAATGGATTCATTTCAGCCCTTCGGGTATTGGATGCTGGAGTCCCGCTGAAGCTGCAAGGGAACGGCTCATTTTTCCACGGTGAGGATTCCATCGCTGAGGATGCGCGCCCGTAAGCCGCCCCGGCCCTTGAGGAACTCTTCGGCGCCGGGCGCAATCGCCTGGTCCATCCAGTAGCAGGGGCTGCACTCCGCCACTCCGGCAAAACGCAGGCCCTGGACGGAGAATTCTTTTCCCACCAGTGCGTTCAGGTCCACGCCCGCGGTGATGACATTGCGTCTGGTAGCGCCGGGGGAGACGTGGTGAACACCCAACTGATGGCAGAGTTGGGCGAAGACCTCGGAGGAGAAAAAGGTGATCTGACCCTTGTAGTCGTCCTTGTAGTCGAAAAAGCGGTCCCCTTCGACGCCCCGGCCGGCCACACAGCGCAGTTCCGCGCATTCGACGAGCGGATGCTCGCCGGGCGGCTGCTGGTGGCGGCCAAAAAAGTTGTGGCCCGGGGAAATGTACAGTTGGCAGACTCTCATCCGGAACTCCGGGTTTTATTGTAATAGGAATCGCATTTTCGACGGCTTTCGTCTACTTTCGATTTCGCTCGTTTGGAGGGCAGTGCACTCGAAGGATCGACCGGAAAAAGCCGGCAATCGCGCGATTCCGCGGCTACGAATCCACGCGCTCCGGTTCCCACTCATCCACCCGCCAATGGTTGAGGCGGTCTTCCCGATCCTGGCGCTCTTCCTGCTCGCGGCGCTTTTCCTGCTCTTCCCGCTCTTCGCGTCCATCGCTCATGGCCGCCTCCTTTTCTCTGGACAAAGAACAGAACGCATACATGTTCCGTTCGGGCAGGCCTGCGTCCCGATCACAGGGGTAGATCGGGACGCGGGCCAACTGGATTCAGCGCAGCGGATAGGCGCCGGGCGTTTTGGCCTCCGCCTCGCTCCATCCCAACAGCGCGCGAACCTCGGGGGGGAGCAGGTTCTTGGCCGGCGCATTGGGCAGCGCGCCCTGCAACTCGAAACGCCCCATGTCGGGCCCGCGCAGAACCGAGCGCGGTGAGCGGTCGATCTCGATGCCGTTGTTTTCAAAGGCAGGCTGGAGTTTGCGGAAGTCGTCGAGCGAAGCAAGCCGCGAGGTGCAGCCCTCGGCTTGCGAGGGGGCATAGGTGATAAGTGACGCCGGGGTTTCCATGTCAGTGCTCGCAGCGGCGCGGATGTAGACGTTGCCGTCGACCTCGCCGGCCTGCGCGCGCACCAGCTTGCCGCAGAGCGGGGAAGGCTTCTGCAGGAACTCCAGCAGCGGGTCGTGAAAGGTATCCGAAGCGGCCATGATGTTATGAACAAAGATATGGCCTTCGCGCTGTTCGAGTCCCGGGCCGGTGGTGGCATGCCAGTCGAAGACGTCGCCCGCGGCTACCCGCTCATTGCGCTCGAAGTGCACCCGCGAGTTATAGAAGGTGTTGTTGTAGGCATGCACGTCGGCGGAGTTCAACACATACAGGCCGCGGTAGGAATTGACCACCACGTTGCCGGCGATGGTGGCGCCGCGCGAGATCTCGATGAAGATGCCGTTGATTGCGCCTTCCACGTAGTTATCGACGATCACCGCGTCGCGGTTGCCCACGTCGTACCAGACACCGTTGGAGTAAGGCTGCTCCAGAATCAGGTTATCGCGGAAGGTGACGCGATGGGTCTGATTGAAGATCTTCACCGCCGAGGGAAAGTAGCCGGTGAGCTGCTTCATGTTATTGCGGCGAACGATGTTTCTCTCCAGCAGCACATCCGACGAACCAATGACATAGATGCCTTCGGTGCTGGTATCGCTGACCAGCGAGTTGCGGATAATCAATCCGTCGCCGCGGAAGTAGCCGGCCACATGAGAGCAGTAAGTGATGGTTACATTCTCGATGAGCGTATTCCTGACTTCTTTTCCATAGGTCGCGGGATCGGAGATGCCCACAGGTTCATTGGTGGGCTCGTCGTTGGCGGTGAAATGCTTTTTGCCCTCGATCTCCAGGGCGCGATAGGCGTATTGCGTGAAGGTAATGCCGCGAATGACCGGTCCTTTTCCGTCCGAGACCTTGCCGTGCGCTGGCCCGCTGGTGCGCACCAAAGCGCTGTCGCAGGCGGTGATCTCCACTTGGCGGTGGGCGGGGTCGACGCCGATGTAGACGAAGCCGTTCTTGTAATCAATATAGAAGGAATGGGCGTCGAGCTCCCCCTCCCAACCTTTGGAGCCGAGCAACTCGCCATCGACGAAGACCATATCGTTGTTGAAGCGGTGCAGGGGGGTCTTCAGGCCCTCGTGCTTGCGATTCCACCAGGGCAGGGGCTCGGCCGGGAAGAGATGCGACCAGCGCGTTCTCCAGACGTTATTGGGCAGAGCCTCCCACTGCGTGGCGATCTGCGTGCCCTTGAGGACGGGATGCTCCTCCAGGTAGGGCTGGAGGGTGATGCCCTGATTGAGCACCAGGCCTCCGGTTCTGTAGACGCCGCCGCGCAGAACGATGGCGTCGCCGGTCACGACGCGCTCCATGGCCGCTTCGAGGGTGGTGGGTTGAGCCAGATCGACGCCGGTGGCATCGCTTTTGCCCTGCGGCGCAACGAAGTACACATGCGCGGCCTTGGGAATCTCATAGCGCTGGTCGATCGGACCGTAGGGCCCCCCGGAAGGCTGTGCGACGACTAACCCGGCAACGAAGAAAAGCAGAAAAAAACAGAATGAACGAAGCGTCTGCATGAGATGTCCTTGGAGTGAACTTTGCCCGGCGCCCAGGCGGATGAAAGATGGGGCAAGGCGCAACGAACCGCGGGTCTATTGTAGGGCATTGGGCAGAGACCCATAGTCGCGGCAGGCCGGGGCGGCCGACGAATCGCGCGATTCCAGTGCTGTCCGTCCGGTAAATGCTTGTTGATGTTTTGATTAACACGGCTGAGGCCCGGAGGGACGCAGCGCGGAGGCGGCACGGTGGATTCGAGCAGGCTGTTGGAAGATGCTTTGTGATCGCTTTCTGCGCTAGTTTTCTGAAATCGCAGGCAACGTCCGGTCACCAAAGGCGGGCGCATTTTTTATTTACTTCCTAATCACTCTCTCGATTTTCCGCATTTTTCGCGTGCAAATATTTCATTTAAAAACGCAAAAAGCACTTGCAAGGGCATCCCCGGATCGGTTACAAAGGGGGCCTCGCTTCCCTGTTGCGAACGCTCTAGCGAGAATCATCCAAGAATGCAGTGACCGAGATCACGTCTCTTACGTTGGGTAACGTTTTTTTCAAAACGTACCTGGCAGGGGGTCCGTTTGCTTGGCGAATGTCAACGGTGTCGATGAGGAGAGGAACGATGTGCCAGCGGGTATGGATGAAGTCGATTGTGGCGGCAGCAGCTTTTGTCATGGCAGCAGGCGTGGCGCACGCCACACAAGCCACTCCCAGCGGGGATACAACCGTCAACAGCGCCCAACCCACCAGCAATTTTGGTAGCCTGTCGAACCTGTATGTGGGCGGTGGAGAGACGACTCTGATTCAGTTCAACCTCTCGAACCTGCCCTCCGGCACTACCGCCAGCCAGATCGGCAAAGCCACCCTGACGCTTTTTGTGAACCGGATCAGCACCTCCGGACTGGTCAGTGTGCAGCCGGTGACCAGCGCCTGGAGCGAGTCGACGGTGACCTATGCAACGATTCCCACGCTGGGTACGGCCCTGGCCACCTTCACTCCCACCACGGCAGAGCAGTTCATTGTGGTGGATGTCACAGCGCAGGTGCAGGGATGGGTCACGACGCCGGCCAGCAACTTCGGCTTGGCGCTCACTTCCGCGGCGGGTTCCATCGTGATCGATTCCAAGGAGAGCGACGAGACCAGCCACCCGGCGGTGCTGGATATAACAGTGGTCTCGCAGGGGCCGCAAGGCATACAGGGTGTGCAAGGAATCCAGGGCGTGCAAGGGCCTACGGGCGCCACCGGGGCTGTCGGCCCCACGGGTCCCACCGGGCCTACAGGTCCGGCAGGTCCTACCGGTCCGCAAGGGCCGACGGGCGCAACCGGCACCATTGGCGCGGTGGCGAATTATGCGAGCGCCACCAGCTATTCCACCGGCCAGGTAGTCTTCTGCGCCGGGGCCTGCTCGACCAACGGCTCCAGCTATATTTCGTTGGCCAACAGCAACCAGGGATTCGATCCGCCCACCAATAGCTCGAAGTGGACGCTCATCGCGCAGGCGGGAGCAACGGGCGCAACCGGCGCTGTCGGTCCCACCGGACCTACCGGTCTGACCGGCGCTACCGGCCCCACCGGTCCGCAAGGGCCGACCGGCGCAACCGGAACCATCGGCGCGGTGGCGAATTATGCCAGCGCCAGCAGCTATTCCACCGGCCAGGTGGTCTTCTGCGCCGGCGCCTGCTCGACGAACGGCTCCAGCTACATTTCGCTGGCCAATAACAACCAGGGATTTGATCCGCCCACCAACAGCTCGAAGTGGACACTCATCGCCCAGGCTGGGGCGACGGGCGCAACCGGCGCGGTTGGTCCCATCGGCCCCACCGGACTGACCGGGGCGACGGGCGCAACGGGTCCAACCGGCCTCACTGGGCCGCAGGGACCAACGGGCGCGACCGGCACGATTGGCGCGGTGGCAAACTATGCGAGCGCCACCAGCTATTCCACCGGTCAGGTGGTCTTTTGCGCGGGGGCCTGCTCGACGAATGGCTCCAGCTACATCTCGCTGGCAAACAATAACCAGGGATTCGATCCGCCCACCAACAGTTCGAAATGGACGCTGATTGCCCAGGCTGGGGCGACGGGCGCGACGGGCGCCACCGGTCCCATCGGTCCCATTGGGCCAACCGGCTTGACCGGCGCGACGGGTCCGCAAGGGCCGTCCGGACCACAGGGGCCGGCCGGCGTAACCGGCACCATAGGTACGGTTGCGCAGTGGGCCAGCGCGAGTACCTATCCGAACGGTCAGGTGGTTTACTGCGCGGGGGCCTGCACGGCCAACGGATCAAGCTATATTTCGCTGGTGGGTAGCAACCAGGGATTCGATCCGCCGACAAACGGCGGCAAGTGGGCGCTGATTGCGCAGGCGGGCGCGGCGGCGGCCATCACCGTGGGCACCACAACGACCAGTGCGCCAGGAACGTCGGCCAGCGTCAGCAACAGCGGCACCAGCAACGCACCCATTTTGAATTTCACCATTCCGCAGGGGGCAACGGGCGCGACGGGCGCGACCGGGGCCACGGGCGCTACAGGAACGGCCGCAACGGTTACTGTGGGCACGACGACGACCGGCGCAGCGGGCACCTCGGCAAGCGTGAGCAACTCTGGAAGCAGCGGCGCGGCGGTATTGAATTTCACGATTCCGCAGGGCGTCGCGGGCACCCCGGCGACGGTTTCTGTAGGCACGACAACGACTGGAGCGGCGGGCACCTCGGCCAGCGTCAGCAACTCCGGAACGGCCAGCGCACCGGTGCTGAATTTTACTGTCCCCGCGGGCGCCACGGGAGCACAAGGACCGCCGGTGGCCTTCAGAAATACCTGGGCGATCGGAACGCCTTATTCCATCGGTGACGCGGTCTCCTTGAACGGGACCAGTTACATTGCCCTGGCCGCGAATACCGGGGTGAATCCGGCAACGGATGTCTCTGGATCGGGCGGCCACTGGGCGGTTCTGGCTCAAGAGGGAAGCGCCGCCACGGTTGCCGTGGGGACCACGACCACCGGTGCGCCGGGCTCCTCGGCTACGGTCAGCAACTCTGGAAGCAGCAGCGCGGCGGTCTTCAATTTCACCATTCCCCAAGGCGCGACTGGCAGCACCGGACCCGCTGGAAGCGCCGCTACGGTTGCTGTCGGCACCACCACCACCGGCGCGGCGGGAACTTCGGCCAGCGTCAGCAATACCGGCAACAGTAGCGCGGCGGTATTGAATTTCACCATTCCCCAGGGCGTCGCGGGCACTCCGGCAACGGTCTCGGTAGGGACGACGACGACCGGCGCGGCAGGCTCCTCGGCCAGCGTCAGTAACACCGGGACAGCCAGCGCGCCCATTCTGAATTTCACCGTTCCCAGGGGCAACACCGGTGCGCAGGGCCCCCCGGTCAACTTCAGGAATGCCTGGGTCAGCGGCACCTCCTATAGCGTCGGCGACGCGGTCTCGTACAACGGCTCGAGCTATATCGCGATTTTGGCGACCTCCGGCACCACCAATCCCGCCACGGATACGACCGATTGGGCGCTTCTGGCGCAAGAAGGAAGCGCTGCTACGGTTACCGTGGGCACCACCACCACCGGTGCGGCGGGAACCTCGGCCAGCGTCAGCAACTCTGGAACCAGTAACGCGCCCATTCTGAATTTCACCGTTCCGCAGGGCGCTACCGGAGCCGCGGGCACCCCGGCGACGGTCTCCGTAGGGACGACGACGACGGGCGCGGCGGGTACTTCGGCCAGCGTCAGCAACACCGGCACGGCTAGTGCGCCCATCTTGAATTTCACCATTCCCCAGGGCGTCGCCGGAACCATAGGATCGGTGGCGAATTACGCCAGCGCTACCTCCTATTCGACCGGGCAGGTGGTTTTCTGCTCCGGCGCCTGCACGACCAACGGCTCCAGCTACATTTCAACGGCGAATAGCAATCAGGGCAACGATCCGCCCACCAGCAGCTCGAAGTGGACCCTGATCGCGCAGGCCGGGAATTCATCTACGGTTACCGTGGGCACCACCACCACCGGCGCGGCGGGAACCTCGGCCAGCGTCAGCAACTCGGGAACCGCCAGCGCGCCCATTCTGAATTTCACCGTTCCGCAGGGCGCAACCGGCGCCGCGGGTACTTCGGCGACGGTCTCCGTAGGGACGACGACGACCGGCGCGGCGGGTACTTCGGCCAGCGTCAGCAACACAGGCACGGCTAGCGCACCCATCTTGAATTTCACCATTCCCAAAGGCGACGCCGGCGTCGCGGGTGTGGTGCAGTCGATCGCCCCCGGCACAATCCAAAACACTGCGGCGGTGGGATCGGGCACCCTGACCGTTACCAACGGGTCGTCGGCGAATCCGACCATCAATGTCAACTTCCCCGTCGGCGTGGCTTCGATTGGAGTGGGAACCGTAGCAACCAGTGGCTCGACGGGTACGTTGTCGATCGACAATACAACAGCGACAGCGCCCAAAATCAATATCAACTTCCCATCAGGGTCTAGTTCTTCGGCCGGATTCTACTCGACGGCTCTTATCCTTCCGAGTAGTACAGCCTCAGCCTGGCATCCTGTCAGCGGAGTTCCCGCGGGAATCTCCAACGAAGCCAATCCCGTTACTCAATCCACCATGAACGACTCCATTCAATTAACTGTCCCAGCCGCTTGTACGTTAAACCATTTGAGCATTCGCATTTCGCCCAATCTGGGCGGTTATGGCGGCAACGACACGCTGGACTTTTATGTCAATGTGAACAACGTGCCTTCGGCGATCACCTGCAGTCTGACCTTATCGAGCTCGGCCATCGAAACTTGCAGCGATTCCACACATACTGTTGCGCTTTCGACGGGCGACCGATTCGCGTTTTACTTTGTCGACACCAACAGCGGCGATGCGAGCAATACCCCGTATGCGTTCGTTACCTCGTCGGTCATCTGCAATTGAAACAGCCGAATTCAGCACTCGGGTCTGATTGGGCTTTTGGATACTTGGGGTTCACGGCGCAGTTTGCACAAGGATTTTTCGATATGTCCCCGGAACCCCATTTGAAGGCTTTAGCGATTCTGGAATCGCTCTAAACCAAGGCGTTGCGAAGGGAATTCTCGCAATGCACGATTCACCGACAGGGCAACCGTGAGCAATCACGAAAGGAAACGAACATGGAACAGTATTTAGGCGAGATTCGCATGGTCGGCTTTAACTTCGCGCCCATCGGCTGGGCGCTGTGCAACGGACAATCGCTGGCCATCTCCTCTTACACAGCGCTGTTTTCGCTGCTCGGCACAACTTTCGGCGGCGACGGCATCAGAACCTTCAACTTGCCCGATCTGCAGGGACGCGTACCCCTCAACGTGGGGAACGGCGCCGGATTGCCAAGTTATGTTTGGGGTGAATCCGGGGGCGCGGCCAATGTGTCGATTCTGTATAACAATTTGCCCATTCATACGCATCCCATTGCGCCGCCGGTATCCAATGCCAACGCCACCTCCAGCACTCCCGTGGGAGGGTTTCCGGCGGTGGATGTCACGGTTATCACTGGAGGCGCCCATGGCGAGACAGCAGTGACAAAGGGCTGGGCCGCAAGCTCTGTCTCCGGGCAGACGGCCGGCAGCTACCAAAGCGGCGTTGCCGGGGGCAACATTCCGCTGGCTATCGAACCGCCGTACCTGGCGATTTATTTCATCATCGCTCTCACCGGCATCTTCCCGACGCGCGGCTGAGCTGTAGGCACAACGGAGATTGCCCATGGAGGGATGGGTTGCAGAGCCGCCCGCGGTGGATGAGAAGGCCGCATCGCGGGCGGTGCGCCTGCGCCCAGCCGGCCCCCAGGACGAGCCGCTGCTCCATGGGCTTTTTGCCGAGGACAAAGCCGCGCAGTTGACCGCGGCGGGGATGGCCGAGGCCCTGGTGCATGGGCTGATCGAGATGCAGTATCGCGGCCGGGCGATGAGCTACGCGGTGCTGTATCCCCAGGCGCAGGATTTGATCCTGCTGGGGGCGGACGGCGCACCGGCGGGCCGTTTGCTGCTCGATCGCAACCGGGAACGCTGGCGGATTGTGGATCTTGCGGTAGGTGCGGCGCAGCGCGGCCAGGGAATGGGAACACAAGTCTTGCGCCTGTGCCAGCAACAGGCCGCCGCCGTGGGCGCAAGGCTGGAATTGCAGGTAGCGGCCGGCAATCCGGCGCGGCGGCTCTATGTACGGCTGGGTTTTCAGGTATGCGGCGGCGACGATGTGACCGTTGAAATGTCTTGGTATGGAAGTGAACCAGGCGATGCGTGAACGCAATGGAGAGTCCATGAAGGCGACAGTGAGTGCGATGCGGCCGATGCGATCCGCACGGTTTCTGTTGGGAAGACTTGGCGTGCTTGCCGCCGCGGCCGGGCTGATGCTGGGCCTGGGTGCGTCCGGCGCAGGTGCGCAGAATGCGGCGCAACAAAAGGCGCTGGACCACCTGAACAGCGCACGCCGGCAAACTCCCGGAGGGAACTCCACGGAGGCCATCAACACTCCTTTGAACCAGCCCAGCGGTCTGGCCTTCGACACCGCCGGCGACCTGTTCATCGCCGATACCGACGGCAATCTGATCCTTGAAGTGAATCTGGTCGGCCTGGTCAGTGTGGTGGCCGGAACCGGTCAGCAGGGCTTTGCCGGCGACGGCGGCCCGGCCACCAGTGCGCTGCTCGACGCACCCCTCGGGGTCGCCGTGGACTCTGCCGGCAACGTCTATTTCGCCGACATGCACAACCAGCGCATCCGCATGGTCGCCTTCTCAACCGGCATCATTACCACCATTGCGGGGACCGGAGTTGCGGGCTTCTCCGGCGACGGGGGAGCGGCCACCGCCGCCACGCTCGATTTGCCCACCGGTCTAGCCATCGACTCCAACGGCAATCTCTATATCGCCGACACTAATAACAACCGTATCCGCAAGATCGCCGCCGCGACGATCACGACTGTGGCCGGCAATGGCGGTCAGAACTACTCCGGCGACGGCGGCCCGGCCACCGCGGCAGGTCTCGATTCGCCCACCGGCGTGGCTGTGGACAGCTCCTTCAATCTCTACATTGGCGACACCCACAACCAGCGCGTCCGCATGGTCACCTTCTCGACCGGCATCATCACCACTCTGGCGGGAAATGGCGTCAAAGGTTTCAATGGAGATGGAAGCGCCGCCACGGCGGAATTGGCCCGTCCCCGCGGTGTCGCCGTGGACTCATCGGGCAATGTTTATGTGGCCGACAGCGACAACCAGCGCATTCGCAGCATCGCCGGCGGGCAAGTCGTCACCATCGCCGGCAGCGGCGCGCAAGGCTATGGCGGCGACAGCGGCTCGGCTACCGGCTCTGTTTTGAATTCGCCCCAGGCGGTGGCCGTGCAGAATGGCACAGTGGCCTTTGCCGATACGCAAAACCAGGCGGTGCGCGAGGTTGTCGCCAGCACCGTCAATACCGTCAGCGGCCAACCCTCCGCCGGCTCGGAGATGTTTGTGCTGGGAGGCCCGCTCTCGGTGGTCTATGGAACCGGCTCGCTGACCGCAATCTTCTCGAACGGCTCCAATACAGCATCCGGTCAGGTCTCCTTCTATGACGGAATAGGCGCCAGTCCCGCTCTGGTGAGCACGACGTCGCTGGCTGCCAACAGGGCCGCGGTGAGCACCGCACTGCTCCCCGTCGGCGTTCATCACCTGGCCGCCGTCTATGCCGGGGACGCGAATGACCCACCCATCGCCAGCGGCATCTACGTCTTGCCTATCACCCCGGTGCAGTTGACCGCGCTGGCCAAAGCCGTCACCATGCTCTATGGCCAGACGGTTCCGGCACTGACAGGAACGCTCAGCGCCCCGTTGGCGCAGGATGCGGGCAATGTCACCGCCGTTTTCTCCACCACCGCCACGCCCACTTCGACGCCCGGAACCTATCCTATCGCCGCCTCTTTGACCGGTTCGGCGGCGGGCAACTACACCGTGACGCTGGGCGCAACTTCCGGTTCCCTGGCTGTTGCCCAGGCCCCCAGCAGGGCCACGCTGACGGCCTCCAGTCAGACTCCCATCTTTGCCACCACAACGACCCTGACGGCCACCATCGCCTCCACCACCAGCGGCACGCCAACCGGCACAGTCAGTTTTTATGATGGAAGCACTCTGTTAAACGCCACGCCTGCCGCTCTCAATGGAGCGGGGGTGGCGACGCTGGCGCTGACTACATTGCCGGTGGGAGCACAGAACCTCACCGCCGTCTACAGCGGAGACGTCGATTTTATCGCCAGCACCTCGCCGGCGATTGTGTCCACGGTCTTGTCTCCGGAGTTTTCCATCACGGCATCCCCCTCCACGCAGTCGGTCGTTCCCTCTCATGCGGTCAATTTCACTGTATCTTTGACCCCGGTGAACGCCACCTTCGTCTATCCCGTGAGCCTCTCGGTCAGCAGCGGATTGCCCCCCGGCGTTACCGCCTCGTTTGCGCCGTCTTCCATCGCCGTGGGTGCGGGCGCATCCACCACCGTATTGACGCTCACCGCCAGCGCCCAGGCCCGTCTAGAGAACAGCCGCCGTCCCTGGAAGCAAATGGCCGGCACGACACTCCTGGCTTTGACCATGCTCCCGCTGGCCTTCAGCCGCCGTCTGCGCAAGAGCGCGCGCCGGCTCTCCCGCGCCGGCAGAGTCCTGATCGCCGTACTGGCGCTGGCTGTCTTCGGCGTCATCGCCGGCTGCGGCGGAGGTGGGTTCTTCAGCCATCCATCGCAGAGTTATACCGTGACGGTTACCGCCGTCAGCGGGCCCAATAGCCATTCCACCAACCTCACTCTGACGGTGCAATAGGAGAACGGATGTTCAATCGCGGCTTGATTCCCGTCGCTCTGCTCGGCCTGGCGCTGCACTGCGCCGCTCAGGTCAGGAGCTATCCTGCCGAAGCCAGCCTGCGCTTCAGCGAGCAGATTTCCAATGGCCCTACCGGCGCCTGCGGATGCTTCCAGATGCAGGGCGCGGCCGCCGACTTCTTCTGGATCTTCAATTCGTCGCAACCGGGCCTGCATACCGGCCTGGCCTTCGATGCCAGCCTTGAAAATACCAACAATATCAACGGCGTTGGCTATGGACTGACCCTTTCCACTTTCACCGCCGGCCCGCGCATCAAATTTCCGGCCAAGAAGATGCGCATCTTTGGTCAAGCCCTCTTCGGTGTGGCTCACGGCTCCGGCACTCAGTTCCCGCAGAGCAGCAGCAACACCCTGCTGCACTCCGCCAACTCCTTCGCCCTCGATCTGGGCGGCGGAGTCGATCTGCCGCTGAGCAGGCGCCTGTCGCTGCGCTTTCTTCAAGCCGACTATGTACGCACCTCGCTGCCCAACAACGTCAACAACTGGCAGAACAATCTGCGCCTCTCCGCCGGCCTCACCTTGCGCTTCTAGGCTTATTGATCGTCCAATAAAATGGCTGCCCCACCTCGGCGCGTTTTTACTTTTGCACTTGGGGTGGGAGGGCCCGCATTCTCTCCGCCGCCAACCTCTTTGCGCCCATTGGAGCCGTGGCTTAAAATCCTGTGTGACGAAAATGGGCGCCTCGCAGGACGCGCCGAAACAGCGGTTTTGCCCGCAGGGTACCCTATATCTTCATCTCCGAGGCTCGCACCCATGCTCTATACCGGAAAGGTGGAATTCGCGCAGGAACGCAAGCTGCGCGAGCGCAATACCCGTCTCTATCGGCTGGCCCATTGGCCCATTTGGATCTGGGTATTTTTTCTTGCTCCCGGACCCCTGGTCTTCAGCTTGTTTGCGCATGGATTCGGGCGCGGCAATCTGATCTGGCTGCTGGCCGTGCTCGCCGGAACCGGAGTGGCCGGTCTGCGCGGCCGCATGCCGGGCGTGGAACCGCGTCCTTACATCCTGCGCTTCGACGAGGACAAGCCCAATCCGCTCTATCGCCGCGTCTGTTACACCTTTGCCTGGAACGCTGTGCTCAGCTTTGCCTTGCTCAATCTGAGCGCGCTGCTGATCGCCGCTGTGACCGGCTTCTGGTATATGCGGCAGATCTACCACTACGCCTATCCGCCGCTCTGCGCCACCATTCTGCTGCTGGGCGCACTGGGTCTGTTGCCGCGGGTGAGATCTTCCACCAAAGGCGAGGGCACGGAGCGCCGCTACTTCTATGGCTCGGTGTGGGCCGTGACCGTGGCTCAGACGCTGCTGCTGGTGCTGTGGAAGGTGCTGCCCCCGACGCACACGGCCGGCCTGCTGAAACTGGGCTGCTTTGTGGCCACTCTGCTGGCCATGGGCTGGGCGGCGCAGCGCGGCCTGCTGCTGCGCACCCGGCCCATCTTGCCCGGCGAATCGATGGTCGCGGACTGAGGCAGGAGGGTTATGATCTCTTTTGGGGGGCGGCATGAAGGTACTTTTTATTGGCGGCACCGGCTTGATCAGCACGGCTTCAACACAACTGGCGGCTGAGCGGGGCATTGAACTGACGCTTCTGAACCGCGGGCAGCGCAGCGCCGATCTGCCTGAGAATGTCCGCACCATCACCGCCGACATCGGCGACGAGGCGGCCGTGGCCGCGACCCTGGGCAATCAAATATTCGACACGGTGGTCGACTGGATCGCCTTCAAGCCCTCCGACATCGAACGCGATATTCGCCTCTTCCGCGAGCGCACCCGCCAGTTCATCTTCATCAGTTCGGCCAGCGCCTATCAGAAGCCGGCGGGCCATTACCTGATGACCGAGTCGACGCCGCTGGCCAACCCCTACTGGCAGTATTCGCGGGACAAGATCGCCTGCGAAGAGCTTCTCCTGCGCGCCTATCGGGAAGACGGCTTTCCCATCACCATCGTGCGCCCCTCCCTGACCTATGGCGACACGCAGATTGTGCTGGCGTTCAATAGCTGGCAAAAGTCTTACACCGCGTTGGACCGCATGAGGAGGGGTAAGAAGGTCATCGTGCCGGGCGACGGCTCCTCGCTGTGGGTGGTGACCCACAACAGCGATTTCGCCCAGGGATTGGTGGGCTTGCTGGGCCATCCACAGGCCATTGGCCACGCCTTTCACATCACCGGCGACGAGGTTCTTACCTGGGATCAGATCTACAAGATCACGGCGCGAGCCGCCGGCGTCGAGGCCCAGATCGTGCACATCGCCTCGGACTTTCTTGGCGCCTGCCTGCCCGATGAAGTGGGCAGCCTGACCGGGGACAAGGCGGTGAGCGTGGTCTTCGACAACAGCAAGATCAAACGCTTCGTCCCCGGCTACTGCGCCAAACTGCCCTTCGCGCAGGGAATTCAGAGAACCATTGATTGGTTCGATGCGGACCCGCGGCGCAAGGTGATCGACGAAGGCGCGAATGCCGTCTGGGACAAGCTCATCGCCGCCTACGAGAGCGGGCTGGACCAGGCCAGGAGCCTCTTTCTGCCCTGAGTTTGCGCGCCTTTCCGTGCCGGAAGAACACCCGCCCGCCAACGGGCTTTTTTACGCCATCCGGTGGAAATCAGGGAAGATTTGATCTTTGTTCGGGGAATTCTCTCTTTGATGATGAGAAGAGGCCGCGATGGGCGCCAAAGTCGTATACTGGGATTTCAAAATGGCGCATCCGCATGAGCGTCCCGGCGCTTTTTGCCTGCCCGGCGGTTTCTTCCCTTGTGACCTACGCAGGTATCGGCTTCGCTGCAAAGTGAGATGAGCCCCTCGGCAAAACGATGCGCAAAACGCGCAACACGGGTAATTGACAACAGGAGTGCACGACTATGGCAAAGAGCGTCAACAAGGTCATTCTTTTAGGCAACGTGGGCAAAGACCCGGAGATTCGCTCCACCCCCGGCGGGGCCATTGTAGCCACCTTTGGACTGGCCACCAGCGATCGGTTTCAGGATGCGCAGGGCAACTGGCAAGACAAGACAGAGTGGCACAATCTGGTCGCCTTCAAGCGCACCGCCGAGATCGTTCGGGATTACGTGAAGAAGGGCGCCAAACTCTATATAGAGGGCAAACTCTCCACCAGCAGTTGGGACGACAAGGCTTCTGGACAGAAGCGTTATAAGACGGAGATCGTGGTCTTGGACCTTTCGCTGCTCTCGGGCCGCGACGAGGGCTCGGGCCGTGCCGCCAGCGGTTCCGGTTCGTCGGCGAGCTTCGATCAGCGTGCTGCATCCCCGGCCAACGAATACGCCCAGTCCGCCGAAATCTCCGATGACGACATTCCGTTTTAGGGTGTATCTGCGACTCGATTTGTGAAATTTCACTATACCGCCCTGATTCTAAAGGGCGGTATTCCTTTGATCGCCTAGCCGTGGCCGCCGCACCTTGTGGGCAATGCCCAAAAACTCGAATGCCAGGATGAAGTACCATCCGACATCGATCTGCCACCAATGCCACCCCAGCCTCGCCGAACCTGGTTGGCGGTGATGGTTCTTATGCCAATTCTCGCCCCAGGCAGTGAGTTGGAAGGGTCCAAGCCACCAGACGTTCTGGCTGGAATCCGTGTCTCCAGCCGGGCCCAGATGAGTAAGGCTGTTGACCAGACATTGAAGGTGCAAAGAATAGAACAAGCGAATGGGGCCGATCCAGAAAAAGCCGGGCCATCCGTAGATAAATCCGCAGACCAGGGAAAGGGCAATGATAGGAGTTTCGGAATACTCCCAAAACTTGTATATACCCCGATTCAACTCCGGGGACCAAACTGCTGTCTCTGCGGGAGCCGACTGATAGATCCAGCCGAGATGAGCCCACCAGAATCCACCTTGCTTGGGACTTGAGATGTCTTTAGGTGTATCGGTGAAGCAATGATGACGGCGATGGTATGCCACCCAGGTGGTCGGCGCCCCCGAACCGTTGAAGATTGCGAAAAACACCAACAGGTGCTCAACGACCTTATTGAGAGTAAAGGTTCGATGGGCGAGCAGGCGATGATAGCAAACACTCGTGCCCAAGCCCCCGAGAGACATCAGAACCAGGCTTACGACAAATATCTTCAATGGCGGGATCGGGTAGAGAATAAAACCGCACAAGGCGGACAAATGAATCAGGATCAAGTAAATAAAGATGGGAATCTTGGCGGAAACGGGCGACCAGAAGGGCCGTTCCCAGGGACGAACTTCCTGAATCGCAATTTGGTTCATTGACTCCCTCCCGTATTGGCCCGCACTCCTCTCCAATTGCCCTACGATCTGACCGATGTTACCACTTGCGGAACTGCGCTATCACTCAAGCTCCCCATCGCCTTCATCCATTTGAGGTGAGCCAGAAAGGCGCCCGCGATGGTTTTGTTTTCCCGGTAACGAAGTCCATGCTCCTCGGCAGTGGCTTTTACAATCTTGGTCAAGGCCGAATAATGCACGTGACAAATGTTGGGAAACATGTGGTGAATGATATGCAGGTTCAAAGATCCCAGCAACCAGCACGCAAGGGCGTTTCCACGGGCATAATCGGCGGTGGTGTCGAAGATATGCTGAACATAGTTGTTGTCGATGTGGCCGTCTTCGCCGGCTTGCGGAAACGTGGAATCCTTGTTGAAATGGTTGGGCTGAAAGATGAGCGCAATGGTGAACCCAAGAAACAGGTGCATGACCGTGAAGCCGAGAATTACCGAGTACCAGGGCGCATGAAGATAGATCAAGGGCAGCACCAGCATGTAGGTATAGTAAAAGGCCTTGATCGAGAACAAAAGGACCAACTCGCCGCGCGGATGCCTGGTAATCTTGCGGTTGCCAAATCGCCGCTCCATCAGCAGCCATCGATAATCCTTGGCGAGGACCCAGTCGAGCGTCGACAGGCTGTACAGAAACGGCGCGTAGAGATGCTGGAAGCGATGCAGGGGCTTTCTCCGGTCCTGTGCGGAAAAGCGGAAGATATTGCCGGAGACCAGCGTGGTATCTGCGCCGCGAATATTGACGAAGGAGTGATGAGAGTCGTTGTGCAATAGCCGCCACATATAGGAGCTGACTCCGACCAGATCGAAGACGCAGCCCAGGACTCTGTTCACCGTCTTGCTCTTTGAATAGGCGCTATGGTTGGCGTCGTGCGCAATGTTGAATGCCATGAAGAGCTGGGCGAATCCGTGGACGACATAGACGCCCACGACTTGCCACCATAGAAACCGGCCGGTCATCAGCCAGAGATAGGTAGCAATCCACAGGAAAAAGCCAAGGACCGTCTTCAAAGCCATTCCTAGATTGGCGTGCCTCGATATGCGGCGCTCCTGGAAGTAATTGTCAATTCTATGCGAGAGCGTGCGTGTAAACGGTGAAGATGCGCCGGTGTACTGAAACTTGGCCTGATCGATTCCGCCCATTTCCAACCTCCTCCTCATGGGTCTGGCACTGGACTGCGAGGGGCCTCTGTCATCGTCCGCGTAGTCTTAGGTCTAAAAAAGGCCTTCCCGTCATTGCCGGGGAGTATAGAATAGATTTCGCTTGAGCACAAGGGGAAACTCTCTTCTGGAATCCATGCTGCGAGTCATCCGCTGGACAGAGATAAGCGGATGACTGCATCTGCAAGAATGTAAACGAAATACGGCCCACGTGTGGCGATGAGTTAGCGGCTATGAGTTTGAGCGGATTGTGGATTGGAGCGACGCTAGCACTGGCGGCTCTTTTGTCTGTCTGGATCGTGCGTTGGGGACGGCGGGCTAGAGACAAAAGCCGGCTCGTCTGCACATGCGGCTATCTTCCCGATCCTCCCACAAGATCCTCGCTTCGTTGGATGAGAGTTGTGGCTCGTTTGGTGGTGTGGATTCAGATTGGACGAGTAAGAACGACCGGCCTGGCGAATATCGAGAGCGCGGAGCCAAAGATCATCCTTCCCACGCATGGGCACTATCTCGATCCGTTTGTCCTGGCGCACTTGTTGCCGGAAGGCGCGCGGATTATGGCGGCGCACGGATTGTTGCGGTTTGGAGGAGGGCTAGGCGCGCTGCTGTTTTCCAAGTGGGGCGCGTTCTGCACCGATCTGGACGAGGGCAAAGGCATTCCGGCGCTTAGAGCCGCAGTACGTATCCTGGTGTCGGGACAAACTCTTGTGATGTTTCCCGAGGGCTGGGCGCATATGGATGGGGCCGTAGGTCCCTTCCGTCAGGGCGCTGCGGGAATCGCGAGGATGGCAGAGGCGAAACTGCATCGGCCGGTTGCGGTTGTTCCGGTTTATCTGCGTTACGGCAGGTATCCTGGCCCCTGGATCAACCGCTTCTCGACCACCTTTCAGTGCCTTATCCTTTTTGCCGGAATCATCTTCTTCCGTCGCGGAGTTTGTGTCTCGGTGGGCAAGCCGGTGCTTTCTTGCGAGTTATCCAAAGATAATACACTGGCTACCGAGACGCTGCGACGGGCGGTTCTTGATCTTGGTGAAAGTCCCGGAGTTCCGCTGAACCGAAATCCGCGCGGCCGAGAATCCTCATCCATTTCAAATGAGATAGAAAAGCTCCGCTGATGGTTCTGTTCTCGCGGTAATGAAGTCCATGGTCCTCGGCGGTTGATTTGATGATTTCGGTCAAAGCTGGATAGTGCACATGACAGATCCCGGGAAACATGTGGTGGATCATATGCAGGTTCAGCCCGCCCATCATCCAGCAGGCGAGAGGGTTTCCCCGGGCATAGTCCGCGGTGGTGTCGAAGATATGCTGAACATAGTCGCTGCCGATGTTCCCGTTCGCGTCGATCTCGGCATAGGACGAGTCTTCGGTGAAATGGTTGGGCTGAAAGGTCAGCGCCAGGGTAAAACCTAAAAAGAAGTGCATGACCGTGAATCCAAGCAGGACCGAGTACCAGGGTGCATGGATAAAGATCAGGGGCAGCACCAACATGTAGGTGTAGTAAAAAGCCTTGGCCGCAAAGAGGAAGATAACCTCTCCCCAGGGGTGGCGAAGAACCTTCCGGTTGCCATATTGACGCGCCGAAAGGAGCCACTTGTAGTCTTTGACCAGAACCCAGTCGAGCGTGGCCAGACAGTAAAGGAAGGGCGCATAGAGATGCTGGTAGCGATGGAGAGGCCGTCTGGTATCGTGCGGGGTAAAGCGAAAGATACGCCCGGAGATCAGAGCGGTGTCTGCCCCGCGCACATTGACAAAGGTATGATGGGCATCGTTATGCATCAGCCGCCACATATAAGAACTCAAGCCGACGCAATCGAAGACGCGTCCCAGAGCCTTGTTGATGGTTTTGTTTTTGGAGTATGCGCCGTGGTTGGCGTCATGGGCGATATTCAGGCCCATGAATAGCTGCGTGTAGCCATGGATAACATAGATTCCTACTACCTCCAGCCAGTTGAACCTGCCGGTCATCAACCAGATATAGGTGGCAATCCACAGGACAAAGCCAAGGACAGTCTTGAAAACCATCTCAGGATTTGCGTGCCTGGAGATCTGCCGCGCTCGAAAGTAATCGTTGACCCTGTGCGCAAGGTCTTTGCTGAAGGTTGAGGAAGTGACGGTGTGCGCAAAATTGAAGCGTCTGGTCTCTAACATCTCTAAACCCTCCTTTACCGGCATGGAATGCGCATGTGCAGGCTCTTGAAAAGTTCTTGGGCGTCCGCATCCGAGCTTGCGGGAATGCGCACTGGTATAAGCAGCGGTCTGACGATAAGGCAACGAACGGGAGGCAAACCACCCAAGTTGCTAAGGGGAACTTATGTCCAGAAAAATGTTACTCGTAGAGCCGCCATGTACCGGACTTCCCGAGTAATTCACAGAAGCTGTCTCAAAGGCTTGGCGGCGCGGTATGAATCTCTACAATTAGGCGCGAACGCCATCTGCTTTATCGTAGCCCACAACTGCCGCTGCTTCAAGCCGTTGCATTCCTAATGCAGTGGATCGGTCGCGATCATGGATGGTCGAAGGGATTCTTGTCGAAAGGTGGATTCAATGTATCGCGGAAACCTCGGGAGATTCAGACACAATTCAGGGGTGATGCCGACAGCTACAAAATCGACTACAGTGCCGAGGCGGTAAAAAGCAGATGCGTGGCCGAAATGGTCCATATCGCTTGAAATATCAATAGTTTACGATGGTCGGGGCGGAGGGATTCGAACCCCCGGCCCTCTGCTCCCAAAGCAGATGCGCTACCAGGCTGCGCTACGCCCCGACGTACTGCTTCGATTGTAACGCGAATCGCTGCAACATTGACGGTTCGCCTGCACGGTTCCAGACCAGGGGCCGAGCACGGCAGGCTTGCTCCGCCATCACTGCGCTCCTGCACACTACCAGCGCCCCTGCACACCACTGCGCCCCTGTAGACCAACCAACCGCACTAGCAACGCCTTGCATGAGCAGCAACGTTCTTGCGCGGCAGCGCCAACGCAGAGCTTTTTACAGTTTGAACTGATGCACCACCTCGTTAAGCTGGTGAGCCGAGGAGCGGATGCTGGCGCCGGCCTGGGTGACCATTTTGCAGGCGTCCAGCGAGGCCGAGGCGAGATCCGTCACCCTGGCGGCGTTGCCGGCGATCTGCTGGCTGGCGGAGGATTGTTCTCCGGCGGCAGTGGCGGCGCCTTCGGCCAGGGTCTCGGTCTGGCTGGCGGTGCGGATGATCTGGTTGAGCATCTGGTGCGCCTGTTGGGTGCGGAGCTGCCCATCCTCGATGCTGTGGCGGCTGGACTCGACGGCAGCGGTGGTGCTGGCCGTCTCCTGCTGAATGCTGGCGACCATGCCGGCGATCTCTTCGGTGGCGGAGCGGGTGTGTTCGGCCAGGCGACGCACCTCGCCGGCGACCACGGCGAATCCACGGCCGGCCTCTCCGGCGCGGGCGGCTTCGATGGCGGCGTTGAGGGCCAAGAGGTTGGTATTTTCGGAGATCTCGCGGATGGCGGTGACCACCTTGCCGATCTCCCGTGCACGGCCATCGAGGCGGCCCATCAATTCGCGGATGGTGGCGGAGGCGGCGGCTACCTGCTCCATGGTGGCTGCAGCGCTGGCCATGGTTTCACTGCCGCTGGCGGCGGTTTGCGAGGATTCGCGGCTGGCCTGAGCGGCTTCCTGGGAGTTGCGGGCGATCTCCGCGCCCTTCTCCGCCAGCAAACGAGTCGCGTCCAATACCTCCCTGGCCAGATCCACCTGTGTATGGGAGTTGTCCGAGCTGCACGAAGTCTGGCTGTTCAGGTCGGCTGCCGCATTCTCCAAGCCTTCCGAGGACTCGGCCAGATTGGCCAGCACGTCGTGCATGGTTTGGATGGTTCGGTTGAGCGCCGCGCACATCTGCCCAACCTCGTCCTCGGAATCGACATTGGCCTCGACGGTGAGGTCGCGATGGGAGATTTTATCCAGAACCTCACAGGCGTGCAGAATAGGGTCGCCGATGATGTGGGTGAGCCGCCAGGCCATCAAAAGATCCACCGCAAGAATCAGCGCCAGCAGGCCCAGAATGACCGATTGAAACTGAGTGGCAACCGCCTCGGTCTGGTCACCTGCGTTGTTGGCGGCATCGGGGGCGGTACTGCCGGTCAACTGCGATGCGGCTCCAGGCGACGGATGCTGGTTCGCTGCTTGCCGGATGCGATAGATCCCGCCTAGACAGACGACGCCGAGAACGACAGTAAAAAGGCACATCCAGCCAAAAGACATATAGAGCTTAGTCTTCAGGCGAAGATTCCCAAACCAGATCAGGCTCGATCTCAATATCCAAAACATGCAGTATATCCCTCCAAAATGACGAGAAAAGCAACGCAACAGAGGATGTTATCGGCAAATGAATCGGAATTGTGATGGATGAGAGAAAGCAAATCTCCTCTTTCGCAAAAAATTTCCCGTAACGGTTGTAACCTGCAATGTGCTTCCGGTCACCGGAAAGCCGCTCGTGCAGGACGGGATTGCCGAGCGGCGCCTCGATTGCCTAGAATCTGCCAGTGCGGAACAATGCGTGGAATTCGACCTGGAAGTATGGGATGGATCGGCGGCCATCAAGGACGCAGAAAGAAGGGAAGTAAACGATGCAAAAGCTGCGCATGGGAATGGTGGGAGGCGGGCCGGGCGCCTTTATCGGCCCAGTACACCGCATGGCCGCCGAGTTGGATGGACGGATCGAGATGGTGGCGGGGGCCTTTTCGCAGTCCGCAGAGCGCTCGAGGGCGGCTGGGGCGGCCTTTGGGATCGATGCGGCGCGGGCCTACGCCGGCTACCGCGAGATGCTTGCGGCGGAGCGGCAGCGGGCCGATGGGATCGATTTTGTGGTCATCGCCACCCCCAACCACCTGCACCTGCCGGTGGCCCAGGCGGCGCTGGAGGCGGGCTTCGCGGTGGTCAGCGACAAACCGGCCACGGCTACCTATGAAGAGGTTCTGCAACTGGAGTCGGTGGTGAAGAGTGCCGGACTGCCCTACGCCCTGACCCATACCTATGCTGGATACTCGCTGGTGCGCGAGGCACGGGAACTCTGCGCGACGGGGCGCCTGGGCCGGATTCGCAAGGTGGCGGTCGAGTACCTGCAAGGATGGCTGAGCCAGCCGCTGGAAGCGACGGGGCAGAAGCAAGCCGCGTGGCGCTCCGATCCGGCGTTGAACGGCCCCGGAGGCTGCATCGGCGACATCGGTACCCACGCCTTTCACCTGGTGGAGTACGTTACCGGCCTGCATGTTACCGGCTTGAACGCCACGCTACGCTCGGTGGTGGAGGGGCGCAAACTGGACGACGACTGCAACGCATTTCTGCGCCTGGAGAACGGTGGGACCGGAACACTGATGGCCTCGCAGGTGGCGACGGGCGAGGGCAACGGCCTGCGCTTGCGCCTCTATGGCGAACGGGCCTCGCTCGAATGGCGGCAGGAGGACCCCAACCGGCTGATGGTGCGCAATCTAGATGGTCCGGAGGAGATTTATCACGCATCTGGAGGCTACCTGGGCCACGCTGCCCGCTCCGTGACCCGGCTGCCCGGAGGTCATCCCGAGGGCTACATCGAGGCCTTCGCCGTGCTCTACCGCGAGTTCGCCGATGCGTTGCTGGCCTGGGGACAAGGGGCGGCCGATCCGCTGCCTGCAACCCTGCCGGGGATTGAAGCCGGGGTGCGTGGGATGAGGTTCATCGAACGCGCCATCGCCAGCAACCGCACCGCTGGGTGGGTTGAGTTTTAGAACATTTCTCCTGTTTATCCCACCCTAGCCGCAAAAACAAAGGCGCGGCGAGGGTGGGGCATCCAGTGGGCTTTATTGCCGGATTTCGAAAAGCGAATGGAAGTCAGAGGGAGTAACGATGAAGACCATCAAGGGACCGGGAGTTTTCCTGGCGCAGTTTGCCGGGGATGAAGCGCCGTTCAATACGCTGGCGGGAATGGCCGGCTGGGCCGCGGAACTGGGATTCAGCGGGGTGCAGATTCCCACCTGGGACAGCCGCCTCTTTGACCTCGCCCTGGCCTCTGAGAGCAAGACCTATTGCGACGAAGTGCGCGGCGTGCTGGACGAGGCGGGGCTGGAAGTAACCGAACTGGCTACCCACCTGCAAGGGCAGTTGGTGGCGACCAATCCTGCCTACGACGTGCTCTTTGCCGGTTTTGCTCCGGCTGAGTTGGGGGGCGACCTGAAAGCGCGGCAGCAGTGGGCTGTGGATCAGATGCTGGCAGCGGCCAAGGCCAGCCGGAATCTGGGTCTGATGGCGCACGCTACCTTCAGCGGAGCGCTGGCCTGGCCGTATTTCTACCCATGGCCGCAGCGGCCGGCGGGACTGATCGACGCGGCTTTTGGTGAGCTGGCGCGGCGCTGGCGGCCGATTCTGGACGCATTCGACGCGGCGGGGGTGGATGTGTGCTACGAGCTGCATCCCGGCGAGGATCTGCACGACGGCGTTACCTTCGAGCGCTTTCTGGCCGCGGTCGGCGACCATCCCCGCGCCAATATCTTGTACGACCCCAGCCACATGGTCCTGCAACAGATGGATTATTTGGCCTTTCTGGACATCTACCACCAGCGGGTACGGGCCTTCCACGTGAAGGATGCGGAGTTCAACCCCAGCGGCCGCGCCGGCGTCTACGGCGGCTACCAGGAGTGGATCGACCGGCCGGGGCGCTTTCGCTCGCTGGGCGACGGGCAGATCGACTTCGGCGCCATCTTCAGCAAGATGGCGCAGTACGACTATCCCGGCTGGGCGGTGCTGGAGTGGGAATGCTGCCTCAAGCATCCCGAAGACGGGGCGGCGGAGGGGGCGGAGTTCATCCGCCAGGGGATCGTCCGGGTTACTGAACGCGCCTTCGACGACTTCGCCGGGGCCGCGCCGGATGAGGCGAGGAATCGAAGGGTTTTGGGGATCGAGGAAGAGAGATAGCGGAGTTAGCGGGGTTAGCCGCGCAGCGCTGTGTTCGTCCTCGCTAAGGATCTTCAATACCCACCCTAGCCGCAAAAACAAGAACGCGGCGAGGGTGGGGCACCCTATTAATTTTTTTCTGACCGCAGACCACAGACCGCAGACCACAGACCACTGACACTGACCACTGAGAACTGACAACTGAGAACTTTTATTCGCTCCAGTCATTGAAGGCGCCGTTGCGGAGGGCGGCGGCCAGGGCTTCCATATCGCCGCTGAGGACGCGGTCTTCTTCCAGGCGGGGGACGACGGCGCGCACCGCTGCGTAAGCTGCTTCCACGGCCGGGCTGGCCTTGAGCGGGCGGCGGAATTCCAGGCCCTGTGCGGCGCACATCAGCTCGATGGCCACGATGCGCTCGGCGTTCTCGACGATCTGGCGGAGTTTCAAGGCGCCGGTCATTCCCATCGAAACGTGATCCTCTTTGCCGCCGTCGGTGGGGATGGTTCCCGTGGAGGAGGGGTGAGCCAGCACCTGGCACTCGTTGATCAGCGCCGCGGAGACGATCTGGGCCATCATGAATCCCGAGGAAAGCCCCGGATCGGGAGAGAGAAAGGCGGGCAGGCCCTCGTTGATGTCGGGGTTGAGCAGTCGGTCGATGCGCCGCTCGGTGATGCTGGTCAGATCGGTCAAAACAATCGCCGCGTAATCGAAGGCAAAGGCCAAGGGCGCACCGTGGAAGTTGCCGCCACTGATGACGGCGGCTTCCAGATCGGTGCCCAGCGCATTTTCCGGGAAGATGAGGGGATTGTCGGTGGCCGAGCCGGTTTCGACTTCGAGGATGCCGCAGACATGCTCGAGCGCGCCGCGCACCGCGCCGTGCACCTGGGGCATACAGCGCAGGCAATAGGCGTCTTGCACGCGGGTGTCGTGCTGGCGATGGGCCTCGCGAATCTCCGAGCCGGCCATCAGGCGGGTCAGGTGCGCGGCCACGGCGATCTGCCCGGCGTGCGGACGGGCGAGATGAATGCGGGGATCGAAGGCCGCCGGTGTGCCCATCAGCGCCTCCAGCGACATGGCGCCGGCCAGGTCGGCGATCTGGGCGACGCGCAGCGCCCGGGCCACGGCCAGTCCGCCCACGGCGGTCATGGCCTGAGTGCCGTTGAGCAGCGCCAGACCTTCCTTGGCCTGCAATTGCAGGGGCTGCAAACCGGCGCGGCGCAAGGCTTCAGCGCCAGTCATCCGCTCGCCATGATAGAAAGCCTCGCCTTCGCCGATGACCACCAAAGCCAGATGAGCCAAGGGCGCCAAGTCGCCGCTTGCGCCCACGGAACCCTTTTCGGGAATCACCGGATGGACGCCGCGGTTGAGCAGGTTCACCAGCAACTCGACCACCTCGGGACGGCAGCCGCTGAAGCCCTTGGCCAGCACGTTGGCGCGCAGCAGCAGCATGGCGCGGGCTTCGGCCTCAGCCATGGGCTGGCCAACGCCGCCGGCGTGCGAGCGCACCAGGTTGGTCTGCAACTGGGCGAGCTTGCCGGGTGGGACGCTGACGTCGGAGAGCTTGCCGAAGCCGGTATTGACGCCGTAGACGGTCTGCCCAGCGGCCAGAATGTCTTCAATGAGTTGGCGGCTCTGCGCCATGCGGGCCACGGCGGCCGGGGCGACGGAGATGGGAAGGGCGTGCAGGGCAACGGCTTCGAGCTCGGCCAGAGAGAGCGGCTGGCCATCCAGAATGAGATGATCGTTGGGCAATGAAGGCATAGGCCGATGGTAAGCCGGCTGGGTTTTCGCGTACAGCGGGAACGGCCCTTCAGGATGGGTTTCTCCACTGAAATCGGCTATGATTGTCCATTATGGCAATGGATTCCACGGCATTACTCGATTCCTTCGGTCGAAAGCTCCTCGACGAGCTGCAAAACAACGCCCGCCTCAGCCTGGCGGAGTTGGGCCGCCGCGTAGGCCTCTCGCCCACCGCAACGGCCGAGCGCCTCAAGCAGATGGAAGAGGTGGGCATCGTACACGGCTACACCGTCGAGATCGACCGCGAGGCGCTGGGGCTGGAGGTGATGGCCTTCATCCGCATGAGCTGCGGCGGGCACAACTACCATCGGCTGCTGGATTACGTGCAGAACTTAGAAGAAGTGCGCGAGTGCCACCACCTGACCGGGGGCGACGACTTTCTACTCAAGGTGACCACCACCTCAATGGGCGATCTGGAGGCGCTGATCGAGGCGCTGCTGGCCTACGGCAATCCCATCACCAGCCTGGTGCTTTCGACGCCGGTGGAGCGGCGCAAATACGCCATTACCGGTAAACTGGTCACGGTGGGACGCAAGGCAACCGCTGCGCGCAAGCGCTAGAATTGTTCGCAAAGAAGAAGACTTCCATTTGTTTCTCACTTCATCAGCGAAAGCAGGAACCATGCTTCTGACGCGCAGAGATTTCACCCGCCTGGGGGCACTCGGGATTGCCGCCCAGCTGACTCCCGCGCTGCGTGCGCAAGTTGGCCGCAAGCAGACCGGCTACGCGGTGATCGGGCTGGGGCGCATCGCCGAGCATTTCATGGCCGGGGTACGCAACAGCACCAACTCGCGGATCACGGCGCTGGTCAGCGGCCATCGCGACAAGGCCGAGCGCATCGCCGATCAGTACGGGATTCCGCACAGCGCAATTTACAACTACGAGAACTTTGAGGCCATCGGGCACAATCCCGAGGTGGATGCGGTCTATGTAGCGCTGCCCAACTCGATGCATGCCGAGTACACCATCCGCGCCGCCAAGGCAGGCAAGCACGTCTTGTGCGAGAAGCCGATGAGCACCTCGGTGGCTGACGCCGAGGCCATGATCGCCGCCTGCCAGGCCGCCCGCGTGCAACTGATGATCGCCTACCGCTGCCACTACGAGCCCACCAACCTGCGCGCCGTTCAGTTGATTCGCCAGGGCGCGCTGGGCCAGGTGCAGGCCATCGAAAGCGCCTTCGGCTTCAATATCGGGGCAGGGGAGTGGAGGCTCAACAAAAAACTGGCCGGGGGCGGGCCGCTCTTCGACGTGGGGATCTACAGCTTGAATGCTTGCCGGTATCTGACCGGTGAGGAGCCGGCGCAGATTGCGGCCTTCGCCTCGACCATCGACCACGACGGGCGCTTCAGCGAGGTCGAGGAGAACGTCAGTTGGACGATGCGCTTCCCCTCGGGGATCGTGGCCAGTTGCAATACCACCTACGGCGCTCCCATGGAGGGCTTCTTTCGGGTGCACGGCAGCAATGGCTGGCTGGAAGTGGGCTCGGCCTTTGTCTATCAGGGACCGCACCTGCGCGCCGAGTTTGGCGCAACCAAGCTGGACGAGCCCAACCCCGCTCGCGACCCGTCGCACTTTCAGGCCGAAGCGGAGCACTTCTCTCGCTGTGTTCAGAACGGCACGCCGAATACCTCGCCCGGCGAAGAGGGCCTGCGCGACATGCGGTATATCGCGGAGATCTATCGCTCGGCGGGGATTCCGCTTTGAGAGCTAACCTATGAGTTTCGTTTGAAACAATGTGCTGTCATCTTGAGCGAAGCGAAGGATCTGTGTTTCGTGCGTCAACCAATGGGTTAACGTGAAACCGCAGATCCTTCGCTTCGCGCAGGAGGACAGATCCTCGGCGAAATAAACATGGATCGTTATTTTTGTCCCAGCGGGGCGACGGGAACCGGGACCTGTTCGACGATCTCCAGGCCGAAGCCCTCCAGGGCGGGGATGTGCATGGGGGTGTTGGAGAGCAGGCGGATGCGGTGAATGCCGAGGTCGGAGAGAATCTGCCCGCCCAGGCCGATGGCTCTCAAGATGCGTCCGGTGCGGGCCTGTGTGCCTTCGAGAGCGCGCAGTTCCTTGTGCAGCAGCAGGCGCGGGCAGGCGGTGCTGGAGGCGATGGGCAGAGCCGTGGCGCTGCCGGGATCGAAGCCGGTCTTGGCCGCAGCCGCTTCGCCGATTTCGAATCCGCGCGAGGTGTTGTGCAGGTAGAGCACGGCGCCACAGCCCTCGGCTGCGATCATGCGCATGGATTCATCGAGCGTCTCGCGGCAGCGGCAATCGGCGCCGAAGAGATCGCCGGCGGTGCAGCGGGTGTGCACGCGGACCAGCACGGCGCGTTCGCAGGCCGGGCGCGCCTCGCTGGTGGAGTCAGGTTGGGGTGGCAAGGTTCTTCCGCAGGCTTCGCCGGCAGGGCCAAGGTGCAGGGCGGGGCAGTCGGCGCAGAGATCGCCGCGCACCAGCGCCAGATGGCTCTCGCCGCCGTTGACCTGGCTCTCGTAGGCAATCATGCGGAACTCGCCATGGCGGGTCTGGATGGTGCTCTCGCCGGCGCGCACAATGTAACGCTCGTTGCGCAGCCGGTAGCGGATCAGCTCGGCCACGGTGAGAATCAGCAGCCCGTGTTCCTTGCAAAAGGGAATCAGATCGGGGATGCGGGCCATTTCGCCGTCGTCGCGCATGATCTCGCAGATCACGCCGGAGGGATGCAGACCGGCCATGCGGGCCAGGTCCACCGAGGCCTCGGTCTGGCCGGCGCGGACCAGCACCCCGCCCTTGCGCGCCCGCAGGGGGAACATGTGGCCAGGACGGGCCAAATCCGCGGCCACTGCGCCAGTGGCGATGGCGGTGCGTATGGTGTGAGCGCGGTCGGCGGCGCTGATGCCGGTGGTGACGCCCTCGCGGGCCTCGATGGTCTCGGTGAAGGCGGTGCCGAAGCGCGAGGAGTTCTGCTGGGTCATGGGAAAGAGCCGCAGGTGGTCGGCGAGATCTTCGGTCAGCGTCAGGCAGATCAGCCCGCGACCGAATTTGGCCATGAAGTTGATCGCTTCAGGGGTGACGAATTCGGCGGCCATGGTGAGGTCGCCTTCGTTCTCGCGGTCTTCGTCGTCGACGACGATCACCATGCGTCCGGCGCGGATCTCGGCGAGAGCGCCGGGAACGTCGGTAAAAGGGGGCTCGAAGGTGCGGGGCGTATGCGGCATGGCGATGCTTCCATTCTCGCCTATCGCGCAGGGAAGGGCAAAAAGCTGCTGAGACGGAAAAAGCGCCGCCCGCGGGCGGCGCTTCGACAGCCAAGAGAGAAAGACAGCTTACAAGGTCGATTCGATCTCGAATCCCCAGGCTTCCAATAGCGCCTCGGGAATATACTTGGAGTTCTTGTTACGGCGGGCCCATTCGCGCAGGCGGGTAGACCGGATGTATTGGTCTGGGGTAAGTTTGAACTCCTTGACGATCTGCTCGAAGGAGGTCACAGTGGGTACAACGGGCCCGATGGGCTCAGGTTTGCCCCAATTCGGATTACCACGACGCTTTGCCATCGATTTGGTGTCCTCAGAAAAAGGTGGATTGTCACACATCCTCGGAAGCAGGCTGGGGATCCTGACAATCCAGAGGAGACTGTAGAATTTCATTTTACGAATTTTTTATCCTAAAATCAATAGCAAAGTGAGAGGAATTGTGCTTTCAATTGCGTTGCCGAGTTTTTGCCCGGCTTCAGTAACTTATTTTACAGCAGATAGTTGCGGCGCTAATTGCCTCTAATGAGAGCTTTGCGGCGGCCTGCGGCGGTGGAAAAACTAGCCCTAACTCAGTCGAAAATGGCACGATAGTTGTATGAGTATTCCTTCTTACAGAACCCTGGTGCTTGGCATTTTGCTGAGTTTCATCGCCGCGGGGCAGTGCCGCGCCGTGGAACTGAAGGTCAGCCGCGAGGCCCTGCAACGCACCCTTCGCCAGCAACTCTTCAGCGGCCCCGGCGGCCGCTATTACCTGAAAGGGGATGCACAGAGCCCCTGTTACGCCTATGCCGACGACGCCCAATTGAGCTTTGTCGGAGATCGCGTTCTGGTGGTCATCAAGACCCACGCCAAGATCGGCAAAGCTCTGCGCGGCAACTGCCTGGGCCTCTCGCTTTCGAGCGCGCCGGAGGTTTCGCTGGCGCCCTTCGGCGAGGGGGAGAGCATCGGCTTCCGCGACGCGCGGCTGAACAAGATCGTCGATCAGAAGGAGATGAACTTTCTGCTGACGCCCTTCCTCAGCCGCCAGCTCCCGTCGGAGATGAAGATCGACGCCGCCGACCTGCTGCGCAAGGCGCTGGAGGGCTCGACCGCCTCATCGGGCTACAAAGTCACCCTCGATAAGCTCAAGATTCACTCCATGCAGATCGCGGGCGACGACCTGGTGGTGGATGTGGACGGGGAGATAGGCGTGAAGTAATCTGATCTGACCGGAGCAAGAATCGATCGGCCGAGCGCCGCGCCAGGAGAAACCCCTATGACTTCGATCATGCCTTACCTTTTGTTCGATGGAAACTGTTTGCAGGCAATGGAGTTTTACTGTACTTGCCTGGATGGGGAGTTGAAGGTCCAGAAAGTGAAGGATTCACCTGCCAAAGGCGTTATGCCCGAGCAACAGCAGGAGAAGGTTGTTCATGCGCGGCTGAAGGGCACGGGCTTTGAGATCGCGGCTTCGGATTGGTTGGCACGGAATCAGACGCCTGTACAGGGCAATACTGTTTGCATTTTTCTGGAAAGTACGGGTGCGGAAGAACTGGCGGTTTTGTTCGAAAAGCTATCTCAGGGCGCGGAGATCACAGATCCGCAGAAACAGCAGTTTTTCGGCAGCTACGGAGCTCTCAACGACCGTTTCGGCGTACGCTGGATGTTCAGGGCGGGCCCACCGGCGATGTAAGATTTAGAACTCTTTGGAGATGAGTAGAAGGGTAACTTCAAAGGCGCAGCAAGAATAGGACGGATGGGTGGAGAATGAGGATTCTTCGGTGCTCAGGAACAGGGCCGAGAATATAGCTTCTCACCGCGCCGCCCGCGGGGCGCGAGGTAGATTTTGGCATCCATCCCAGGGGTTGCCCCTTCCCCTTCGCTGCGCTCAGCGTCAGGATGACAAGTACTTGGAACTATGAATGTTATATGACAATGAAGACTCCTGAACACGGGAAAGTCTGCCGGATTTAGGTTCAATGCTTAACTGCCAACGCAAGTCATTTGCTCAGGAGTACAAATCTTGGTTTCTGTTAGATCTACTGAACCTTAACCCTTAACCCCCGATCCCGAGGGAACCTCCGATTAAGTGCTCTTTGTAAAATCCAACCGTCCCTCAGGGGCTAAAGCCCATTGATTCCTCTGGCTTTATGTACGGGCTAAAGCCCGTACCCTTCAAATCTCCGACTTAATCAGGGGTGCCCTAGATCTCGTCCTTGCCGGGGCGGAGCATGAGGCTCTTGATGGCTTCGCGGGGGTCCTTGCCTTCGTCGAGGATCTGCTCCATCTGCTCGGTGATGGGCATTTCGATGCCGCGCTGGCGGGCCAGGCCAAGGGCAGCGCGGGTGGTCAGCACGCCTTCGGCGACCTTTCCCCCCAGGGAAGCGAGAATCTCGGGCAATCTGCGCCCTTTGCCCAGTTCCGCGCCGACGGTCCGGTTGCGGCTGAGCGAGCCGGTGCAGGTGAGCACCAGATCGCCCACGCCGGAGAGTCCGGCCAGGGTCTCGCGCTTGCCGCCGCAGGCCACGGCCAGGCGGGTGATCTCGGCGATGCCGCGAGTAATCAGAGCGGCGCTGGAGTTGTAGCCCAGTCCCACCCCGGCGGCGATGCCGGCGGCGATGGCGATGACGTTTTTGAGCGCTCCGCCCAGTTCCACGCCGATGACGTCGGTGGAGGTGTAGAGGCGCAGGCTCTCGGAGGAGAACTCCTGCTGAATGCGGGCAGCGATCTCGGCGTCGTCGAAGGCGATGGTCACGGCGGTGGGCTGGCCCTGCGCCACTTCCAGGGCGAAGGAGGGGCCGCTGAAGGCGCCGATGGGCAGCGTGAGGCCTATCTCGGTCAGGGAGGCGGCGATGACCTCACTCATGCGTAGATAGGTGTTGTTCTCGACGCCCTTGGTGGCGCTGACAATGATCTGGCCGGGGTGCAGATGGGTGCGCAGGCGGGCAACGGTGGAACGCAGAAATTCGGAGGGAATCACCGAAACGATGATCTCGGCATCGGCGACGGCCGCGTCGCTGCTGCTGACCTGGAGCGACGGAGGAAGCGGGAAACCGGGAAGAAACTGCCTGTTTTCACCAGCTTCGAGAATCTGAGTGGCTTCTTCGAGGCTGTGCGACCAGAGCGTGACCTGATGGCCTCCGCGACGGTGGAGGGTGAGCGCGATGGCGGTTCCCCAAGCGCCGGAACCGAGTACGAGAATGCGGCTCATAGGGCTTTCTTCGCTCCGAGTTTCTTTGTTTCAGATCTCTTGGTTCCAAGACGGGATTCAGTGCCCGCCAGCAGACGGCGGATGTTCTGGTGGTGCTTGACGATGATCAGCAGAGCAACGATGGCCTGCACGGCGATGAAAAAGGCCGGCCGGTCGCCCCGCACCAGGTAATAGGCGAAAAGGGGAAAGATGGCTGCACCCAGGATGGAGGCCAGCGAGACATAGCGGGTAATGGCCAATACTACGGCAAAAACCGCGATGGCGGCCAGCGCGGCCCAGGGGGCGGCGACCAGAAAAACGCCGAAGCCGGTGGCCACGCCCTTGCCGCCACGAAAGCGCAGCCAAACGGGGAAGACGTGTCCCAAGACGGCAAAGAGGGCTGCCAGCGCTTCCGCCGAACGGACCGGAGCGTGGGAGTGCGCCAGCCACCAGACCAAAGCCCCAAGACCGACAGCAGCGCAGCCCTTGAGCATGTCGAGCAAAAAGGTGACCGCTCCCAGGCCCTTGCCGCCGGAGCGCAGCACGTTGGTGGCGCCGATATTGCCGCTGCCGACGGAGCGGATGTCCTGCTTGCGAAAGAGGCGCATCACGATGTAACCGCTGGGGATGGAGCCCAGCAGGTAGGCGGCTAAAACGAGGATGAGGAGAGCGAGAGGCATGGCAGGCGTTCGAGTTTACTCGCTGCGGCGAGCGCGGTTTAGAGCGGTTCCAGAATGGCTATACCTTACATCCTTGACGCCAGGTCGTCGCTCACTGAGGCTCGCACCGACTTGAATGCATCAGCTTCTAGGACCACCAATTCTGGAATCGCCATGGGTCCGGGGGAACGGGCCAAAAAAACGCAGCCGGGCAGGGAATCGATCCCGGCCCGGCCCGTGCGGCTCATGGAGCCCGCGGCGCGCTTAGAAGTGGTAGGCGACGCCCAGCGTCGGCATGTAGATATTGTAGTACTTGTTGGTGGTAAAGGGCTGGCCGCCGCTGAAGTTGGGCACCTTGGTGACAAAGCCGCGGAACTCGGTGCGGATGTCGAAGCTGGGACTGATCTCGTAGGCCAAACCGGCGCCGTACATGGCTCCCACCGAGGTCTGCTGCTTGACGTCAAGCGAGGTGGTTTGCGAGTTGCGGATGGGCAGGAAGATCATGGCTCCCGGGCCGGCTTCGAGAAATGGATTGAATTTCCTGAAGTTGAAGGTCCGCACATAAGCGCCCGACAGCTCCTGGGTGCGGGTCAAGACCTGGTAATGGTTGGTGCCTTCATAGAGAAAATTGATCTTGTTCTGGTAGGTGATGCCGTAGTTGAGCTCCAGGGCGCTGGAGGGCGTGAGCATGAAGCGGTAGCTGACCAGCGCGCCATAGGCGGCGTTGGAGTGAACCTGCACGTCGGTTTGAGAGGCGATGAATGGCTCGATGAGCCCGGTACCGCTGATGCTGATGTCCTGGCGGCTTTCCTGGGCGCGGCCTGCGGCCACACAAGCGGCCAACAGAAATGCAATGAGTGCGATCTTCTTCATTCGGTCCTAAACCTCACGACTGCGCAACCGTCCGGTTGGCAACGAGCTTGTCGATTCCGGCGCCCGGTTTTCCCCCGGGACCCGCTCTCAGCATTGTAACTGCCCGGAACGGTCTTGGGCAGAGGAGGATCGCCAGAAGTCGATGGCTTATAGACGCAAGCGGTGGAAAAGGGGTGGTGCAGAGACTTCTCAATGCCAGAAAGCAAAGTTTCAGAGCCGGTTACCGACAGCCAGGCAAACTCCCTCAGGGGCTAACGCCCTCTTGATTTTGCAGGTCTTATGTACGGGGTAAAGAGGTTAGGGAAAAAGGCCGAATGGAGGGCGAAAACCGGGAGATACATCCCGCAGGGGCTGAAGCCAGTCCATTATTATCAGCAACATACGGCACGACTAAAGTCGTGCCCTGACACAAAACCTGTCCAAGTAGGCATTTTTCCGTAGCCTATAAAGCCCGTATCCATCAAAACGGGTAAACAATCCACTGCCTGAGGCGCACAACTAGGTGGCGCGCTCCACATGGTAGTAAAAGGGAGGTCCCTGCTCTTTGGCCAGGGTGCGGACGGTGCGCAGAAAGGCGCGGGCGGCGAAGGAAAGGGTGGCCTGGCGGCGGTGAACCAGGCGAAGAACCCGCTTCACCTCCAACTCGTCGACCGGAACCCGCACCAACTGGCCCGTGCGCAGTTCGTTGGCCACGGTGAGGTGGGGAACCAGCGCCACCCCGGCGCCCATGGCCACAAAACGCTTGATGGCCTCGATGGTGGGCAGCTCGATGCCCATGTTGAGGGGGGTACGGTAGCGCTGAAAGGCCTCGACCACCTTGCGGCGCAGCGGCGAGGCCACGGCGTGAGCGATGAAATTCTCCGCGCCCAGGTCGTTGATCGAGACCCGCAGGGCTCCGGCCAGCGGATGCTGAGGGCTGACGATAAAGGCCAGACTGTCGCCATAAACGGCGATGGTGCGGAACTGCTCGAGGTCGGCGCGGAAGCTGATGACGCCGATCTCGAAGGTGCGCAGGTTGAGCTCCTCCTGGATGCGGCTGGCCAACATGCGGTGCACGGTCACGTTGATGTGCGGGTACTGGCGGCGAAAGGCGTCGATGGCGGGAAGCAAATACATCGAGGTGTACTCGTTGGCCGCCAGTTGCAGACGGCCGCGCTCCAGGCTCTTCAACTCGTCCAGGGCGCTGACCGCCTCGCGGCGCAGAGCCAGCAGGCGCTGGGCATAGTCGCGCAGCAGCACCCCGCTGGCGGTGAGAGAACCGTCCCGGGCGGCGCGGTCGAAGAGCGTCTCGCCCAGGGACGCCTCCAATTTGCGGATCACCTGGCTGACGGCCGGCTGGGTGCGGTGCAGACGCACGGCGGCCTTGGAGAAGCTGCGCTCCTCGGCGACGGCGAGAAAGGTTTCGAGCTGGTTCAGGTCCATAAGCAGAGAACAAGGGAACGAGGGAACAAGGGAATGAGAGTTCAGTTAAGCGGAAGTGCGCGGGGCTCTTCGGGGCAGGGTTTGCAACCGGTCGAGCGTGTCGGGATAGTGCGCGACCAACTCCACAAAAGTCGCAGCCAGTGGACTTATCTGCCCACCTTGCTCCCATTTCTCCACCGTACGCGGACTCACCCGGAGCATCTTCGCCCAGACTGCGCGTGACATATTGAACTTCTGCCGCACGGCGAGAAAAAACTCCGGTCCCGGCGCTTCCTCGACGTCGGCTTGAGGCAGAGTGTGCGTACGCAGTGTCAGCTTTCCCTCGCGATGTTGCCGCATCGCGGTGACGCCTTCCATCAACTCCGAAAAAACGCTGCGTCTGGCTTCAACCGCGTTCTTCATGGCTGCCGGGCCTGCTTGCGAGCGGCGCGTTCGGCTTCCAGTGCCTGGCGCAACTGCACCTTCTCGTCGCTCGACAGGTCCGAGGCTTCGTTTTTGCCGTACAAGGTCAAGAGCCATATCTCCCCCTCCGACAGAAAGCAGTAGTACAGGATGCGCAAACCACCCCGCTTTCCCTGGCCACGCCGGGTATCTTTCCAGCGTAGTTTGCGCACACCGCCGGCGCCTGGAACGACCGCTCCCGCGTCGGGGTGTGCGGCCAGTGCGCGCTGCAACTCACGCAATCCATCGTCGTCCAGGAGCTTCTCGCGGTGCCGGCTGAATGCTGGGGCTTCGACGAAAAGAAAGCCCCGCGGGCTGGGTAAACCTTCCATCTCTGCCTGCCTTACTGTACCCATAATGGGTATAGATTGCAAGAAGGTTGGATGCTGGCGATGTAGACCGGGTTGTCTCCCCCGGCGGTATCCGGCCAAGGAGGGCGCATTGATGGCCCGTCAATCATAGTATAACGAAGACTTATCGAAAACCAAACAATAATAACTTTGCCTTATGATGTCGGGATGCGCGAAAATACTGGAAATCGTCATCATCTTCCCTTGCAGGCACAAGAATGAGTCCAGATCGGGTAGTGTTTTTCGATACCACGTTGCGCGACGGCGAGCAGAGCCCTGGCTGCAGCATGACCACGCAGGAAAAGCTCACCATGGCCCACGCCCTGGAGGACCTGGGCGTGGACATCGTCGAGGCCGGCTTCGCCATGGCTTCAGAGGGCGACTTTGCCGCCATCGCCACCATTACCCAGGCGGTTCGCAAGCCGCGCATCGCCTCGCTGGCCCGGGCCAAGACGGAAGATATCGAGATGGCCGCGCGCGCACTGCAATTTGCCGACCGCGCCCGCATTCATGTCTTTCTGGCCTCCAGCGACCTGCATTTGGAGTATAAGCTGAAGATGAGCCGGGAGCAGGCGCTGGAGACGACCGGGGAATCGGTGCGCCTGGCCCGCTCGCTGTGCGACGATGTGGAGTTTTCGCCCGAAGACGCCACCCGCGCCGACCGCGATTACCTGGTCGAGATGGTGCGCGTGGCCGTCGAGGCGGGCGCGACGACCATCAATATGCCGGATACGGTAGGCTATACCACGCCGGAAGAGTACGGACAGATGTTCCGCGAGGTGCGGGAGCGGGTTCCGGCTATTGACGCCGAGGGCGTGATTCTCTCCTCGCACTGCCACGACGATCTGGGGCTGGCGGTGGCCAACTCGCTGGCCGCCATCGATGCCGGAGCGCGGCAGGTGGAGTGCACCATCAACGGCATCGGCGAGCGGGCCGGCAACGCCGCTCTAGAAGAGATCGCCGCCGCGCTCTATGTGCGCCGCGACCGCTTCAACGTGCAGAACGGCATCGTGCTGGCGAATCTTTATCCGGCCAGCCAGGTGCTGGGGCAGATCATCACCTTCCGCCCCTCGCCCAACAAGGCCATCGTCGGCGACAACGCCTTTGCCCACGAATCGGGCATTCATCAGCACGGTATGCTGGCCAACCCGCTGTGCTACGAGATCATGACGCCGGCGCTGGTGGGGGTGGCCCGGACCCACCTGGTGCTGGGCAAGCACTCGGGCCGCGCCGCGCTGCGCAACCGCCTGGAGCAGTTGGGATTTACCCTGACCCGCGAAGAGTTGCAGCAGACTTACTACCGCTTTGTGGCCCTGGCCGACCGCAAGAAAAACATCTACGACCAGGATCTGGTCGGCGTGCTTCCCGATCAGATACGGGAAAAGCGCCATCTGCCGGTTTCAGAACTGGATTGATTTGCCGCCAGCCCGAAGTCACGGCAGGTAATGGGGAAAACCCTCTACAATCGAAGTACAAGGAGAGTTAAGAATGAAGCTGAAGGTACTCGTCACTCCCGGAGACGGCATCGGCCCGGAAATCATGGAGCAGGGCATCGCGGTATTGCAAGAGGCAACGCAGGCCGGCGGCCACACGTTGCAGCTCGACTACAAGCGCATCGGCGGCATCGCGATCGATCAGGATGGCACCCCTCTTCCGGCGGATACGGTAGCTGCCGCGCTGGACTCCGAAGCGGTGTTTTTGGGCGCCGTGGGTGACGACAAATTCGACGCTCTGCCCACCAGCAAGCGGCCCGAGGCCGGCCTGCTGGGATTGCGCGTGGCTCTGGGCGGCTTCGGCAATCTGCGCCCCGTCTTCGCCTTCAAGGAGTTGACCGTCAACAGCCCGCTGCGGCCGGAGATTATCGAGGGCGCCGATATCATGTTTGTCCGCGAACTGCTGGGCGGCCTCTATTATGGCCAGCCACGCGGATGGGACAAGGAAAAGGGCGAAGCCTTCAACACCATGCGCTACACCCGCTCTGAAGTCGAGCGTGTGGCTCGCGCCTCTTTCAAGCTGGCGCAAAAGCGCCGCAAGAAGCTGTGCAGCGTGGATAAGGCCAATGTGCTCGAGGTCTCGCAACTGTGGCGCGCCACAGTGATCGAAGTGGCCAAGGACTTTCCCGATGTCGAGCTGGAACACCAGTTCGTCGACGCCATGTCGATGCACCTGATGAAGCGTCCGCGGGATTTCGATGTGGTGGTCACGGAGAATACCTTCGGCGACATCCTCACCGACGAAGCCTCGGTCATTACCGGCTCGCTGGGCATGTTGCCCTCCGGGACCGTGGGCGGCAAGATCAATCTGTATGAGCCGGCGCACGGCTCCGCGCCCAAGCACGCCAACAAGAACATCGCCAATCCGCTGGCTACCATCCTGACCGCGGCCATGCTTCTGCGCCACTCCTTTGAGATGGACGCCGAAGCCGACGCGATTGTGAAGGCGGTGCGCAAGGTGCTCGAAGCCGGCTTCCGCACACAGGATCTGGCCCGCACCAACCCCGAGGGATTGACCGTGCTGGGTACGCGGGAGATGGGCGCGAAGGTCCGCGAGATGGTCAAGTCGCTGCTGGCGTAAGAGCAGGGAACAAGGGAACGAGGGACTAAGGGACTAAGGGAACGAGGGACTAAGGGACTAAGGGAACGAGGGAACAGCGGTTTCCGGTCCTGAACACAAACTGGGCGCCCCACCCTTGCCGCGTGTTTGTTTATGCGGCCAGGGTGGGATCGAAAAGCACTTCACCTTTGGAAAAATGGGGAGTTCAATGAGTACCGGCGCAAAGACTTTATTCGAGAAGGTCTGGGAGCAGCATCTGGTGGCGGAGCCCGCGGGCGAGCCCACGCTGCTCTACATCGACCTGCAATTGGTGCATGAAGTGACCTCGCCGCAGGCCTTCGAAGGGTTGCGGCTGGCGGGGCGCACCGTACGCTGTCCCAACCGCACCGTGGCCACGGTGGACCACAACATTCCCACCACCCTTGCCGGCCGGTTGAACATTCTGGACCCCATCGCCTCGAAACAGATCGTCACGCTGCGCAACAACTGCGCGGAGTTCGGCATCGAGCTCTTCGATGTGGATTCGCCCGACCAGGGCGTGGTGCACGTGGTCGGCCCGGAACTGGGCCTGACCAAACCGGGCATGACGATTGTCTGCGGTGACTCGCACACGTCGACACACGGCGCGTTTGGAGCGCTGGCCTTCGGCATCGGCACCAGCGAGGTCGAGCACGTGCTGGCCACGCAGACGCT
>CAZBPD010000014.1:0-77979 GCA_964493705.1 uncultured Occallatibacter sp.
CCTTCCGTCGCCTAAAGGCGAGGGGTTTACGGATCCCCTATCGGGGACTCTAAAAGCGGAAGGTCCGTTGGGTAATAATAGTCAGTGGTACTCATATTCAAAGTATAATTACCAGGAGGGAGTGACCCTACATCAACATTGAAACTAAATGTATATAGAGATGCCGAACCACCCGACGTCCACTCCCCATTCGGATTCGGATTATTATTCGTATTATAGCTCGTATAGCCGTCTTGACCGCCATATACAATAGTGAGTGGAAAAGTTCCTTCGATAGGTGGGCCTTCGGCAGGAGCGGGACTTGTTTGATAAAATACAGGACTATTCAAGTCAGGCTCCATTGCTACCAAATTGACTGATGAACATTGTCCGTTAGACACACTCCCGCAGCCACCATACCCCCAGGTTTGACCAGTCGCATATCCAGTTACCTGCATTGTACCCGTAGTGATAATACTATTGGGCGCAGGCGAGGTCACAACTATGTCACCGGCACAGCCATAACCGTTGTCGGCCAGACAAGGATCTGGATCATTGGGGTTAGAATATACAGGTATATCATCAGCCTTAGTAGAAGGTATGGATATGGAATACATTCCAACCGTTAACATAGAAAAGACAAGGAGAATATAGGGAACGGCTTTGATAGACTCGAAGATGTTCGCAAAAGATTTTAACTTCATGATTGTGCTTTTAAGAATTAAAGTTTGCTGTTGCAATAAAGCCTGTGGCGTAGGCCCTAATGTCGCCTTAGACCGTCATTTATTACTACTTATGCAAGTACGAGATATTAATAGAACTTCCACTGCTCTTCGGAGAGATCATCACACTGATATCGGCCTCATTGGTTGTGGCGTAAACGGTGTCGAGAGTCGAGGTTTGCTTTTTTGTTAGAATGCTATACTTCTCGCTTTGAAGAACGCTTAGATATTCCTCATACGCTTTATCCGGGCTGTCTGGCGTGTCATATATTACAGTGGATTGCGTGTTGTTTCCGTAAGGCACGGAGTAGCTTTGAGCGATTTGAGAATTAGCATCCAGTAATAGAGTACTCGGAAAGCTAGGAACCGCTTGGCCAGTTGGCGCATAGGTTGGCTCAAGTAACTTCGGTTTAACCTGTCGGCTAAGCGCTGCTGGAGATGGAGGCTTAGGCTTTTGATACCGAATAATAACGAACGTGACTGCGAGTATTCCAACAAGAAGACCGGCAGCGCATATTGCTTTTTGTGTTTGTGTCATGTATTTATTGATAGGAGTGTTATCGCTATCATGATAGAACGCTTTCGCGTGTGTGGCAAGGCATACTCTCTTCCAATACAAGATGAGCCTGAAGGGGCGGTCATGCTGGGTAGTGATGATTGTCAGCGGTACTCTAAAAATCCCCAGAAGTGGCGGTTGGAAAATGCCCAGTTATGGTCCGCACTTGGCATTCTGTCCTCCGGGAGGGGAGAGGATGCTGCGACTGGAGGGTTTCATGAAGATTCGGAAGTTGCATCAAGACGGCTTGAGCGTGAGCGAGATCGTTCGTCGTCTGGAGATGGATCGCAAGACGGTTCGCAAGTATTCACGGGAACTACCGCGCGAGTATCAGCGCCCGCCCAGGAGTTGTAAAGCCGATCCCTTCCGTGCGTTTCTGCGCGAACGCTGGGAACAAGGGGTGGAGAACGCTAGCCGCCTGTTCCGGGAACTACAGAAGCGTGGCTATGACGGCTGTTTTACTCAGTTCAAGAAGGTGGTCCGCCCCTGGCGCGATGAGAACCGAGAACGCGCGTTGTCCGCTTTGAGACCGAACCGGGTCAGCAGGCGCAGATGGACTGGGGACACTTTGGCAACTGGGACGGCAAGCGGCTGTATGGCTTCGCGTTGACGTTGAGCTGGTCGCGGATGCGCTTTTTGGAGTTTACCCAGCGCCAGGACATGGAGACGATGCTCAACTGCATGATCCACGCCTTCCATTATTTTGGCGGCCTGGCAGCGACCGTGTTGACCTACAACATGAAGACATGGGTGGTGGAACGGATCGACGGGCAACCGCGATTCCACCTGAAGATGTTGGACTTTGCCAGCTACTACGGCTTTGTGCCGCGCGTCTGCCATCCTTATCGACCGGAGACCAAGGGCAAGATCGAGTCCACGATCCGCTACAGCAAGTCGAGCTTCTGGCCGGGGATCGACTTCACTTCGCTGGTCGATCTGAACCGGCAGGCATTTCTCTGGTGCGAAGAGGCCAACCGGCGTCAGCACTGAACCACCCGCGAGGTGCCGCTGGAACGGCTGGCACGAGAAGGGCTCACGCCACTGAACGGCCAGCGGCTACCCGCTGGAGTCGATGGCGCAGTTATACCGCGACCGGGCCGATGCAGAAAACGGCTTCGACGAGTTGAGAAACCAATGGGGCTGGGGCGGCTTTACCACCCAGGACATCGAGCGCTGCCAGACCAGCGCCCGCGCCGTGGCGTTGATTTGCAACTGGTGGTGGTTGGAACTGCCGCGCCGCTAAACCGGAAGCGCGCATGGAAGCCATTACCAGCAGAGCCTTGCTGTTGGCGGGGGTGGGTAGAGCCACCCAGCACGCGGGTCAAACCACCCTCCACCTGACGCCAATGCACGCCGCCAAGGCCGCGCTGATGCTGTTGATAGGCAATATCCGAGCGGCCCCTAGCCATGTAAGGATGGTCGCGGAGCAGTCGCCTGCGACAGACCGATGGAAGACCCCGCCGACTACATCGTGGCCAGATTCGTCCCCCGCCGACCTCGAAAACGCCTAGATACGGGCGCTCTTTTGCTGGGGGACTGCGGTTTTAGGGTTATCGCACTGGTTTTGGAAGATTCCAGGCACCACTTCTACGACGCCACAAGCGCTCCCCCATTGCCCTCGGATCAAGCGCGGATACACTCGAAAACTAAATCTGCTGTTTGACAATGCTTCGATTGAGGTAGAATCCTAGAAGTAATTCTATGAACACGTTTACTCAGATTTCCCAGATCGATTTAGCCTGGACGGTTCGCGATATATCTCGACTGCAAGGCATCATGTCTCGCACTGGCTCCTTCCCTGTCCTCACCGCAACCGACTTGTTGCGTAAGCACGCTCCTATTGGGGCTCTCGTGTGCGACCCATTCTGTGGAAAAGGAACTACGCTGCTAGCGGCACGTACACTGAGGATGAACTGTCTCGGCCTTGACGTCGCTCCCGAGGCGGTCATATGCTCAAGGGCCAAAGTTGCTCTCGTCACAAGAAGTAATGTTCTCCGTTATATTGACCAATTGCCAACTCACTCATTGACCGGCATTTCAGCCAGACCTGACGTGGCCTCTCTATTGCACCCTCACAACATTAAAAGGCTGATCCCGATACGCGATTACCTTCTTTCCGACATTGCGAAGGAGCGCGACCCTGGATGTGCATCTGTTGTCCTTGCTGCTCTATTGGGTATCATTCACGGCCATGCATCATTCTCTTTATCGATTCCATCCGCGCATGCATTTGGGATGGCGCCTTCTTATGTGCGGGCTTATGCCAAGAAGAACAATTTGGTCCGTCCCATCAGAGACATTGCGGCCTGCCTCCGTAAAAAGGTTGAGCGTTGTATCCCGACCGAGGCCGGCCCACAGGTGGTCAGTTCCGTAGTACTTGGTTCCGCTCTTGACCTTTGCAACCACTTCCGCCAACAGGCCGGCATCGTGGACGTTGTACTGACGTCTCCGCCATACTTCAACGCTCAAACCTACTTTAAAGATAACTGGCTAAGACATTGGCTACTTGACGCGGAAACAAGCGTGAAGCCAAGCGATTACCTGCAGACGTCCAGTGTCTTTAGGTACTCCACATCCATTGCTATCATTCTTGAGCAATGCTCAACAATGCTCAGACCGGGAGGAAAGCTAATCTGTGTTGCGGGAGACGTAAAACTGTCTCGAACCGGCCCCTCTTCTTCAGGTCTTGTTAATACTGCCGCCATATTGAAGGAAGTCGCTATCTCAATTGGGTTTAAGATTTCAGAGGAAGGTGTACATACAGTTCCAACAACGCGTCGCTATTTGAATTCACTGCGGCTGTCCAATGGGCATAATGGCAATGACCGTAAGGAACGCTATTTTGTTGCGGTGAAACCGATATGAACAAAGAACAGCTTTACGAAACAATACTCTCCTGGGAGGAGGACGGTCGGCGAGATGCTCGCGATAGTTATCCTTACATGAGTGTGTTGCGAGATATAGATTTTCACGATTCTACTCGCTTTCACCAGTATCAGCAGTTCAGCAATCAGGATGGTCCATTCTCGACCCGCCTCCTTAATTGGATGGACAACGTTTCGCACGATCCAGAACGCAAAGCGCTATTAAAGCTCCTCTCACAGGTGTCCTTCATTGATACCGCGCAGATGCATTGCCTCTATCGAGACGCCTTCCGTCGGATAATTGTTCCATGGCTTCTCGGATCTGAATCGATTGAGGATCGAATGAGCGTAGATAGGCCACAACTAATATGTGAACAGGTCTCAAGGACCAGTATACTTTCAATAACAGACAGCATGAAGGTGTCGGATTTCTGCCAGGTTAACGACTTACCTGCCCCAAAACCAATTGTACTAGGTGAAGATGAGGTGATAGCTCAAGAAATACTCCGGATGGCTCACTTAAGCAAAACGATACTCGTCCTAGAGGATTTCGTGGGGAGCGGACGTCAGGCACGGAAGATTCTCAACATCTCGAGTGATTTATCCAATGGATTATCACGGATTCTGTTTGTCCCCATGATTATCTTGAATTCCGGCGCTGATAGCTACATTAGCGATCCGATTCCTCGAGTAACTGTCAAAGCAGTACATGTTATCCCCGGTGATGAATGCGTTTCTAGGGAAATGCAACCTGGCGAAAGAGATGAGCATCAGGCAATTCGGGCCATCGTGCTGGCTACCGAAGACCGCGTCTTACAGCCATCTGGCGATACTGACGACCCTCCAAGGAATGCATTTGGATATTCAAGCAGCGGTTCACTCGTTGTTACGGCACATAACGTACCGAACAACACGCTGCCGCTGATTCATCATCAGAACGCTGCTTGGCGAGCTCTGTTTCGCCGACTCCATCATCCACGAAGCGACGGTAGACGAAAAGGAGGGAAGTTATGAAGAATAGTCTCCGCGACCAGCGCCGAGCGCACAATCCCTTCCACGATCTTTTAATCACGGAACTGATTGAGAATCCAGACCTTTATAGACAAGTTTTCAGCACCGAAATTCTGGTTGGCGAGACATTGGAGGTATTTCGTCCATCCAACGTCATCATTACCGGACCTCAGGGCGCTGGAAAGACAATGCTTGTCAATCTGGTGCGTCTCGAAGTCTTGGCGCGATTTCTTGGAGATGGACGTAGCGAGCCTGTTGGCATGCGTGGCCTTGATCCCTTCTTGGGCATTTCGGTAAATCTCGTCAGATCAAATTTCCACTCCTTTGGAAAGCGCTCAATTTCTCAAGCACGCCGAATAAGTGACCCAACATCGAGTGTTGATAGCGCGGCCGCGTCAGATTTCTTGAACACATTCTTGTTTTGCGAGTTCGTCAAGGGGCTTTCGTTGCTGCAAAAGTCACAATTTAGGACAGCTAGATCTTGGCTAGGGCTTAACCGAATGCCTGAGGTGGGGACCCTAGTTGAAAGAATCGCATCTTGGGATTGCTGGCACGGGTTCTACTCAGAGGCGCGCACATTGGAGGACCTATCAGCCATTGCTGAAGGACGTCTTGCGGCATATAAAGACTTTCTAGATACGAATACGGACGACATCCCAAACGATATCTGGACGACAAAAGCCAGCTTGGGAATTCCTCTTTTCGAATGCGGGAAACTCTTGAGGGAGATGAGTTCAAAGCCGAACGCATCTCTCTTTGTAGTTGTCGATCAGTACGAGGTTCTCCCTGAGCTAAATCCGAGCTTTGGGACTTCTCTACAGAGGATTCTAAACTCAGCAATAAAGGCGCGTGACCCTTTTGTGTTCTATAAGATTGGCGCAAGGACCTACGATTGGGGGACGGAGCTTAGGATTTGGGGGGCGGAATCCAGAGTGGAAGTCAATCGAGATTATGCGATTGTCGATTTGCGCCAGGTTTTAATGCGCTCCGAGCGAAATAAGAACTGGCTCTTCCGGAGATTTGCAAAGGATGTCACTGATCGGCGCTTGAAATATACTTACGGTGAAATATCTGGAGGTGTGGACCGTATTTTGGGTATGAGCAATCCATCTCGCGAGGCGAAGCTCTATCTTAAGAAGTATGATCGAACAAAAGAGAAGTTTATAGCAAATCTTCCGCAAACCTTAAAGGCGAGGCTAGAGTCCTTCCTCGTTGAGGAAAGTAATCCGCTTGAGATTCGGCTCGCTTCTGCATGGGCACTCCAGAAACACAGACGAGGTTGGACCGAGTCTAAGATAATGACCGAATTGGAAAGCCGTCCTTGGGTGAGTGAGCGGTGGTGGCGCAAAGAGCGAATTGAGGTGGCTTTACTGCAGGTTGCTTCTATGACTCGACAAAGAAAGCTCTATTTTGGCTGGGACACGCTATTGGGGCTTTCTGGTTTCAACATAACGGCAACGCTGCTTGTTCTCTCTGAAATTTGGGATCTCGCAAGTCGATTGGGAGTAGACCCACTCTTGGCCGCCCCAATCAGCGATAAAATCCAAACTGAATCAATCCATAAAGCATCCCAGAACTGGGCCGAGCGCGATAGGACAGAGACTTTCGGTGGACAGAGGAGATTTGAAGTCATCGGGAGGTTGGGACCTGCGATTAATGACAGCTTGATCGGAGAGGCCGCGATTTCGAATCCAGGGCACAGCGGATTCTCCATCCGGGAGACGGATCTGCAAGGTTCTGAAGAGGGCGAAAGCGTCGCTGGTTTCTTGCGGAAAGGCGTCAGCTGGGCGATCATTGAGCAACGAGCACATACGTCCAAAAACCCTGGTGACAGCGTGCGTGAGAAGTGGTACTTGCATCCACTCCTATCCCCATTTTTCAAAATCCCGTTGAAGCGGGTGAAGGAACCATTTTATGTGCAGGACATTCATGATGCGTATATGTGGATATTTTCAAATGAACGCATCTACTTCGGCGTTAAGGGCCGAAGGAACAAAAAAATGATTGTGCAGCGCGAGAGTGCGCAACTGAGTTTTGAGGTTCCCGATGATACTACCTTCAGGCAATGAGGACTTGTTTAAACTGTTCGTTTTAGAGCGCTCTTCGCGTTTCGTCGGGTGTTTATCGTTCGAGGAGAGATCGATCCATGTCCCTTTGATTTTCAGCAATTCTGGAAGCTGCGGACCGCTGTGGTTGTTACGAGTGGATGATCCCAAAGATGCTTTCCCGAGCTATGCCGATACGATCACAACTAAGTGTGCGGTGCACCGGAAGCGACTGACCGACGCTCGCGTGAAGTTTAACGAGCATATTGTTGATCTGCTCGCCACAGAAGATCAGCTTCTGGACATACTATTCAATGTCAGAAATAGCCTGAACGGCATATCTTCCATAGTGCTCGACATTACGAGCTTGCCAAAACGCGTATTCTGCTTCTTACTTAAACGTATGCTGAAAAGCGAATGGTGTCAGGATTTACTTGTCACCTATACTGCGGCAGAGAGCGTCGGATATGCAAAAGATCATTTGTCGACGGATGCACTACCATGCGATCACTTACCGGGAATGGCCGGGAGAACTCCGTTAGGTAAGGGCGCTCTTGTTGTTTCGCTCGGATTCGAAGAGCTCAATATTCGGTCAATCATGGAGCAATATCATGGCCGAAAAGATACGAGATTCATTATGTCTTTCCCCACTGCTCCGGTGGTCGAACGGCGGCAATGGGCGATGCTAAGGCAACTGTTGCCTCCGGAACATTCGATCAATCTTGGTCGAAATCTTCAGCCAATCTCCGGGTGGGATGCCGAGTTGGTCTATATGACTCTTTGTCGCTGGAAATGCGAAAATCCTGAAATTGTTTTGGCGCCGTTCGGCATTAAAACACATACGTTGGGAATGGCGCTCTTCGCGATTGAGAATAACTTTGGAATGTACTATACACAGCCAAAGAGCTACAATCCATCATATACGGAAGGCTCAGGTGCCATGTATAGCTATATTCTGAAGTGGCGCGGGAAAGTGGCATATGAAAGAAGCTTCAAATACCCATAGGTTCTTGCGCCTCAAACCATAAACCGGAAATACTTCAACAATTCCGAGGCGATTTTAACATGTTAAAACTGATCCACAAACCAAGGAATTTCGAAGGCTAATCCCTTGGCTAAAGTTGTTCGCAAGAAAAAGGCTAACCGAAGTTAGCCTCGAGAGAGATGCACAGAAAAACGGGAACCGATCCTGTCCGATCATTGAAATCGGGTGGACCATTTTTGGGCATCTCTCGATGAGATTGTATAGAGCAGGTGGGTAACGAGCGGGGTGTCTATGGATGATCGGAACTGAAGCCATCCCTGCAGAAATCTCAGCAAATCCTCCGAATTGATTTTTCAACTGCGCCTTTGCGCTATGGATAAAGCGTAGCAAGTGGTCTGAAGGATGTCAAGTGGAACTCTTTTCCAACACCAGAGGAGACGTTCATGACCGTACCGGTCACAAAGGGGGATGAAAATTGAGGCCACCCGAAGTAGCGTAGATTTGGTCCGCCTCTGGGCAGAGGGCCGTTTCGGGCAGTGGTGCTGATAAGCCTGCAGATGCGTCTGGCCTGGAAGCCTGGAGGAGCAAGGAATTGTCGTCGCCGCGCAGGCCGTTAGCACGCAAAGGGACTCTCACGAGAGAAGGCTTCCTCCAGAGGCGGTCCGGGAGGTAGATCCATGCAAGTATTTTATGCATGTTGAGCTGGATTGGATGAACACCAGAAGACGATGAGCGCCTGCGTGCAGGTTTGTGAGCCAGACGGCAAGAAGCGCAAACAGGTTCGGGCCTTTGGCAGCTCCACGGAGATCTGTTGGGGCTGGCAGACAGGCTGCGGGAGCAAGGCGTTGCCTACGTACGACGGAAGCTACGGGCGTGTGTTGGCGGTCGGTTTGGGCTGTGCTGGAAGGGCAGTTCGAGTAACAGCTAGTTAACCCGCAGCATATCAAGGTCGTGCCTGGACGCAAGACCGACGCCAAAGACTGCGAGTGGATCGTCGACCTGCTGCAGCACGGGCTGCTCAAGGGAAGCTACGTACCGTCAACCTCCATCCAGGACCTGCGGAATTTGACCCGCTATCGCGTGGAATTGCGCGAGAGCCAGAGCCAGAGCCGGGCGCCCAACCACATCCAGAGACTCCTGGAGCAGGTCAATCTCAAGCTCGGCTCCGTCGCGTTCAATGCGCTGGACGTATCGGGACGCCACATTGGCCCCGAAAACGTCTCTACGCCGGCGCACTTCTGTTGGGTAACAGATGTTTTTAGGCTAATTTCCCTTTTGATTGGGATGGCCGATGGCGCATCGATCGAATGTGTGGCTGCATGGGCGTCTCTGGCCGACGAGATGCCTGTGAGCCAAACAGGAATCCTGACGGAATCTCTTTTGGGTGTTGAGGTGTGAGGAACTTGGAGGTCTTCACTGCTACAAATTTGACTACAGTGGCGTTTTCGGAAGACGCCAAATATGCTGTAAGTTATTGAAATTATTGGTCGGGGAGAGAGGATTCGAACCTCCGACCCCCTGGTCCCGAACCAGGTGCTCTACCAGGCTGAGCCACTCCCCGAACATGGGTTGCAGTCACGTACCGGATGGGGCGCAGCCTGGTTGCAATGGCCCCTCGTTACGCTTGAACTAGTGTAGCAGAACTCTCCCCAACGCGGGGAACCCGGACGAAGTCAGCCAGGGTAATCGCATTTGAACCTTCCCCGCGGTCTTGAAAGGGCAAGGCTTGAACCGTGCCAATCAGGGCAATAAAATATGTCGGCTCAGACATCCCCATTGGCGGAGCGGTCGAGTGGAGACTCGTTGAAGCCGCATTCGATCACTTAGACAGGGATGAAGACCGGTGCCCGCGTCCTCAAACGGAAGGCACAGGGTTGACCTCAACTTCTTGAACCGCCCTATGCGGACCCGCCTGTACGGGGGTGTGGCAGGGGAGAGCGGTCACTCGCTCCCCTATACCGATTTCCGCGCGCAGCAATCAGCGCCAGCCATTCTTCGGGAATGGGAGACGTTTCAGGGGCGATTCCAGAATGGCTATACCCTGCGGATGGAAGGCGTTTCGATCTTCCATCTATCGGGCGCCGTGCGGTCATCGTGCCTTGGCGAACTCCGAGCGGTGGCGGCTATAGAAGAAGTAGATCAGTAGGCCGATCAGCAGCCACAGAAAGAAGGAAGCCCAGGTTAGCACCTCCAAGCCCATCATCAGCACAATGCAGAAGACGATGCTCAGCACCGGGAAGAGCGGTCCCAGCGGCACGCGGAAGCTTCGTGGGCGCTCCGGCTCGCGGTAGCGCAGAATCAGCACCGCAATGGAGACCAGCACGAAGGCAAAGAGCGTTCCGATGTTGGAGAGGTTCGAGACCGTTCCGATGTCCAGCAGGCCGGCGGGAATGCCCACCACGAAGCCCGCCACCCAGGTAGCCACGGCCGGGGTGCGGAATTTCACGTGGATGCGGCTGAAGATCTTGGGCAGCAATCCATCGCGCGACATGGCGAACCAGACACGCGCCTGCCCCAACTGGAAGACCAGGATCGACGAGATCATGCCCAGCATGGCGCCCATCAGCACAAAGAGGCGCACCCATTGCAGGTTGTGGCCGCCGGGCTGCAGCGAGAGTTTCTTCAGCGCGTTGACCACCGGCGCCGCGTCGCCCATCACCGACTGCCAGGGCACGATGCCGCTGAGCACGATAGCCACGCCGCCATAGAGCAGGGTGCAGGCCACCAGCGTAGCCAGAATGCCGATGGGAAGGTCGCGTTGGGGATTCTTGCACTCCTCGGCTGCCGTCGAAACCGAGTCAAAGCCGATGTAAGTGAAAAAGATGATGGAGCCGCCGGTGAGCACGCCCGTCCAGCCGTTGGGCATGAAGGGATGCCAGTAGTGGGGCTTGACGAAGCTGGCGGCCGCAAAGATGAAGACCAGAATGGCAGCCATCTTGATCAGCACCATAACGTTGTTGGCGCGGGCCGACTCGCGGATGCCGCGCACCAGAAGCACTGTCAGCAGCATCACCACCAGAAAAGCGGGGATGTTGAAGCCGAAGTGCCAGCCGGACTGGTAAATGTCGTTGCCGGCCAGATCCTGCAACCCGGTGGGCAAGTAGGCGGGCGAGATCCATTGTGCCGCTGGGTGCAGCCCGAACCAGTCGAGCAGATCGACAATATGCGCGGCAAAACCCACGCTCACGCTCATATTGCTGAAGGCGTATTCCAGAATCAGGTCCCAGCCGATGATCCAGGCCACCAGCTCGCCCAGAGTGGCGTAGGTGTAGGTGTACGCCGAGCCGGCGATGGGGATCATCGAGGCCATTTCGGCGTAACACAGCCCGGTAAAGACGCAGACGATGGCCACCAGCACCAGCGAAAGCGCCAGCGCCGGTCCTGCGCCCGGCCGTCCGGCCAGCGCTGTATGGTGCAAAACATAGTGCAAAAGCGGGGTGTTGCCGATTTCGGGCGAAGGGAATTTTTGCCCGGCCATAGCCGTGCCGATCACGGTAAAAATTCCCGAACCAATCACCGCTCCGATGCCCAACGCGGTCAGAGACCAGGGCCCCAGAGACTTCTTCAGCGCCTGCTCCGGGGCTTCCGACTCCAGGATCAGCTTATCAATGGACTTGCGGGCAAAAAGTTGGCTGGCCAGGGCAGTTCTCCCGGTCCTGCACTGCGCAGGACGCCTGTGGGTAAAAGGCTTCCCGCAACCACGGTGTCCTGGCCGGCGCTGGCAGATAGGGCTTTCCCAAGGGAATCCTTACTGCCAGGATCGGGGCCACGCAGGCTGGCCTTTGCACACAGGAGAGAGCAAGACCATCGGGAGGGGGAAGGTAGGCTGGGGTTCCGCGCCAGGCGACCGTACGGCCCGTCCCGGAACCCCTTGTTCTAGCAAAGCTTACGCTTAGCGCTTCGATTGACCGCGGGCCAGTTTCTTGACCTTTTTCTTCTTCGATCCACGAGGCTCGGTCTGTTTCGCCTTGGGGGCAGCCTTCTTGCGGGCGGCCCGCTTCAGCTTCTTTCGTTCTTCGCGCTCTTCGACATTGGTGGTATCTGCCACGTGTAACCTCTTTCGCTGCAATCTCTTCTGGTTTCCCGCTCGCCGGGTCGATATGACCTATATGTTAACAGGGATTGGCCTTGGACGAAAGCGCGCAGGTTCAATCCGCCGATTCTAAAGGCGAACTGCGCCCGCGTTCGAGTCGATTCCAGCGTACAATCGAATCAGGCCCGCCTCTGGCTGCCCTCCCACTGCACAGCCTGCTCGGCTATGACCTCCGTACTGCTCCGGACGAGCTCCGCACTTCACGCACCAACCACCGTGTTGACCGGAGTTCGTTATGCGTTCCGACCAAATCCATCGCGCACTCGCGCAGGGCATCAACCGCTTTGAAGTTTGCCAGCTTGTCGCCAAAGGCGTAAAAGCCACCCACAAGACCGGCGGCCGCTTCGAAGACTCCATCAACGATGTTTTGCAGTATCTGGGCACCCACAATACACCCTCGGGTGGCGTTCACTCCCCCGCCGTACCCGTTGCCGCCGAGGCTCTGGAGCCGGCGGCGTAAGCCGTCTGGCGACAACACCGTGCAGGAGTTTCTGCACGTGATTCATTCGTTTCGCGTTTTATTCACGCCGCCAAACCGGCCATTGCCATCAACACACGCCCAGACGCAGAAAAGGGACAGCCGCTTGGCTGTCCCTTTTGATTCTGCTCGAATCTGATCGAAGCGTTCCGGCTTAGATGGCCTGAACGTTTTCAGCCTGCCAGCCCTTGGGTCCCTTGACCACGTTGAACTGAACGCGCTGGCCTTCTTGCAGCGAACGGAAACCGTTCGACTGGATGGCGGTGTGATGAACGAAGACGTCCTCGCCGTTTTCGCGGCTCAAAAATCCAAAACCCTTGGCGTCGTTAAACCACTTGACAGTGCCCTGTTCCATAATGTGTTGCTCCTCTGTGCTGATTTACCGCTGAACGCAATGTGGAAGTGTTGCGAGTAGGCGGTAACGCGGAACAGGCAAGGACTTCAGATCGAATTCTACGATTTCCCTGACTATAGCACGGATCCGACTCGAAAATCCAAAAGAATGAACAAGAATCTTTTCGAGCACCCTTTTTTCCGGTCCGAATTTCGATGAAACCCTGGAATCGCGATCCCGTTCGCTCACATTCAAAAGGCCGCCCCACCCTCGCCGCGCAGTTGTTTTTCCACCCCACGGACGAAAGACCGTTCGTGGGGACCCCGGTTTTGCGGCTAGGGTGGGGGACCGTGCGCTCACGATCAACCGGATCGACGATACACCAAGTCGACCAGTGCGACCATGGTTTGCCTCTACTGCTTCATGGCGTGTTCCACGGCGACCGCGACCGCAACCGACGCGCCGACCATGGGATTGTTGCCCATGCCGATCAAACCCATCATCTCCACGTGCGCGGGAACGGAGGAAGAACCGGCAAACTGCGCATCGGAGTGCATGCGGCCCATAGTGTCGGTCATGCCGTAGGAGGCCGGACCCGCTCCCATGTTGTCGGGATGCAGGGTTCTGCCCGTGCCGCCGCCCGAAGCCACCGAGAAGAACTTCTTGCCGTCCAGCAGGCGCTCCTTCTTGTAGATCGCCATCACCGGGTGCTGGAAGCGCGTGGGGTTGGTCGAGTTGCCGGTAATGGCCACATCCACCCGCTCCAAGTGCATGATGGCCACGCCTTCGCGCACATCGTCGGCGCCGTAGCAGCGCACCGCGGCGCGCTCGCCGATGGAGTAGGCCTTCTCGCGCACCACGTTCAGCTTGCCAGTGGCGTAGTCGAACTCGGTCTGCACGTAGGTGAAGCCGTTGACGCGCGAGATGATCAGCGCAGCGTCTTTGCCCAAGCCGTTGAGGATCACGCGCAGCGGCGTCTTGCGGGCGTTGTTGGCGGAGCGGGCCAGACCGATTGCGCCCTCGGCGGCGGCAAAGGATTCGTGCCCGGCGCAAAAGGCGAAACAACCCGTCTCTTCGCGCAGCAGCATCGCGGCCAGATTGCCGTGGCCGATGCCCACCTTGCGATCGTCGGCAACCGAACCGGGAATGCAGAAGGCCTGCAGGCCGGTTCCCAGCGTCTCGGCCACATCCGCGGCCACCGTCTGCTTTTTTTGGATAGCCACCGCGGCGCCGATCAGATAGGCCCAGCCGGCGTTTTCAAAAGCGATGTTCTGGATGGACTTTACGATCTTGCGAACATCCACATCCTTGTCCAGGCAGATCTTCTCGGCCTGCTCCAGCGATTCAATGCCAGAGGCGGCAAGAAAGGAGCTGATCTGCGCAATTCTTCTCTCGTATCCTTCAAATAAAGCCATGATCTGCTCCTATTCCTTGCGGGGGTTGATGGTTTTGACGGCGTCGGCAAAGCGGCCATAGGTGCCGGTTGCCTTGGTCAGCGCGGTCTGCGCATCCACGCCCTTGGCGATCGAATCCATCATGACGCCCAGGCGTACGAACTTGTAGCCGATGATCTCGCTGTCTGCGTCGAGAGCCAGTTCGGTGACATAGCCCTCAGCCAGTTCCAGATAGCGCGCGCCCTTTTCGGTGGTGCCGTACATGGTGCCGGTCACGCTGCGCAGGCCCTTGCCCAGATCTTCCAGGCCGGCGCCGATGGGCAGCCCGTCCTCGGAGAAGGCTGTCTGCGTGCGCCCGTAGACGATCTGCAGAAACAGCTCGCGCATGGCCACGTTGATCGCATCGCAGACCAGATCGGTATTCATGGCCTCAAGAATGGTCTTGCCGGGCAGAATCTCGGCGGCCATGGCAGCCGAATGCGTCATCCCGGTGCAGCCGATGGTCTCCACCAGCGCCTCTTCGATGATGCCGTTCTTGACGTTCAGGGTCAGTTTGCAGGCGCCCTGTTGCGGTGCGCACCAGCCCACACCGTGGGTGAGACCAGAGACATCGGTGACTTCCTTGACCTTGGTCCAACGGCCTTCTTGTGGAATAGGCGCCGGGCCGTGGTTCGGCCCCTTGGCAACTACACACATCTGTTCGATTTCATGCGTATGCATCGGGAGTTGTGCTCCTTTGTTCGATTGGTTGGGTTCAGAATCTACGCTTCCGGGCGGTCCGTGACGCGGCCACGACGCACCTTGCAACGAATACCATGGGATAATTCGTCTCGATTATAGAGAAGCCCCCAACTGCAAAACTGTGACCGCGAACGCAGCAGTTGGGTTGCCTGCCAATGGAGTGCCTCAGAGAGATTTGCCCGGTGGCGCGGATTTCTGGCGTCTCTGCGCCCGGCGCTGCGCCGCTACAATCGAAGACGATGATCCAGTATCTGTATCTCGGGCGGGTGGGCTACGACGAGAGCCTGCAACTGCAAGCGGAGATCGCGGCGCTGCGCTACCAAGGCCGTGTAGACAACGTGCTGCTGCTTCTGGAGCATCCTCCGGTGCTGACGCTGGGCCGCAACGCCAACCGTGCCAACGTGCTGGCCTCCGACGAGTTGCTGGCGGCGCGGGGCGTCACCCTGCACCAGATCAACCGCGGCGGCGATGTGACCTACCACGGACCGGGGCAACTGGTGGGCTATCCGATCTTCGATCTGCGCTCGATGCGCACCCCCAGCGGTGCGCGCATGGGGCCGGTGGACTTTGTGCGGCGCATGGAAGAGGCTCTGATTCGGGTCTGCGGGGCCTTTGGGCTGCACGCCGCCAGGGTGGCCGGGCTGACCGGCGTTTGGTGCTCCTGCGCAGACGCAGAAAATGCTTCCCCGCAATCGGCGGTTGAGCCGAACGCAGGGGCTAAAGCCCAACCATTTTCTGCGGATGCTCTCGGCACGACTCAAGTCGTGCCCTGTTACAAAACGTCCTCGATGGATATTCTTTCCGCGACAGACAGAGCACCGGTCGGCCAGCCTCTGGCACGCTCACAGGAGCGCAAGATCGCAGCCATCGGGATTCACGTTTCGCGCGGCATTACCTCGCACGGCTTCGCCTTCAACGTAAGCACCGACCTGCGCGACTTCTCGCTCATCAACCCCTGCGGCATCACCGACAAGCCGGTCACCAGCCTGGAGGTGGAATTTCAGATGCAGGACGTAAAAAGCGCGGAGCACCCCGGACTGGAAGCTGTGGCCAATGAATCGGCGCGGCAATTCGGGATGGTCTTCGGCGAACCGGTGCTGGCGGTCGAGAGTCTGGTTGCTCTGCGCGCGCAGGCCGCTGAAGAACTTGAGCTTCCAGCGCAAGACACGCCGTTGCGGGTTCCGGCGGAGATCCGCCGGCTGCGCGGCCAGCCGGAGCCGCCGGAGCTGGCGTAGGTCGGTGAGTGGCTGCTTCGCCCCTCTTGGGTTTGCACCAGAGATGCGCTAGAGAGAGCAACCGCAGGTCCTTCGACTGCGTTTGGCGCTAATAGCGCGCCAAACTCCGCTCAGGATGACAGTTTTTTTGTTGGTAGGAATTCCTTCCCGAGCCGGAATGATAGCGAAGCAGCAGTAGAGCATATCCACTGCGAATGCGCCACAATTTATAATCCGGCAGGAGCCGGAGGCAGAATTTGTCCCGCATCCCGGAGAGACGATCCATGGCAATCGACGTGATCATGCCGCAGATGGGCGAGTCCATCGTGGAAGGCACCATTACCAAGTGGCTCAAGAAGGCCGGCGACGCGGTGGAGCGGGACGAACCGCTCTTCGAGATCTCCACCGACAAGGTGGACGCGGAGATTCCATCGCCTGCCGCCGGAGTGCTGGTCGAGATCCGGGTGGGCGAAGGCGTTACGGTGGGAATCAATACCGTGGTGGCCGTGGTGGCCGAGCGCATCGAGCTGGCCGCGGCGGCGCGGGCGGCGGCGGTGAAGGACTCCAAGCCCGCCGTGATCGATGCGGCTTCTCCGCTGGCTGGCGGAACCGAGGTGGTGATGCCGCAGATGGGCGAATCCATCGTCGAGGGCACCATCACCAAGTGGCTCAAGGAAGTGGGCGACCGGGTGGAGCACGACGAACCGCTCTTTGAGATCTCCACCGATAAAGTGGATGCGGAGATTCCCGCGCCGGTGGCCGGTGTGCTGACCGAGATCAAGGTCGGCGCAGGTGAAACGGTTGCAGTGAACACGGTTGTCGCGGTCATCGGCGGCGCTCTCGGCGCGACGGAGCTACCGGATCTGGTAGTTGCCGAGCCGGCGCCGGCGCTCAAGGCTGAGCTTCCCGTTCAGGCTCCGGGTCCGAAAGAAGCGGATGCCGCTCCCGATGCCGCGGCTGTCGATGCCGGACGCCGTCTGCGCTCTTCCCCTCTGGTGCGGCGCATCGCCAAGGAAAATCAGGTGGATCTGGCCCAGGTGGCGGGAACCGGCGCGGCCGGCCGCATTACCAAGGAAGACATTCTGAGCCATCTGAGAAATCAGGGGAGTGCTACAACCGCGCCTTTCATTCAGCAAACCAAAGCGCCGACAGACGCATCTGCCGCCCCGCAGGCGCCTGTCCCAATGACGAAGATGCGGGCCATCATCGCCCAGCGCATGGTCGAGAGCAAGCGCATCAGTCCCCACGTTCATACCGTCTACAAGGTGGACATGACGCGCATTGTGCGGTTGCGCGAGCGGCTGAAGGGGCGCTTTGAGCAGGCCCACGGCGTCAAGCTGACCTATATGCCCTTTATCGCAGCGGCGGTGGTCGAGGCGCTGGGCAAGTTTCCCATCGTGAATGCTTCGCTGGTGGAGGGCTCGATTGAGTATCACCGCAATATCCATCTGGGCATAGCCGTGGCGCTGGAGTGGGGGCTGATTGTGCCGGTCATCAAACAGGCTGAGGATCGCAGCTTTTTGGGCCTGGCGCGGGCCATCGCCGATCTGGCGGCACGGGCGCGCAGCAAGAAGCTGCTGCCCGACGAGGCCTCGGGATCGACCTTTACGCTGACCAATTCGGGTGTCTTCGGCGGTCTCTACGGAACCCCGATCATCAATCAGCCGGAGTCGGCGATTCTGGCCATCGGCGGCCTGGCCAAGGAGCCGGTGGTGCTGACCGACGCCGAGGGCAACGACACCATTGGGATTCGCTCCATGCAGCACTTTTGCCTGGGCTTCGACCACCGCATCATCGACGGCGCCGACAGCGGCAAGTTCATGGCCACGCTAAAGACGATTCTGGAGGGCTGGGACCGGGAGATTCTCTGAGTTGGGTATCGAGCGGCGAGATACGTTAGCCACTTTTAGACATCCTTTAAGGTTCTTGTCGCTGAAATCTGTTTTAGAAAAACACCGTCATCCTGAGCGAAGTTGGAGGCGTTTTGTGCCTCCAACGCAACCCAAGGACCTGCTTTTTGAATCTGGCCCTAACCGCAGGTCCTTCGACTCGCTGCGCTCGCTCAGGATGACAGTTCTGTGTCGGAAAGCCCTCTTGGTTCTTATCAATCAGACCTTTTGTTACCTTTTCGGAACCAAGCGGCGAGGCATTGCGTACCGTGAGAAGGCGGAAGGCATTTTTCTGGCCGAGCCGGAGTGCGCGCGGCCTAAGCGGGCCGATCTTCGTCCAAGAAGTATCTGGAGGAACCGGCGACCGGCGAATGCGTAGACTGAGAAGTGCGGGACAATCGTCTGCGCCCGGCCCGCGCAGCGCAAAGGGTCAGGCGGGATCGCTAGTGCCGGAATGCGGCGTGGGGACGCAGGATCGGGAGATTCCGGCGGGAAAGTGGGATCATGCAATTCGGTGAAGCCGTCAAACTTGCGTTGCAGTCGCTGTGGAGCAACAAGCTGCGCAGCATTCTCACGCTTCTCGGCGTGGTCATGGGTGTGGGTTCGGTGATTATGGTCATCACCCTGGTCAACGGCGCCAACTCCTATGTCACCACCAAGATCATCACCAATGGTGCCGACGTCTTTGCGGTGCGGCAGATGCCGGGGGTGATCTTTACCGCCGAAGAATATTTCAAATATGCCAAGCGCAAGATCCTGCGCATTGAAGACTATGAGGCGATCCGCGACAATTGCAGCGCCTGCGGCGAGGTGGGAGTGCGGCTGGACCGCAACTCGAGCGTGGTCTACAACGGCCACTCCAGCAGCGACACCGACATGCGCGGCCTGACCTGGACGATGATCTCGCTGGACAACATGGAGCTGGCGCTGGGCCGCGGCTTTACCCCGGCCGATGACGACAAGGCCACCCACAACGTAATCGTAGGCGTGGACATCGTGGACAACCTGCTGGGCGAGGGCGATCCGCTGGGCAAGGAGATTCGCGTCAACGGCATCCCCTACACCATCATCGGCGTGGGCGACCGCAAGGGCAAGATGTTTGGTCAATCGCAGGACAACTGGGTGGCCATCCCGGTTTCCACTTTTCAGCAGATCTACGGCTACAACAGCTCGCTGGACGTCTATGCCCGCGCCGCCAGTCAGGATGCCGAGGCCATGGAGCGCGCCAAGGACGAGGTGCGCGTGATCATGCGCAGCCGCCGCCACAACGCGGTCGGCCAGCCGGACGACTTCGAGATCGAGACCAATGACACGTTTCTGGACCTCTGGAAGCAGATCTCCTCGATCTTTTTCAGCGTGGTGATCGGCATCGCCTCGATCTCGCTGGTGGTGGGCGGCATTGTAATCATGAACATCATGCTGGTCAGCGTCACCGAGCGCACCCGCGAGATCGGCGTGCGCAAGGCGCTGGGCGCCAAACAAAGCGATGTGCTGCTGCAGTTTCTGATCGAAAGCGCCACCATGGCTTTGGTGGGAGGAGCCATCGGCGTGTTTCTCGGAGTGGTCTTCGCCAAACTCATTACCCTGGTTATCGGTTTCCCCACCAGCGTGCAATTGTGGAGCGTGCTGCTGGGCCTGTTCATGGCCACGGCTACCGGCATCTTCTTTGGCGTCTATCCCGCCAGCAAAGCCGCCAAGCTGGACCCGGTGGTGGCTCTCAGAGCGGAGCTCTGAGAGTAGGGGTTAGGGATTAGGGGTTAGGTGGAGGTGAAGTAATGATTCGATCATTTCGAGACCTGCTGGTGTGGCAAAGATCGATCCAATTGGCTGTATCCATTTATCGCCTGACGAAGGGGTTCCCCCATGAAGAGATGTATGGGCTTGTCAATCAAATGCGCCGCGCCACCGTATCGATTGCCAGCAATATCGCGGAGGGGCACGGCAGGTTGAGCAAAGGAGAATATCGACAGTTTCTCGGTATGGCTCGCGGATCCAACCATGAGGTTCAAACTCAACTCGAAATCGCGCGCGCTGTTGGAATTGGCGAGCCGAAATTGATAGAAGAAGCAGAAGGCTTGTCGCTTGAAGTTGGAAGAATGATCTCAGGGATTCTGGAAAAGCTCAAGGAAAAGGCCAGCCAGGCTAGCCCTAACCCCTAATCCCTAACCCCTAATCCCTCGGAGCACGTATGGCGCAAGGACAAAACCGGGAATCCGTCAAGATGGCCCTCGATACGTTGAGGAAGAACAAACTGCGTTCGGGGCTGACCATTCTGGGCATCGTCATCGGCGTGACCACCGTCATTCTCATCTCTTCGGTGATTAACGGCCTCAACAACCGGGTCGCCGACTTTGCCGACCAGTTCGGATCGAATGTCTTGTGGATCTTCCACATGCCGGTGATCGGCGTACGCCCCACTACGGAGCAGCTCACCCGCAAGAAACTGACCACGGAAGACGCGCTGGCCATGCGCGAACTGCCCCATGTGCTGGCGGCAGACCCCGGCAGGCGCTATACCAAGCAGTTTGGCGTGGGCGACGTCAGCGTCAAATACGAGGGCCACAAAGTCGCCGGCGCCATTCTCAATGGCGACACCTCGCAGGGAGCGGATGTCTCCAGCTACACCTATCAGGCGGGCCGCAAGTTTACCGACGAAGAAGATCAGCGCGCCGCTCACGTTTGCGTGCTGGGCCACGACACCGCCGAGATGCTCTTTGTGAATGGCGAAGACCCCATCGGCAAGGAAGTCACCGTGGCCTCTGGCCTCTATACCGTCATCGGCGTCTATGACAAGCAGAAGCAGCCCTTCGGCAGCGGCAAGAACCCCCAGGACAACGCCGTCTACTTCCCCCTGAACACCTTCCACAACCTGCATCCGGAAGTCAAAGACGTTTGGATCGCCGTCAAGTACGACGACGCCAAGAACAAGTCCCTGGTTGAGGAAGAGATTCGCGAACTGCTGCGCGTGCGCCGCAAGGTCAAGGTCGAGGCCGACGACAACTTCGAGATCTTCGGACCCGACTCGCTGACCAAGCTGTGGGGCAACATCACCGGCGGACTCTTTGCCTTCATGGTCGCCGTCTCCAGCGTGGGCCTCATGGTGGGCGGCGTGGGAGTAATGAACATCATGCTGGTGAGCGTCACCGAGCGCACCCGCGAGATCGGCATCCGCAAGGCGCTGGGAGCAACCAAACAGACGATCCTCACCCAATTCACCACCGAAGCGATCACTCTATGCGCTGTGGGCGGGATGATCGGCGTCCTCGTAGGCGCCGTCTTTACCTGGATCGTTCACGCGCTCCCCATCGGCCTGCCGGCGACGCTCTCCACGCTGTGGGTGCTGGTCGGCTTCAGCGTCTCCTGCGCCATCGGCCTGGTCTTCGGCATCTACCCGGCGTGGAAGGCAGCCAACCTGGACCCCATCGAGGCGCTAAGGTACGAGTAAAGCAGGGAACAAGGGAACAAGGGAACGAGGGAACGAGGGAACAAAGGAATCTTATTTCGCCACGGGCAGAAACACCGCCCAGGCGTGGGCCAGTTCGCTGCCATCGGCGGCGCACAATTGCGCTTCGGTCTGAATCATGCGCCGGGTGCGGCTCTCGATCCAGCCGCGAATGCGCAATTGAGTGCCGGAGGGCGTCTGTTGGCGGAAGCGGACGCGCAGTTCAGCGGTCAATGCCTGAGCTCCGCTCTCCGCAACGACCTTGGCCATGGCTTCATCCAGAACCGTGCTGACGATGCCTCCGTGGACGATCCCGCTGTAGCCTTCCAATTCCGGCTCGGGTGTCCACAGTGCGGCCATGGCGCCTTCTTTCTCGCGGTGAAACACCAGCCGCAGCCCGCGGGGATTCCCAGGGCCGCAGGCAAAGCAGTTGCTGCCGGATAGTACGGTCTCGCTGGTCTTTGCTGGACAATCGGTCGATTCCTGCGGCATGGCCCTCCTTGGGTGCGCGGATTGGGCACGATGCCAGTTTAAATGCCGGCCCGTGCGTCAGGGATGCAGTGCGCGATAAGTTGCGATGCCGCCGGAGAGATTGCGGGCCCGCAAACCATGTTGGGTGAGGATGCGGCAGGCATAGTAGGCGCGCTGGCCGACCCCGCAATTGACCCAGATCTCCCGCTCCTGTGGCAGTTCGCCGAGACGCCCGCGCAGTTGACCAAGGGGTATGTTGAGAGCGCCGGGGATTGCCCCCGCGGCAAACTCGCCCGGCTCGCGCACATCGAGCAGGAACGCCTCCGTGGAGTCGATCTCTGGCCAGGGCGCCAGCTCGGCATCGCCGCGCAGCACGTTGGCGGCGATCATGCCGGCCATGTTGACGGCGTCCTTGGCGGCGCCGAACTGGGGCGCGTAGCAAAGCTCCGCCGCCTCGATGTCGTAGACCGTGGCCTTCATCTGGATGGCGGTGGCGATCACGTCGATGCGCCGCGCCACGCCCTCGCCACCCACCGCCTGCGCCCCCAGCACCCGTCCGTCGGATTGTCTAAAGAGTAGCTTCAGATGCATGGCCTGCGCGCCGGGATAGTAGCCGACATGCTGGGTAGGGTGCAGATAGACGCAGTGGTAGTCGCCGATGCCGGCACGGCGCAGGGACTTCTCGGTAGCTCCTGTCATGGCCACGGTCAGGTCGAGGAATCCGCACACTGCCGTGGCCTGTACCCCCTCGAAACGGACATCGCGACCGCAGATGGCGTCGGCGGCGATGCGTCCCTGGCGGTTGGCCGGGCCGGCCAGAGGGATCAGCTCCCATTGCCCGGTGATGCGGTTGCGGACTTCGACGGCGTCGCCGACTGCCCAGATCTGCGGGTCGCTGGTCAACATCTGTTCATCGACGCGGATGCCGCCGCGTTCACCGACTTCCAGCTCCGCGGCGCGGGCCAGCCCGGTTTCGGGACGGACGCCGATGGCCAGCACCACCATCTCCGCCTCGAAAGCTGCTCCACTCTTGGTCTGCACCAGCAGGCCGACGCTGGGCGCAGGCTGGAAGGCGCTGACCGCATCGCCCAACGCCAGCCGGACGCCGCGCTCCAGCAGGCGCTGTTTTGCGTACTCCGCCATCTCTGCATCGAGCGGAGGCATCACTTGAGGGGCCATTTCGACGATGGTGACATCGAGGCCCCGATGGACGAGGTTTTCCGCCATCTCCAGGCCGATGAAGCCGCCACCCACCACCACAGCCTTGCGCGGCTTCTTTTCATCGATCCAGGCGCGCATGGCCCGGCTGTCGGGAACCGAGCGCAAAGTGAAGATGCCGGGCAGGTCGACTCCCGGCCAGGGCGGGCAGATGGGCGCAGCGCCAGGAGAAAGTACCAGGGCGTCGTAAGGCTGGCAGTACGTGCGTCCGCCCTCCAGATCGCGCACCTCAATGGTTTGCGCTGCGCGGTCGATGGAGAGGACCTCGTGGCCGGTGCGCACTTCGATCTTGAAGCGGTCGCGGAAGAACGCGGGCGAGGCCAGCAGCAGCTTCGACTCCTGTTGAATCACGTCACCGACGTAATAGGGCAGGCCGCAATTGGCGAAGGAGACGTAGGGGCCGCGGTCCAGCAACAGAATCTCCGCGGCTTCGTCCATACGCCGCAAACGCGCCGCGCAGCTTGCTCCGCCTGCGACGCCACCGACAATCACCACCCGTTTGGCTGCCATATTCTGCCTCCTGCCGATCCTTCATCGACCGTGACTCGCAACGAGAACCGGAATCTATCCTCGCAGGCGCAGTGCAGACGCGGCAATGAGAGCGTTTGACAATTGCCGACCGCTCCTCGCCCTAAGAAAGGCAAGCGTGGACCGGGAGGTCCACGATACAGCCGGCCTGGAGGCCAGCGCTACAATTTCGTGTCTTGAGGGTCGGCAGAGCCGGTGGACGACTATTCCCGATTCCCTCGTCCCTCGTCCCTAACCCCTCGTCCCTAACCCCTAACCCCTAACCCCTAACCCCTAAAATGGAACCATCCCATGTCTTCCCCTTCCCCCCAACCCCGGCGCGGCATGGAGGCCTTTGCCTCGCGCGATTTCTCTCTCTACCAGATGGCCCGCGGTGCGGCGGTGCTGGGCGCCGAGGCGCAGTCGGTGGCCGTGGCCTGGCAGATCTACTCGATCACCCACCGGGCCATCGATCTGGGCTACACCGGGCTGGCGCTTTTCCTGCCCAGCTTGCTCTTTTTGGTTCCCAGCGGCCACGTCGCCGACCGCTTCGACCGCAGGCGGATTCTGCTGCTGACCTACAGCCTGCAGTTGGTCTGCTCGGCAGTGCTGCTGCTGATGGCGCGGGAAGAGATGAGCGGCGTCGGTCCCATTTATGCTGTATTGTTTCTGATCGGCACGGGGCGGGCCTTTGGTGGGCCGGCGGGCAGCTCGCTGATCCCCCACCTGGTGCCGGAGCAGCATTTTGTGAACGCCGTCACCTGGGGCGGGGCGATCTTCCAGTTCTCCAATGTAGCCGGACCGGCGCTGGGCGGGGTGCTTTTTACTCTGCCGCTGGGGGCTCTGATCGACCATCTGGCCGGCGGCCGCTGGCTGGAGGGCGCGGGGATTGTCTACCTCTTCAATCTTGTTGCTCTGGTCTGGACGTTGGTGCAGCTCACCCGGCTGCATGTACGGCCAGGGCGCATGGAGCACCGCGCGGCCTCGCTCAAGGTGGTGCTGGCTGGCTTCCGCTACGTCGGCCAGGCGCCCATGCTGCTGGGGTCGATTTCACTGGATCTGTTTGTCATGCTGCTAGGCGGAGCGGTGGCGCTGATGCCCATCTTTGCCCACGAGATTCTGCACGCCGGTCCGCGCGGGCTGGGGCTGCTGCGCGCCGCGCCGGCCGCCGGATCGGTGGTGATGTCGGTACTGCTGGCGCGCTTTCCCCTGCGGCGTCACGCCGGACGCAGGCTGTTTGTGGCCGTTTCCATCTTCGGCGTGGCGACGGTGGTCTTTGGAATCTCGCACAGCCTGTGGCTCTCGCTGGCGGCGCTGTTTGTCTCCGGCGCGGCCGACGCCATCAGTGTGATTATCCGCGGCGCTCTGGTGCAGTTGGCTACCCCGCCGGAGATGCGCGGCCGGGTCAGCGCCGTCAACTCGCTCTTTATCGGCGCATCGAACGAACTGGGCGCCTTCGAGAGCGGCTTGACCGCGCAGTGGTGGGGTGCGGTGCCGGCCACCATCCTCGGCGGCTTGGGCGCGCTGGCGGTGGCGGCGCTGTGGAGCAGCTTCTTCCCCAGCCTGCGCCACATCGACGAGTTGAACGCTACCGCGCTGCGCAAGCTGGCCACAGGCGATCAGACGCCACCCCCCGCTGCGTAGAAAAATGTCGGTTTGAGAGAAAAGGGAGAATTCAGGGTGCCCCACCCTCGCCGCGCTTTTGTTTTTGCGGCTAGGGTGGGATGAATCTACAGCAACAGGAGAAATGCTCTAAGCCAAATCGTTCCAACTACCTGGAGGAAGACTTCTTCGCAGCAGCCTTCTTGGCTGGCGCTTTCTTCACTGCGGTCTTTTTGGCGACGGCTTTGGTGGCTGGAGCCTTCTTGGCCTCAGTCTTCTTGACCGCGGTTTTCTTGACTGGTGCAGACTTGGCCACTGCCTTTTTGGCGACAGCTTTCTTCAGAGCTGGCTTGGCAGCCGTCTTCTTCACGGCAACCTTCTTCGCAGGAGCGGTCTTCGCGGCTGCTTTCTTGGCCGGCGTCTTCTTGACGGCAACCTTCTTTGTGGCAGCCTTGGCCGGGGTTTTCGCAGCGGCCTTTTTGGCTGGAGCTTTCGCGGGCGCTTTTTTGGCGGCAGTTTTCTTGGCTGCCTTCTTCTTGGCTGCGGACTTGCCGCGAACGGCGGCGGTCTTGGCGACGAGGTCGGCTTTGAGTTCCGCGTCGAGTTCCGCCGGAGTCAGCGGGCGTGCCGACTTGCGCAGGCGTTCGATGTCGTAGAAGGCGCGGCGCTCGGTCAAGAAGACGTGCACCACGAAATCGACGTAATCGAGAAGAACCCACTCGCCCTGGCGGCGGCCTTCGACGGAGTTGGCGTAGAGGCCGAACTCCTTCTTCAAGCGGAATTCGATCTCGTCGGCGATGGCGACGGCCTGGCGGTCGTTGCTGGCCGAGGTGATGAGGAAGAAATCGGAGAGGCCGGAGTCGACGGGGTCAAGTTCCAGGATGCGAGTATCCAGGCCCTTTTTGTCTTCACAAACGGCGGCTGCGGCTTGGACGTGCAGACGAGTCTGCTGGCGTGCTTCGGTGATTGTCATGCGGTGGGAAGAATCTCCAAACTATATCTTAGTCGGTTGTAAATGCGGGAGCAAGTGAGCAGGCCTTACAAGGCAAACGTATCTTAATTCCGCTGTCGTACCAGTTTTGAATTGGGAATCGAAACAAAGGGTAGTTTGGGGAGGGAGCAGGGGCCTTCAGGCCCCTGAATAGGGCGATAGATGGATAGGCCTTCAGGCACGGGGCAATTTGCAACTGCGAGCAAAGACCCGAGGCTAAAGCCTGTCGTTTTTGCCGCTGCTTCAGGGGTCTGAAGACCCCTGCTCCCTCCGTAAAGACAAACAAAAGCAATGGTTACAACTGTTTCACTCGGAAAGCGGCCGATCGATTAAGATGCGTTTGCCCTGACAGGCCTTATTGATAGAGCTTTTGCGCACGGATGTACCCGGCCACCGCGGCCGGCAGCAGGGCAAGAGGCGATGGAAGCAGCGGAGATTCCGCCTGGCGAAGCTGCTCGCGAATCTGCGAGGCGCTGATCTCGACCTCCAAGCCGGGGAGCAGATAGAAGGGTGCGCTCTGGCCGGCTTGGTTGCGCAGGCGAGAACACTCCATTTGAATTCCGGCGGAATTCGGTGCACACTCCGTCTCTGCTTCGAGCGAAAGGCCCAGGGGCAGCAGCGCGCGCAGGTCGTCGAGACGCTCACCGGGACGAGAGGCGACGATCAGCGGAGCCAGAAAGGGGATCTCTGCGCCACGATGCCAGCGGCGCACTCCGGCAAAGGAATCGGCGCCCATCAAGCAAAATAGCGCAAAGCCCGCGGGGAGGTCGGCGCGGAGCCGGCCGAGCGTCTCCCACGTGTAGTTGGGCGCGCCGTTGGGTTTGGGCGCATCGGCGAGGGACAGAGCAAAGGCGGCTTCTCCCTCTATCGCCAGGCGGGTCATCTCCACTCGCTGGGCAAAATCGGCGGATGATCCCCGCGGCTTAAGCGGCTGCGCGCCCACTGGGGCAAAGAGCACGCGGTCGAGCCGCAGCGCCCCCAGCGCCGCCAGCGCCACGGCCAGATGGCCCAGATGCGGCGGGTCGAAGCTGCCGCCAAAAAAGGCCACACGCTGGGCCGCGCCGTCTTCTTTGATGGATGGCTGGCCGCTCTGCGTCATGGATTCATCCTAAACCGGACTGCTCACTGAAACGCCGGGGGTGTTTTTGATAGCATGGGCGGAATGAGATACCTGATTGCAATTCTGGCTCTGGCCGGCGTGGTGGTATCGGCGCTGGCGCTGCATGTGCATTACTCCAACGATGTGAGCGCTTGCTCCATCAACGCGGTGTGGGATTGCGGCGTGGTCAATCACAGCCCCTTCGCCGAGATCTTTCACGTGCCGGTATCGGTTCTGGGCATCGTTGGCTATCTGGCGCTGGGCGCATTGGCCTTCACCCGGCAGCGCTATCTGCTGCTGCTGGTGGCCATTGCCGGAATGGTCTTCGCCCTGCGTTTGACCCTGATCGAGGAGCTGGTGCTGGAGGCCTGGTGTGTTTATTGCGTGACCTCGCAGATCATTATGGCTCTGATCGCCCTGCTTAGCCTGGGTTGGTTCACACAGGAGTATCTGGCGCTGCGGCGAAGTGGCAAGCAGGCCTGAGCGGCCCGCTGATAAACTTGAATGAAGTTATGCTTAAACAAGCCTACGCAGATTGGATGTACCGGTGGGAGACGGCGCTGACCACGCGCGATGAGAATCGCGTGGTGCGGCCACTGGAATGGGGATTCGAGTGGATTGCCCCGTTTCTTGAAGCGAACGGCTTTGCCGAGTACGTTCCCCGTCCCGAAGAGCAGCGCAACGACGCGGCAGCCGAGGCCGCCATGGTGCGCATCAACCATCTGCTCATTGAGAACAGCGATAAGTTCTACGGCTACCAGCGGCCCACCGATTTCCGGCTGGAGATGCGCCACCCCGAGCTTTTCCCCACCAACGTGCGCCCCGAGACCCTGGCCAAGGACGCCGCCCTCAAGCAGCAGGCCGCCGAGGGCAAGATCGCCAAGGCGCAATTCCTTCGCTTTACTTCGCCGGAGCGGACGCCCTATCCCGAGAACGATCTGGTCAATGCACGCTGGTATCCCGCACCGGCGCAAAAGAACGGCAAGCGCTCCAAGCAGGCTATCGTGGTCATGCCGCAATGGAACGCCGACGCCTTCAGCCACAACTCGCTCTGCACCATCTTCAACAAGATGGGAATCTCGGCGCTGCGCCTGAGCAAGCCCTACCACGACATTCGCCGCCCGGTCGAGCTGGAGCGCTCCGACTACACGGTGAGCGCCAATATCGGCCGCACCCTCTCCGCCTGCCGCCAGGCGGTGGTCGATATTCGCTGCTGCCTGGATTGGCTCGAAGAACAGGGCTATGAGCAATTCGGTGTGCTGGGCACCAGTCTGGGCTCCTGCTACGCCTTTTTGGCCAGCGCCCACGATCCGCGCCTGCGGGTCAACGCCTATAACCACGCTTCGACCTCTTTTGGCGACGTGGTCTGGGCCGGGCAGAGCACCCGCCACGTGCGCCAGGGTCTGGCCGACGCCGGGCTTGACCAGACACGCTTGCGGGATTTGTGGTCGGCGATCAGCCCCATCAGCTTTTACGACCGCATCGCCAGCCCCATCGCTGCGGGCGATAAGAAGCAAGTGCTGGTGGTCTATGCCGACTACGACCTGACCTTCCCCAAGGAGTATTCGCTGCAGGTGGTGGAGGCCTTCAAGCGCATCGGCCTGAACTTCGAGTCCCGTGTGCTGCCCTGCGGCCACTACACTACCGGCGAGACGCCCTTTCAGTACATGGACGGCTGGTTCATGGGCTCCTTTGTCTACCGTGCCTTCAAGGCGCTGCGGCGAGAGGAAACGGTGCAGACCTGCTGCGGTTGCTGCCAAGGCACGTGCACCGCAAAGGAAGCCGAACAAGAAGAAGAATTGCTGCATCGCTGACGAAATGGGCTTGTATTGAGAAAAAAACGTGCCTACCATGAAGATGGCCCGGCCCACAGGCTGGAACCTGTGAGCCGGGGTTGATTGGGCTACAAGTGGAACTCGCGCCAGATTGCGGCACAGAGCTTCACGACAGCCAACATGGCTTTCGCACAGACGGGAATCTGTGTGAGCTAGCGGCTCGTGGACGATGCTTTCTTCATCGCTCACCTCTAATCCAGCAAGGTTTCGGTGGCCACCGGGGCCTTGCTTTTTATTTGCGGCGATGTTTGCCGCGCATTAAAAATGCGGCCATTCGTTCGGTACGTCAAGTGTTTTTGTGGGATTCGCGAGATCAATCTCGATTCGGCTGCCATGCTCAGGATCGAAACCTCCTATTGTATAAAAATATGTTTATTATCAAGTACTTGTCGTTCTATTCGATTATGAATAACTCATTTCTCTAACTTAAGCATTCCGGTGAGAAGGAACCGCCGGATTCAGATTATTTCGCCGCCGAAAGATTCAACTGCAGCAGCTTGGCGGGGTCAAGATAAGCGCCCTGCCAGCGCACGGCCCAGTGCAGGTGGGGTCCGGTGACGCGGCCCGTAGCTCCGCTCAGGCCCAGGCGCTGGCCTGTGACGACGCGCTCGCCTTCCCGCACGTCGATCCGGCTGAGGTGCATCGAGATCGTATAGAAACCCAGGCCGTGGTCGATGACCACGCAATTGCCCTCGTAGTAGAGCGGCCGGGCCAGCACAACCACGCCGTTGTTGCCCGCCTTCACCGCTGTTCCCATGGCGGCGCGAAAGTCCATCCCCTTGTGAATGCTGGCCAGCGTGCCATTGAAGGTGCGGCGGGTACCGAAGCTGTCGGTGGGAGCGGCCTGCACCGGGGCGCGAAAGCTGCCCGACCAGAGCGGCTGCGGGGCGCTGTCGGCAAAGATCTTTTCCTTGAGCGCTGCTTCTTCCTTGATGCGCGCCAGAGCTTCCAGACCGGGCGCGACGAATTGGGGCGCAACGCTCAGCTTACCTGTGCGGTAGTGCGCAGCGTGGATCTCGACAGTTAGGCTCAGGTCGCGCGTCTCGCCCTGCGGCTGATGAGCGATCACCTGCAACGTAGAGGAGCCTACAGCGCCCTCCACATCGACGCCGGCCAGAGCAAACCAGGCGCTCCCGTCGCTGCCGCGAAAGAACTGTAATTTGCGGCCCATCCATGCGCCGTCCACTGCGGAGGCGCTGGGAGCTTCGACTTTGATCAATTCGGGTGATCCGGCCTCGACCAGCGGCGGGGTCAGCGTAACCGCGCGCGGGTGTGCTGTCGATTGCGAAACTGCGCAAAAAGGCAGTAGAAAAACGGCGGCGGCAAGAAGGGTTTTTTCGATGCGCATCGTTTCAAGCATACGACTCGACAAGGGCAGTCGATTTTTTTGATCGTTGCCGGTGAACCGCGATTTAGAGCGATTGTTCAATAAAGCTTCTCCGCCTCCCACCCTAGCCGCAAAAACAAGATCGCGGCGAGGGTGGGGCACCCCAATTTTGATTCATTGGGACGGTGCCGCTGGCTTGCGCGGATGGGCGGCCTTCCACTGCGCGATGCGGTCCTGAATAGCTTCCAGTTCCTCGGCGGTGATGTGCGTGCCCACCATCTGCCGGTTGGCGGCATAGTGGGCCTGCTCGGGGCTGGGTTCGGAGGCGGCCAAGTCCAGCCAGAAGTAGGCCTCGACGTAATTCTGCGCCACGCCCTGGCCAAAGGAGTACAACACGCCCAGAATACCCTGCGCGGTGACGTCGTTCTGCTCGGCGGCCTGGCGATACCACTGGACAGCTTGGGCCATGTCGCGGGCCACGCCCAGTCCGTCGCGATAGAGCGCGGCCAAGTGCATCTGGCCGGCGAGGTTGCCTTGTTCGGCTGCCTTGCGGTACCACGCGGCGGCTTGCCGGTAGTCTTCTGCGATCTGCCGCTTGCTGCGTTCGGCGCCGCTGCCCGTCGCGCAGCGCTCGCCCACGGCAACCTGGGCCACGGCGTCGCCGGCGTTGGCTTTGGTCAAAAGTGCGGGATCGAGGACCGCCGTCTGCGCCAGGGCCGCCGCGGAGATGAGCAGTACCGCCGTCCACAGTGCAATCTTGCTTACCACCATTGCCGCCTCCGATACCCAACCAGACGCCGATTTGCGATCGTTTTATAGAACGAAATCTTCGCCGCGGTTCGACTTGTCCCTTCCCATTCAATCGTTGCTTCGTCTCAGAGTGCAAGGCGAAAGGGCCGATCCACCCGGCAATCGCTGTCAAGGATCGCGGGAATGGCGCTAGAATTCTAGTATGACCGACCGCATGTCTTTATCCCTAGCTCAGGCCGACCCCGAGGTTGCCGCCGCTCTTGACCAGGAAACTCTCCGCCAGCACGAAGGGCTGGAGATGATTGCCAGCGAGAATTTTGTCTCCGAGGCGGTGCTGGAAGCGGCCGGCTCGATCTTTACCAACAAGTACGCCGAGGGCTACCCTGGACGGCGCTACTACGGCGGCTGCGAGTACACCGACGTGGTGGAGAACCTGGCTCGCGACCGGGCCAAGCAGATCTTCGGCGCCGAGCACGTCAATGTGCAGCCGCACTCCGGCTCGCAGGCCAACGCTTCGGCCTATGCCGCGGTCTTGCAAGCCGGAGACACCATTCTGGGTCTGGATCTGGCCCACGGCGGCCATCTGACTCACGGCCACAAGCTCAGCTTCAGCGGCAAGCTCTACAAAACCACCTTCTACACCGTGCGCAAAGACACCGAGCTGATCGACTACGACCAGATGGAAGAAGTGGCCGAACGCGAGCGGCCCAAGGTCATCATCGGCGGCGGCAGCGCCTATCCGCGGCTGTGGGACTTTGCCCGCATGAGAGCCATCGCCGACAAAGTGGGGGCGAAGTACATCTTCGATATGGCGCACATCGCCGGCCTGGTGGCGGGCGGAGTCCATCCCTCGCCTGTGCCGCATGCGCACATCACCACCACCACCACCCACAAAACGCTGCGCGGACCCCGCTCGGGACTGATCCTTTGCAGTCAGGATCTGGCCGCTGCCGTGGATAAGGCTGTCTTTCCCGGCCAGCAGGGCGGCCCGCTGGTGCACATCGTTGCCGCCAAGGCGGTGGCCTTTGCCGAAGCGCTGCGGCCGGAGTTCAAGACCTATGCGGCGCAGATCGTAGCCAACGCCAAGGTACTGGCCGAGGTGCTGGCCGAGGCCGGCTATCGCATCGTCTCCGGCGGTACCGACAACCACCTGATGCTGGTGGATGTCTTCCAAAAGGGCATTTTGGGCTCCGAGGCCGAACTGGCGCTGGGCAAGGCCGGTATAACGGTCAACAAGAATTCCATTCCCTACGACGTCAATCCACCGCTCAAGCCCTCCGGCATCCGCATCGGCACCCCGGCGCTGACCACGCGCGGGATGAAAGAAGCGGAGATGCGGCTGATCGGAGCCTGGATCGCCAAGGCGCTCGAAGTGCGCTCGGACGACGCGGCCCTCGACAAGATTCGCCTGGAAGTGGCGGAGCTGGCCAACCAGTTCCCGCTCTATGCCTGGCGGCGTGCGCCCAAGGCGTAAGCTACACTTCTTCCTGCGAACCTGCGGCGGCTTTCCTTGGGGAGGGCCGCCGTTTCGCTTTTGGCCAGGATTGCGGAAAAGCGCGGAAGCTACACACGCAACTTACGACCCAAGGTTGGGTTCCATGGAGTGTAATTAGGATGGAGCTTTAGAAAGCACAGAGCATCCAATCAGGTACCAGGAGGAAACCATGCGTCTAGCGCCATTTGCCGTACTCGCTTTGCTTGTAGCCACCGCGCCGGCCTTTGCCCGGGACGATAAGCCGAAAGCTCCCCCGGCGCACGGCCCGGCGGAGTATCACGGAACCCCGCATCCGGTCGATCCGCAACGCAATTTCGCTGACAAACAGGGCCATCCCAACGCTCCCCACGTCGATGGCAAACAATGGGTGGGCCACGATACCGGCCGCGACGACGCCCGCTACCACATGGATCAGCCCTGGGCGCATGGCCGCTTTACGGGCGGTTTCGGCCCGCGGTTTGTCTGGCATCTGGGAGGAGGCGGTCCGGGCCGCTTCTGGTTCAACGGCTTCTTTTTCAGTGTGGCGCCGGCGGATGTGGTCTATTGCGGCGGCTGGCTGTGGGATTCGGACAACATCGTGCTCTATGAAGATGCCGATCACCCCGGCTGGTACCTGGCTTATAACGTCCGCCTCGGAACTTATGTCCATGTGATGTTCCTGGGAGCGTAGAGCAACCGGTAAGCTGAAGGTCGATGCAGGATCGAGGGGACAGGCCGGCAGGCTTGTCCCCTCTTCTGTTACAGCAAACCCTATCAGATGATCCCTGCTTCGCCGCACATAGTCCGATTTCAACTGTACGCGCTCTGACTGGAGGTTCGCGCCGGTTAGATCTACATACGTTGTGCATTCATCTGCAAGTGCTGCATCTTACACGCTTGATTACTGCGGTCCTACTGACGCAGGGCAAGAAACAGGGATGGATGATCGACCTCACCGGGGAGATGGAGCGGGAAGCATTGGTCACCTAGCACTCTGACCGTGTGATTCAGTATCGGAATCCCATTGAATCGAGCGCCCCCGGCCTCGCTTTTGAGACCGGGGATGGGTTTCTCCAGCACGGTTACGGTACTTGCGATCCAACTGAAGATAGGGCCGGCAGACAGTTCGCGGAGAAGCAGGCAGAAGGTCGGGAGCCTAAGGCGACAAATTATTTATTCTTACTGTGCAAAGCCGGGATTTTGAGTTATGCTTTCTCGCATGGATAACAACACCATTCTCTCCCTCATCGATGCAGAGATTAGCCGCCTGAGTCAGGTGCGCGCTCTGCTGGCAAGCACCGGTAAGGTCGAAGCCAAGCTCAAAGCCCGCGGCATCAAGAAGATAGCGGCGGCTCCAGCAGTTGCCAAGACCAAGGCGAAGAAGAGCCGCGTACTCAGTCCCGAGGCGCGCAAACGGATCGCCGACGCGCAGCGCAAGCGCTGGGCGGAAAAGAAGGGCAAGAAGGAAGAATAAGCAGAGTTTTCCTGCTCGGGCGTTAGCCGCGGGAGCGGAACGAGGCCTGCCGCCGGAGAGTTATCGGCGGAAGGCTCTGCTATTACTTCCCTCCCTGCCGAGCCCAAGACGCTGGGCAGGAGAAGTCTATTTTTCATCCCGGCTTGCCTCTGTTCGACGAAACGCCGCCAGGGCGCTTGTGCGCCCCGCGCGGCAGGTTCCTTTCGAATCTGTTTAATTCAGGCCCGCCATAACCAACATACGCGGCTCCGTCATCTCCTCGATGGCGGAGCGAATCCCTTCGCGTCCCAGGCCCGACTCCTTGATGCCGCCGAAGGGCATGGGGTCGAGACGCCAACTGGGCGTGTCGCCGACGATCAGTGCGCCCGTTTCCAGCTCGCGATAAGCGGTTAGAATCCGCACCGCATTCTGGGTGAGCAGCCCGGCCTGGAGTCCAAAGCGGGAGTGGTTCACGTCGGCCAGCGCCTGCTCGAAGTCTTCGTATGGTTCAATCGCCACCACCGGGCCAAAAACCTCCTCATCGCGAATCTTCATTCCCGGTTTGGTGCCGGTGAGGATGGTGGGCGCGATCACCGAGCCGTGGCGCTCACCGCCGGCGACCAGCTTGGCGCCGCCCTCGATGGCTTCCTTGATCCATGATTCGACCCGCTCGGCATCGCTGAGGCGAATCAGCGGGCCCACTTCCGTGGCTTCTTCGGAGGGATCTCCCTGCACCAGCTTGGCGGTGTGTTCGACCACCTTCCAGAGAAATGTCTGGAAGACGCCGCGCTCGACAAAGACCCGTTGCGTGCTCACGCACGACTGCCCGGCATAACCAAAGGCGGCATAGGTAGTGCGCATGGCCGCGGTATCCAGATCGGGCCAGTCGCCGTGCACGATCAGGGCTGCGTTGCCGCCCAGTTCCAGCAGGACGCGCTTGCGTCCGGAGTGGGCCTTGATCTCCCAACCCACCTTGGCCGAGCCGGTGAAGCTGATCAGCTTGATGCGGTCTTCCTTTTCGGCCAGCCAGGCGGTGTCGGCATTGCTGAGCGGCAAAACGGCCAGCGCCTCTTCCGGCCAGCCCGCTTTGAGAATCACCTCGCCCAACGCCAGAGAGGTAAACGGCGTCTGGGGGGAAGGCTTGAGAATCACCGGGCAGCCGGCAGCCATGGCCGGCGCCAGCTTGTGCGCCACCAGGTTGAGAGGAAAATTGAACGGGGTAATGGCCAGCACCGGACCCACCGGGAAGCGCTGCACCAGTCCCCAGCGGTCTTCGTTGCCCTCGGTCAGGTCCAGCGGCAGGCTTTCGCCGCCCAACCGCGCGGCCTCTTCGGCGGCCGTTTTGAAGGTCATTACGGAGCGGTCCACCTCCGCCCGCGCCAGGCGTACCGGCTTGCCCGCCTCGGCCACGATCAACTGCGCAAAACGCTCCTTTTGTTCGATCAGCGCGGCGGCCACGTCTTCCAGGATCTCGCGCCGCTTCCAGCGGGGCAGGGCGCGGGTACGGCGCAAGCTGGCCTGGGCGTGATTCACAGCCTGGCGCGCATCGGCGCGGGTCGCCAGGGTTACCCGGCCCACCAGACCCTGATCCCAGGGCGAACGAACTTCCAGCGCTTCGCCTTCAATCCACTCCTTGCCGCACAGCAAAAATCCCGTTTGTGTTCCCGGACGCATCTTCATGGTTGGGCCGCTCCTCCGTCGATCTGCATTCGATGTTACTAGGACCGTGCAGGCGCGGGCAGTGGAAGAATGCCGGTAAGGTTCCGAAGTGTTCAAGATGGAACACCCCCGCAGGCTTCTAAATCTGCCGTCTCAAAAACCCGTCGAAAAGAGGAACCGTAAAGGCGTTATCTCCGTGCGCTGGGCTGAAGATCATCCCCTTATGAATGAGGGAACTACGTAGTGGACCAATGGAGGTTGGCCGCACTCCCAGTTTTTCCGCAATATCACCTGACCGTTTTTGATTCCCTTCGATGCTAGCCATAGCAAAGAGGAAATCTTTCTCGCGCTTTGTCAGGCGGTCAAAGCGAACGCGGAAGAAACTCTCGTCCAACTGATGAATCGCCCTGACCGTCGCGGTCTGCACATCGGTTAGGGAAATCGGCGATCTCTGCGCAGTGTTCCATGCTTCGTAGGCCCATTGCTGTAAAAAGTAAGGGTAGCGACCGGTCTTTGAGAGTATCTCCGACACCGCATCGGGAGTGAATACGATCCCTTGCGCTTCAGCGGGCCGTTCAATGGCCTGTTTGGCCGCCTGGAGGTCGAGAATTCCGATACCAGGAAACGTGAAGAGACGTTCTGCATAGGATTTTGAACGCCCCGCCAGCCCTAAAATTAGAGGGAGCCCGGCAGCATACATTACCACCGGCAAACCCTTTTGCGAGATTTGATGCAGCGCCATAATCAAAGCGCTTAGCTCCGCAGGCTGCAAATACTGAATCTCATCGATCAAAAGGCAGATTGAAGCCTCTCTCGACTTCGCGGCCTCGGCAACCGCCAGAAGAAGTTCTGAAAAATCATGCTCCAAATCGCCGCTGTCCGCGGCGCCGGTTTCCGATTCGATCCCCAATTCCACATCCAGAGCATCGTTCCAACTCAGCCTGGCCTTGAAGACACTGGCAAAGCTCTTCAAAACACGCAGGCCTCGCCGGGCAATCTGACTGATCTGCTCATGGGAATTGAGTTGGATGAGGAGCTTTCTAAGATGGGGCAGAAGGAGTTCGGGCATACTTTTTTCTTCGTGCGCCTCGACAAAGACCGTCATGAACCCCTTCTCCACCGCAATATCGCGAACGCGATTGAGAAGGACGGTCTTACCAACTCCTCTTAATCCTACGAAGATAGAGCTGCGGCTAAAGGCGCCGAGATGGACCCGCTCCAAGGCGACTTCAACCTCCGCGAGAACCGTTTCTCGCCCTGCCAACTCCGGCGGTTGGGTCCCTGCTCCTGGCGAGAACGGATTGGAAACGGGATTCATGTCTACTGACTTTATTGTCGAATTGGTATTTATGTCAATTCTTTAGTAAATTCCCTACTGTTCGAAAACACACAACTTTACTCGTCTGCGATAAACTCCAGGCTATGATTCACGACGGTCGCACTCGCAAACTGCCCTTTGACGCCGATGCCGCAATTGCCCATTTGAAGGCCAAAGACGCCAAGTTGGGCGCACTCATCGACCGCGCCGGACCCTTCACCATGCGGCTTGACGCCACCGATGCGCCGTTTGCCTCGCTGGTGGAGTCGATTCTCTATCAGCAGTTGCACGGCAAGGCGGCGGCCACCATCCACCGCCGGGTGCGCGAGTACTTTGGCGGCGACCCTGAGCCGCAACTGCTGCTCGACGTGCCCGAAGAGATCCTTCGCGGCTGCGGCGTAAGCGGCAACAAGATCAAGGCGCTGCGCGACCTGGCCGCGCGCACGCTGGACGGAACCGTGCCTACCCATGCCGCCATCGTCAAGATGAGCGATGCCGAGATTGTCGAGCGCCTGACCCAGGTGCGCGGCATCGGACCCTGGACCGTCGAGATGTTGCTGATCTTCCGCCTGGGCCGGCCGGACGTTTTGCCGGTCTCCGATTACGGAGTGCGGAAGGGATTTGCGCTCACCTTTAAGCGATTGCCTAAGACTCGTCCTCTGGCAGCCGATGATCTTCCTAAGGCCGAAGAGTTGCAGCAGCGGGGCAAGCGCTGGGCGCCTTTTCGCACTGTGGCCAGTTGGTATCTGTGGAGAGCCTGCGATCTGGCCAAGGCCGGGGAACCGGCGGGAGTTCGATAAGATGGCGGCAAGCACGCGATATGTCTGCATTCATGGTCACTTTTACCAGCCGCCACGCGAGAATCCCTGGCTGGAGACGGTTGAGACGCAAGACACCGCGGCCCCCTATCACGACTGGAACGAACGCATCTGCGCCGAGTGCTACGCCACCAACGGGGCGGCGCGCATCGTCAATATCAAGAACCAGATCATTCGCATCGTCAACAACTACGCGCGCATGAGCTTCAACTTCGGCCCGACGCTGCTGAGCTGGCTGAAAGAGAACGCGCCGCGCGCCTATCGCATGTTGCTCGACGGGGAGCGGCGCAGCCGCAAGAGCTTTCGCGGGCATAGCTCGGCGATGGCCCAGGTCTACAACCACATCATTCTGCCGCTGGCCAATCGCCGCGACCGCATCACCCAGATCCGCTGGGGCATCGCCGATTACGAAAGCCACTACGGCGCGCCGCCGGAGGGCATGTGGCTGGCCGAGACCGCCGTCGACACGGAATCGCTCGAGTTGCTGGCTCAGCACGGCATCAAATTCACCCTGCTGGCGCCGCACCAGTGCAAACGCATCCGCTCTCTGCACCAGGACGCATCCTGGATGGATACGCCCAACGCCTGCGTCGACACCACCCGCCCCTACCTGATGCGCTTTGCCTCCGGGCATTCCATTGCGGTCTTCTTCTACAACGGCCCGGCCTCGCGGGCCATCGCCTTTGAAGGACTGCTCAACTCCGGCGAGAACTTTGCCGCGCGCCTCAAATCGGCCTTCCACGATGGTCCCGAGCCGCAACTGGTCCATGTCGCCACCGATGGCGAGTCCTACGGCCACCACCACCGCCATGGGGAGATGGCTCTTGCCTATACCCTGCGCCTGTTGGAAGAAGACAAGTCCGTCCGTTTGACCAACTACGGCAGTTTTCTGGAGCAGTTTCCGCCGGAGTACGAGTGCGAGATCGTCGAAGACACCTCCTGGAGCTGCGCCCACGGCATCGAACGCTGGCGCTCGAACTGTGGCTGCAATGGCGGCAGGGGAGGCTGGAATCAGACCTGGCGCGGACCTCTGAGGCAGGCTTTGGACGAACTGCGCGACGCCCTGATCCCGCTCACCGAAGCGGAAGGACCCAAGCTCTTCAAGGACGTCTGGGCGGCCCGCGACGGCTACATCGAGGTTGTACTCGATCACAGCGGTCAGTCGGTGGAGCGCTTCTTCCGTAAGCACCAGGAACACGCTCTCAACCCCACCGAGCGGGTGCGCGCTCTGGAACTGATGGAGATGCAGCGCCATGCGCAGTTGATGTACACCAGTTGCGGATGGTTCTTTGACGACATCTCGGGCATTGAAACCGTGCAAGTGATCGCTTACGCCGCCCGGGTGGTGCAACTGGCGGGTGAGGTCTTTGGCGAAGCTGCCGCCCCGCTGGAAGAGGCCTTTCTGACCCGTCTGGCTGAGGCCCGCTCCAACGACCCCAAGGCCGGCAACGGGGCCGACATCTACAAAGCGCAGGTCATAGCAAAGCAGTTGGGGCTGGAACAGGTGGCCGCCCACTACGCCATCAGCTCCATCTTTTCCTCTTTCGCCGAAGAGACCGACCTCTTCTGCTTCCGCATCTGGCGCAACTCCTACGAGGTCTTCACTTCAGGCCGGGGACGGCTGGCGCTGGGCCGGGTCAAGATCGTGGCCGCCATCACTGGCAAGCAGCAATCCTTTTCGTTTGCTGTTTTGCACTTCGGCGACCAGAACATTACCGCCGCCGTCAAAGCCTATGAAGCCGGCGACGCTGCGGAGTTCGAAGAGTTTTCCAAACAGGCCGCCGATCTGGTGCTGCGCGCCGACTTTCCCAAGGTGATCCGCCTGCTTGACGGCTACTATGGGCGCGTGGACTACTCGCTCACCTCGCTCTTTACCGACGAGCAGCGGCGCATCGTCCAGCTCATCCTCAACTCGACCCTTTGGGACATTGAGACCTCGCTCACCACTATCTACGATGATCACGCCAGCCTGCTGCACTACCTTTCGCAGGCGGGATTGCCCAAGCCTCCCGCGCTGACCCTGGCCGCCGGATTCGCCATCAATGCCGGCCTGCGTCGCGCGCTGGAGGCCGACCCTCTCGATCAGGCCCAACTGCGCTCCTTCCTCTCGCTGGCCAAGGCCGATCAGATCGCGCTGGATTCGGCCACGCTTTCCTACATCGCCGATCAGCGCATGAAGCGCTCCATGATCGAGCTGCAGATGTCTTCCGGCTCGATTGAGATTCTGGACCGTTCCCTATCTTTGGCCCGCACCGTGGTCGAACTGCCCTTCGAACTGAACCTGTGGCAGGCGCAAAACATCTGGTACGAGATTCTGCGCACTTCCGGCTATGCGCTCAGTGCGCAAACCAAGGAGGAGCGCCCGCAGTGGGACGAAAAGTTTTACGAACTGGGCGCCTGCCTCTCCATCGATTGCGCCGCCGTCTGCGCCCAAAATCTAGCCGCCGTGCCGGTTGGAGACTAGTAGAAGACAAACGGCCTGCGGCGTCTCTTTAGCACTTCAAGGCGATAGACTGCTTGCCGCAATCTGTACGATCCGCTCTTGGTTGACGCGAGTCGAGATACCCTCGGAGTTCCAATGCTTGCGGCAGCCGGGGAAATCCAGCGGCACACATTGGGCTACGATTCCCTTGGCGCGCACTTCCAGGCCGCCAGGGAGAATATTCAGCAGGCAAGCAACGACGATGACTCCCGTATCCGTCTCTCGTTTCCACCGCTCGAGCCAGCGGCTGAAACTCGATGAATGAGGGACCAAATAAACTGTTGCGCCTCGCTTCAGGAATTGGCGTGTGATCGAGTTGACGTTGCACTCTGGATCACATCCGGCACAGATCAGGTCTGGCTTTTCTCCCTGCGCCCGGCATCGGTCTGCGCGGGCTGCTCTCATGCAGGCAGGCAGCAGGACGACCTTCCGCCCGGTGCGCTCGAACGCGATACGAAGCCCTCGGTTCATCAGCTCAGCGGCGACCATTCCCAGGTGATAATCCACTGGTTGCTGGCCGCAGAACAATTGATCTTCGCGGCAGCCACGCCGGACGAAATCGGCAGCGAGAAAATCGCTTACACCCCGCGTGTATGCGCCCAACGCCACATCCGCCTCGCGTTCGAACCATGCGGCAAGATCGCAGCAGACGCCGACCCAGCGCACTGCTTCATCTAAGGAAAGTGTCTGCAGAAACCGCAACCAGTAGCGACACCGCAATGCCAACTGCTCAAACTCGCCGCTTGCCAGCAACCATTGGATTGTGCGGCCCAGCCGGGCGATCCCAGAGCACTGCGAGGTTGGCTTACGACCTTTTTGCGGCATAAGAAGATGATGAACCAGGATGGCTCGCATCCCGTCGGCCAGTGGTTTCAGAGGCGTCGACCGGCGCCGTATCCAGAAGAGCGCGCGGGCCAGCGCCATGGACCAATCGGATGCCGCTTCCGCCGTGTCGCCATATTGGCGAAGCGCATGGCCCACCAGCAGCAGATCAAATGCGTACTCGCCCCGCGAGCGTGCCGGTTCCTTTTGGCGAAGTTGAAGAAAAGCAAGGTGTGCCTCGAGCAGTTCCCCGGCGCGGGCCTCGGTCTCGGCAAGAAAGGCATCGGATAAGATGGCCACATCGGCAAAACAATGATCGGAATTGCCGTTATTCCCGCGCAAATCGTATACGCGTTTCAAAACCGGAGCTTCATCCGATCTCTCCGGCAAAAGGACCGCGTTGGTCGCGTTCATCATTCGAGGTGCATCCCTCGCCTTTATGGCACAACGAATCATACGCTCTGGATGTGAATTGGTTCCAAAAGAGAATCAAACGCAGATTTCACAAAGGTCGCTCCAAAAAGCATCGGGAAAACGGGCTTGATTGGCCCGGCTCTGCGTCGGTGTGGCGTTATTCCGCTTTGTACAGACGCCCGTTTTTGAGACTGAAGCGCTCACCACGCCAGACGATGGTATTGCCGGCAAAGCCTGTAGCCCAGACGCCCAGATGCAGCGAATCGCGCAGCGGGAGCAACCAGAGACTGCCCAGCACCCGGTCGTCGCCCAGCACCTCGACGCCCACCGTCATGGCCAGCCAGATGCGCAAAAAGCAGCTCGCCCCCAGCAGCGCCAGACTGAGCGGACTCAGCCCGCAAACCAGCGTATTGACGATTGCCCAGGCCAGCCCGTGGGTGAAGATCAATCCCACATAGCCCCATGGCCGCGCGTCCCGCACCGTTCGCGCCCAGCGCAATTGGTGGTCGATGAAGCCGCGCCAGCCATAGGCGGGAACGCCGGTCTCGACCACTTCGGCGCTCAGCTCGACGCGGTAGCCGGCCTGAAAGATGCGCGCGCCGAGTTCGTAATCGTCGGCCAATTGTTCAACCAGCACCTCCAGCCCGCCTATTTTAGCCAGCGCCTCGCGCCGCACCGCCAGCGTCGAACCCAATCCGTAGCTCAACCCGCCCTCGATCTTCTTCGAGAGCAGCACCCCGGCCTGAAAATCCGTCGCAATACCCAGCGCCTCCAGCCGCGAGGGCAAGGTGCCGTGCGGCCTTCCACGATAGAGCGCCGTCACCAGTCCCACTTGCGGGCCGCTATTCGCAGCGTCGAAGCAGCGCATCACCCGCTCCAGATACCGCGGTGAAACGGTGATGTCGGAGTCGTTGATGAGCAAGAACGCGTGCTGCGCGTGCCGGGCCAGTTGCACCAACGTACTGACCTTGCCGTTGCTTCCCAACCGCTCCGGGCACTCCACCAGCCGGATAGGCAGATCGGGGAATTCGCGCTGCAACTGCTCGACCGCAGTAACGGCCGGGTCGTCGAGCGCCGAGACGCCGAAGAGCATTTCGTACTCGCCCTCGTACTCTTGCCGGCAATGGCTGCGGAAGGCGTCGAGCATTCCGGGGTCCAGGCCCTTGAGCGACTTGAGAATGCTGACGGCGGGGGCGAAGGCGCTCCGCACGCCGTCTCCATCTGCCAGAAAACTCCGCGCGGCCCGCCAGGCGGCCACAAAATAGCCCATCCCGGCCACCGTCAGCAGCGTCGTGACAAGCTCCAAGCAACGTAGAAGAAGATGCAAGATCACAGGGACTAGTGTACGAGGGACGAGGGAATAGGGACTAGGGAATAGGGAAAACAGCTTACGTCGCGCAGATAATCAGCGCGATTTATGGTCGGACCTAGAGTAGGATAGTCGGTATGGCGGCACAGGCGACAATGCGCAAAGTCAAACGCAGTTTCACGCTAGCACCGGAATCCGTGATTTTTCTGAGCGAGACCCGGCGGCTGCGTGGCGCGGCTTCCGACTCCGAAGCTCTGGATCTGCTGCTGCAAGACGGAATCCTCGAAGCCAAACGCCAGCAATTGGATGCTGCTTGCAAGGCGTACTACGACACGGCTTCTGACGAAGAGTTGGCCGGGCAGTTGGAATGGGCGGAGATGGCAGGGCCGAGCGGTCTGCTCAGCGCTGAGCAGGATGAGGTTTGTTTGTGACCGCGCCAGGAGTGCGATTCCCGCTCCGAGGCGAAATCTGGTGGACGCATTTCCCCAGCGATCCACCCGACAAGGGGCGAAGGCCGGTAGTTGTTGTCTCACCCGACGGGCGTAACTGCCACCCTCGTTCGAAGACCGTTCTTGTGATCCCTCTATCGACATCCATACACAAAAGCTCCCCGTTTCACCTGCTTCTCCCTGCTGGGGAGACGGGACTTCGGGAAGATTGTGTGGCTATGGCGGAGAACATTTGTGCAGTGTCGCGCATCGATATGGAAGATCAGTTTTCCGGCCATCGCCCCCTCACCAACGCGCAGATTTGCCGACTGGCAGGATTGGTACGGCTGGCGATGGGCTGCGTGGAGTAATCCTAAATCCGGCAGACTTTCCCCTGTTCAGGGGACTTCTTTGTCATATAACATCCATATTTACAAGTACTTGTCATCCTGAGCGAAGCGAAGGATCTGTGTTTCCGGCTTCACCCAATGGGTTACCACAAAACCGCAGATCCTTCGCTTCGCTCAGGATGACAACTGATTGAATTTGCATAGTTTAAACTCCAACGCCAGGTCTCCGAATTCGGTGGAATCGCCGGATTTAGGGTAATTCCAGAAAAACTACCGTCCCAGCGCCAGGGCTGGGTCGCCGGAGAGAGAGCTTTCCGCAAATTCCCCGCTAAGGAAGCGGGGCCAGGCGGCGGCGGCGATCATGGCGGCGTTGTCGGTCGAGAGCGCGGGGGTGGGGAATGAACATTCAAAAAGCAGGTCCTTCGACTGCGCTGCGCTGCGCTCGGGATGACGCGTGGTTTGGTTGCGGCGTGTGGCTTCGGCCGAGAAGCGGGCGCGCAGTTCGCGGTTGGCGGCCACCCCTCCGGTGACCAGAATGCGGCGCGCCCCATGTGCCTCGGCGGCGGCAAAGGTCTTCTTCAATAGATCGCCCACCACCGCGTGCTGAAAGCTGGCCACCAGGTCCAACACCTGCTGGGAGCAAAGAGCCAAAGCCTCTTCCTTGGTTTTGGGAGGACTGGCTACCAAAAGCAGGTCTTTCGACTCCGCTGCGCTACGCTCAGGATGACCATCCTGGGGAGCAAAGAGCCGGGCGGCGCGGGCTTGGGCATCGAGGCGCAGGTTGTGCAGTTCGACATAACGCAAAACGGCGGTCTTGATTCCCGAAAATGAAAAGAGAAGATGCGGATCGAGATCGGCGATCGGCGATGTTTTTGCTGCTTTGGTCCGGGGAGTCTTGCCCTGCAGATGAATCTTGGTCTTGATCTGAGAGAAAGCGAAAGGCACCGCCAACGGATCGCCGAAGCGGGCCAGGGCGTCAATCCAGGGACCGCCGGGGTAACCAAAACCTAGCAGTTTGGAGACTTTGTCGTAGGCCTCGCCGGCGGCATCGTCCAGGGTGCGGCCGATCAGACGGTAACTCCAGGCGTTCTGGATGGGGCGGGCGAGATAGAGATGTGTGTGGCCGCCCGAGACGACCAGTGCCAGTGCGCTTTCTTCGACCGGAATGGGCTCTTCGGTTGAAGGCCGGAACGCAGATCCTTCGCTGCGCTCAGGATGACATTCCTGCGGAATCGGCAAAGACTCCCGCTCATGCAGCAGCACGGCGTGGATATGGCCCTCGATGTGGTTGACGGCGATCAGCGGCAGCTTGCGGGCAAAGGCCAGAGCTTTGGCGTAAGTGATGCCGACCAGCAATGCGCCAGCCAATCCGGGGCCGGAGGTGACGGCGATGGCGTCCAAATCGTCGAAGGCGATTCCTGCCTGCTCCAGCGCGGCGCGCACCACGGGAACCACGGCCCGCAGATGCTCGCGGCTGGCCAGCTCGGGGACGACCCCCCCATAGCGGGCGTGGGTGGCGATCTGCGAGGCCACCACTGAAGACAGAGTGCGCGATCCGCGCTCGACCACTGCCGCCGCGGTCTCGTCGCAGGAGGATTCGATGCCGAGAATGAGACCGGAGCCCATCTGTCGATTCTAGCGGAGCTTGCAACAGGGCGGCGCTGGCCGCTTAACTTGCTGCAGAACAAGACACAAACGTCCCTTCCGGTTTTCCACCGAAAAATGTGAAAAGGGGAGAAGAATTCTTCTCTTTTTCATCGCCTTTTTGCTAGAATTCGGCGCATGAGTTCAACAACGCAGCATTACGACTTTGCCAACCAATTGCTCACGAGCAAGGAATTCTTCGAGCGCTCGACCAGGGTTCTGGAAGAGGCCGACTCGGGCTTCCGGCCGCGAGAAGAGATGATGACCGTCGCGCAGCAGGTTTTGCATGTCGCCCATACCCTGGATTGGTTCGTCGATGGCGCTTCCCGTCCAGAGGGATTTGACCTCGATTTTGCCAAGCATTTTAAGGCTCTCTCCGAGATCACATCCCTTACTGCCGCGCGCCAGACGCTGGAGGCCGCTTTTGTGAAAGCTATCCAGTTCTTCCGATCGCGTAGTCCGGAAGAACTCGCCCAGCCCTTGCCGCCAGGGCCGATCATGGAAGGCCAGCCGATCAGCGCCATTGTCTGGGCCATGGTGGATCACACCTCCCATCATCGCGGTTCACTTGCCGTGTACTCCCGGCTGCTGGGAAAGGTTCCTCCCATGCCGTATGGTGGCTGACGCAATTCAACCGATCTTGCTGAAGTTGACCGGCAGCTTGTCGTACTCCACCGTGCCCAGGCCGTGGGCGGCAGCCATCTGCAGATAGGGGAGATGCTCGGGGTCCAGATTCCAGTAGGCCTTGGCGACATACGCGTCCAAAGCCACGGGATCGGTACCGGCGACCATGGTCTTTTTCAGGGCCACGTCCTCCAGATTGCCGCCCGTGGGGCCGTTGCGCAGCAGGATGCGGTAGCAATCCAGCAGCGTGACGGTGGGGAGCATGAAGTTGGCCAGGTCGGCCAGGCTCTGGTGAATCTGCTGGTGCAGCCGGTTGCGCTGGCCGCCCAGGATGCCGTACCAGTTCTTCATGCCCAGGGTGCAGCCGGTCAGGCCGTGATGCTTGGCGATGGGCAGGTTGATGATCTTGTCGGCTTCCAGGAACGGCGTAAAGACCGGCCAGCTCTTCAGCACCACGCCGCCCAGGTTGACCTCGCGGAAGAGCTCGGGATCGGGGAGCAGCACCTCGGCGCCGGCGGCACGGGCAGCGGCCTGAATGCCGGAGCGTTGAAAGCAGCGGCGGGCTTCGTTGCAACTGACGTCGGTGACGATAACCCGTTTGGCGCCGGCCTGCCAGCATTGGCGCACCACCTCGGCGACGACCTCGGGGTTGGTGTTGGCGGCCTGCTCCGGGGTGCGGTCCCAGGCAATGTTGGGCTTGATGACCACCACATCCTGGCGAGAGACGAAGCGGCTCATCCCGCCCAGGTCCTGGAGCGCCCGCTCGACCAGCTCCCGCGGTTCCCCGCCCTGGACTACGGTCAGGTGCGGGTGCTGCGGGTCGGCGGCGGTGCGATGGTCGCGACGAGCCTGCTCTGGAACGACCGGGACGGGCTTGACGCTGCGCTCTTTGAGCCAGAAGGCCCCACCCGCGACGACGCCGGCTGCGCCGCCCACACGCAGAATCTGCACCATCGCCTCGCGGCGGGTGAGAGACGGATTTGGTGATTTTTCTTCGGCCATCTGGGTTCTCCCGGTCGATGTGGGCTGTGGCCCTGAGCAGAGGTTCGTAGATCGAAGAAGGCCGATAAAGCAGGTCCTTCGACGTGGTCTGTCACAAAGAACGCGCCAAACTCCGCTCTGGATGACAACCGTTTTCTACAGCCAACGGCTGGCTCCAATCGCTAGACCTCTAACAGGTGGATGCGGTTGGGGTCGTTGGTGCCGAGCTGGTGGGTGGCGTCGGCGGCGGTGGTGATATAGCGCGGCGGGCGGCCGGCGGCTTCGAGCGTGGGCATGCCCTTCTCGGCACGTTGCTTCTCGATGATCTGCCAGGCCGTGTGATCGATCGCGACACGGTCCTCGCCGACGATGAGCGCGTTCGGATGCCAGAGAAATTCGGGACGGAAGCCGGGTCCGCCGTTATAGACGGAGCTCATGGCGTCACCAATCGTAAAGCGAACCTTTTCGCGGACAGTCTGGATGCAGTTCAAATCGGCCACGCCGGGGTTGCAGCCGCCGGCATGAAGATCCTGTGGACGATCCACAACGCCGTACATGTTCTTCATGGCGAAGGTAACGCCGGCGCCGCTGTGATCCTTGAGGATCGGTACGCCGATCACCATCTCGCACTCATGAGTGAGAATCTTGGAGAGCTTGATGCGCGCCGAGCCGAAGGAGGACTGCTGATCCTCGTAACCGCTGACATCGGAACCAAAGACGCGGATCTTGGCGGGGTCGGTGTTGATGGTCAGGCCGCACGCCTCGATGTCGCGGGCGTTGCGATCCCAAACGATGATGTTGCCGGGCTTGACGCCGGCCTGCTGCAGGCGCTCGCAGATGGCCAGCACCAGCGCCAGATGGCTCGAAATCCCCTTGCCGCCCAGGCCGTTGACCTTGAGGCCGATGGTTTTGCCGGCCGGGACGATGTGCTTCCATGCTTCGGCAGGGCGCTCAATACCGGTGTAGCTGTGGATGGCGCGGTCGAGCAGAGCCTGTACACGCTTCTCGTCCAGTTGCCCGTCGGAGCCGTGCAGTTGGGGGTCGCGGGCGACTACGACCTTGGAGGCGCCGGCGGCGTGCTGGCCCGGCTGGTCGAGCATCGCAGCCAGACCCAGTTTGCTCTGCGAGCCCAGGAGTACGGCGCCGGTGGCGGCGGTCTTCAGAAAATCACGGCGATTGTTCATCTTGTTCATCGCAGTCCTCACACTTTCTCAGCGCAGCCGGAGCTTCGCCGCGGGTTAGAGTTTTGCTTCGACTCCGTGCGCCAGGGCTTGCAGTGCCTGCGCAGAGGTGGGGGTGGATTCATAGGAAACGATGCGGACCAGCGACGGCCCCTTGCGGAAGACGATGCTCTGCGCGTAGACAATGCCGGCGTCGCCGATCTGGAGGGGCTTGGCGTCGCTGGATTGGCCGGTCTCCAAGATTTTCTTTGCTCCGGCGGCGTCGCCCATGGTGTAAACATCGACGACGGCCTCCAGTTGACCCTGGAACTTGTAATCGGAGGTGGTGGTGGAGATTACGCCTGCCTGGATGTACTGCTCGGAGTCGCCGTCAATGTACTGCCAAAGATCCTTGGCGGCGTAGGTGCGCGTCTCGCTGCTTTTCTGCCAACCAGCGACGGCGTTCGAGTCTGGAAACGGGTTGGCGGGCTTCTTCTTACATCCCACCCCGCCGGCAACAAGGACGGCCAGCGCCGCCACCATCAGAGTCCAATGCATCAAGTTCGACTTCACGGAGGGTTCTCCTTTTACTTTCGGTTGAGCAGAATCTGTGCGCTCGGCGAACGGCTCTCGCCGATGCTGGTGACGTAGACGGCGGGGTGCTCCTGCAGCGGGCAGGCGTACTCGCAAGCGCCGCAACCGACGCAGCGGCTCGGGTCGACGCGCGGCTGCTTGAGCGTCTTGACGTTGCCCGCGGAGTCGATCACCTGCGCCTCTTCGACGTAGATGGCCTTGGGCGAGACCGGACACCACTCCTCGCAAACGATACATTCCGTAGCCATGGCCCAGGGCAGGCAGCGTCCGCGATCGTAAAACGCCGTGCCCAGACGGACCGGATGGCTGTCCGCGCCCAGGCCCACGACCCATCCCTTTTCCTTGGGCGTGATCTGCCAGATGGCGCCGGTGGGGCAGACCTCGGAGCAGAGCACGCAACTGGGTTCGCAGTAGCCGATGCGGGGAACCAGCGTCGGCGACCACAGACCCTCCAGGCCGGCTTCATTCAATGTCGGATGCAAAGCTGTGTTGGGGCAGACCTTCATGCACTCGCCGCAACGGATGCAGCGGGAGAGAAAATCGTCTTCATCCAGCGAGCCGGGCGGACGCAGCAGGCGCTCGTGGCGGCTCTTGCCCAAGCCGGTATTGGCCCGCATCAGTGGGACAATGGCAGCGCCGGCGGCAAGTGTCGTCAGCGTCTTGCGGCGGTTGAGATCGGGAGCCGTGATCTCGGACTCGTTGCGGAAGAAGCGGAAGGTGAGGCTGTGGTCCGGGCAGGCGTCGACGCAGTTCATGCACATCAGGCACTCGGGCTTGCGCCACTTGGCCCCGCCGATGGGCTCGTCGCCGCCCTGGCAATGCAGCAGGCAGCGATTGCAGTTATTGCATTTGGACTCGTCCTTGTGCAGGCCCAGGATAGACCAGCGGGAAACCACGCCCAATAGCGCACCCAAGGGGCAGATTGCCCGGCACCAGAAGCGGGTGACGCGCAGGCTGGCTGCCAGAATCACCAGGAAGAGCACTCCCAAAACCAGTCCCTGGTAAAAATGCGGCTGGCGGAAGTCGAGAACTGTAAATTGCAAAATGGAATGCAGAATTTCGCCGGTTGTCTTGATCGCACCTATGGGACTGTGTTCCAAAGGCGTGAAGATGGAACGGACGGCGAAGTTGAAGGCCGGCAAGAGGGCCAGCCCGAAAGACCGGACGAGCAGGCTGAAGGGATCGAACCAGCCGATGGCTGCGGAACCAAAACACGCTGCAACCAGCCCGGCGATCAGGATCAGATACTTGCTCGCTTGCCAGCGCTTGTAGCGGTTGGATTCGATGCGCGCCTTGCCGCGTTTGGCGTCGGAGGGCATGCCGCCGACCCAGTGCTGCAACGTGCCCATGGGGCAGATCCAGCCGCAGAAGAAGCGGCCGAGAAAGAGCGTGGGCAGCAAAATTACTAGGCTCCACAGCAAGCCACGATAGAGGGCGTGGCTGGCCAGGGCATTGGACAGCGCAACCAGCGGGTCCCACTCGAAGAAGAGGCGCACAGGGGCGCGCAGGTGCATTTCGCCGGTTACACCGAGAGAGGGGCGCAGCGAGGTAGACACCAAAAGACCAAGGAATAAAAGCAGGAAGAAGATCTGAGAAATCCTGCGCAAATACGGCAATTTGGACCGGGCCACGAAACTCCTCCCGAAAACATGCTGACCGAGCGGCGGTTGGAAGACACTGCTGCCGTCTGGCGGTCTTGGCAAACTACTCTTTCTTAGACTTGAGCGCCGATTGCTTAAGCCGCGCTTAAGACAGCTTGCCGGCGGCAAGCACAGGCTGAGCCGCGCGAAACGCCTGTTTGCGTCCCGCGCATGAGGCATGATGGCTGGAGGGATGAACTTGGGACAGTGACCGGCATCACTTATTAATTCCAGGATTATTTATAGTTCGCTCTAAGTTCAGAACAGAGTCTGAGTTTAATTGGGACTTATCACCGGCTTCTCATTCCGCTACGTCATCGGGAGACTGAAGCATCCGGCTCCATTCGCTCTTCCGGACTCTTGTTCTGCCCCAGAATGAGCAGGTTGGGCGTCCGAGGCCTTCGTCAGCAACCAGTCGGCCAAATCTTTCACGATTCCTTTGCCCCAGCTTGCCTCGGCCACCTTGCGCGAGAGGTGGGCGCCGACTGCATCTTACATCCGGTTGATCAGCGAGGCGATGCAGGCCGCGCCGAAGCCGTTGTCGATGTTGACCACGGAGACGTTGGGGGCGCAGGTGTTCAGCATCCCCAGCAGCGCGGCGACGCCTCCAAAAGAAGCTCCGTAGCCCACGCTGGTAGGCACGGCCAGCACCGGCGCATTCACCATGCCGCCCACCACCGTGGGCAGAGCGCCTTCCATCCCGGCACAGACGATCAGAACACGGGCGGATTGCAAAGCTCCCTTTTGCGCCAGCAGGCGATGAATTCCGGCGACGCCCACATCGGCGATCAATTCAACGGTGTTGCCCAGCAGGCGCGCCGTGACCACGGCTTCTTCGGCAACAGGCAGATCACTGGTGCCGGCGCAGACCACGGCGATGGTGCCTTTGCCGGGTGCGCTGGGCGACTGTGCGAGGGTGATGGCGCGGGCGGTCTCGTGGAACTCGGCGCGGGGCTCGACAACCCGAACCGCTTCATACATCTCTTGCGTGGCGCGTGTGGCCAGCACATTGCCGCCGGCTTTGGCCATGCGCTCGAAGATGGCGGCCACCTGGGCGACGGTTTTGCCGGCGGCAAAGATCACCTCGGGCATGCCGGTGCGCAGGGCGCGATGATGATCGAGCTTGGCGAATCCCATATCTTCATAGGGAAGATCGCGCAGGCGCTCCAGCGCGTCTTCCACGCCGGTGCGGCCTGCACGGACTTCGCTGAGCAGCGACTCGATCTGGGCGCGGTCCATCTAGCTCTCCTGAGAATGGCTCTTGGCGTTGCCGCCGAGAGCGAAAAAGGCCTGCATGGCATGCTGCATGACCTGCTTGAGAGGAAGGTTGCGGCGCTCGGCGATGCTCCGGCAATCCTCGTACTCCGGCTGAGCATTGGCGATGCCGCCCTCGGGCCAGCGGGCGATCTTGATGTTGACCGGACCCCATGGCGTCTCGGCTGCCACAAACTCCCTGGCCAAGGCCATTTTTTGGTCGAAGCGCCAGTGCAGGCCGATGGTTGTCGTCTCGCGAAAGATAATCTCACGCAGTGCCGGCATCCGGTCCGGATGGCAAAGCACGGTCAGTTGCACTCCGCTGCGGCCTTTCTTCATCTGGATTGCGGTGCGGTAGACATCGCTGGCGCCGTGATCGAGGAGCAGATCGCTGACATAGCCGATCAGTTGCGGATTGGAGTCGTCAATCACTGCTTCGATGATGGTCAGCGGCTCGCGGGGAGCCTCGACACCATACCCGTCCTCGCCCACCAAGAGGCGCACCAGATTGGGCAGGCCGGGCAGGTCTTTTCCCCCTGCGCCATAGCCGGAAGAGGAGACGCGCATCGCCGGCAGCGTCCCATAGCGCACATCCAACATGCGCAAGAGCGCCGCGCCCGTGGGCGTAACCCGCTCCATCGGCGGACCGGCGGCGTAGACCGGCGCATCGCCGAGCAGGGCCAGCGTGGCCGGGGCCGGTACCGGCAGAATTCCATGGGCGCATTTCACCGTACCGCTGCCCACGTTGAGCGGCGAGCAGAGCCAACGATTCACTCCCAGCGCCTCCGCGCCCACGGCGGCGCAGACGATGTCGACGATGGTGTCGACAGCGCCCACCTCGTGAAAGTGGACCTCCTCGATAGGCATCTGGTGAATCGCGGCTTCGGCTTCGCCCAGCGCCTGAAAGGCTTGCGCAGAGCGCTGCTTCACCGCCTCCGACAGCGGCGCGGCGCGGATGATGGCCAGAATCGCCGAGAGCGACCGGTGCGCGTGGCTGTGGGAGGGCTGCTGTGAATGATCGTGCGAATGGCCATGTTCGTGAGAATGGTCCTGCCCATGGTCGTGGCGATGACCCTCCCCATGCTCATGGGGATGAACGTGCTCGTGACCCTCTTCGTGCAGGTGCGGATGGCTGTGGGCAGGTGCGGTATCGGACCCGTGGAAGTGCGCGGCGTGAGCCCCGTGCTCCTGTTCAGGTTCGTGAGCGGCAGGCGCATCGTCCGGAGTGAGGACGTCGATTTTTGTGCCGGCAATCCCGCCGCGGCTGACGCGGCGCTGCTCCAGACGTGCGCCCACGTTAAGGGCGACGGCCGTCTCGGCGAGCAAATCGAAGGAGACGCCGGCGTCGACCAGCGCACCCAGCAGCATATCGCCGCTGATGCCGGAGAAACATTCCAGGTAGGCAGTTCGCATGGGGATGGGTTCCTAAGCCTTAAGCGGCGCTCCCCGCCGGGCGAGTACGTCGACGGGAAGAAGATCGTTGAGGGAGCCAGAACGGAAGCCGGAGCAATCCAGGGTTACGTACTGAAAGCCAGCCTGTTTCAGCGCGCCGGTGATGGCGTCGAGCATCTCGATGGAGAGCGCGCGGGGCAGTTCGGCGCGGGCAATCTCGACGCGGGCCAGTTCGCCATGGTGGCGCACCCGCAGCTCGCGGAATCCCAACTGGCGCAGGCTCTCTTCGCCCTGTTCAATCTGGGCCAGCAGCTCGCGGGTCACGGTGCGGCCGTACTCGACACGCGAGGAAAGGCAGGGCGCGGCGGGGCGGTCCCACAGCGTGTAACCGGCGGCCTTGGCCAGCGCGCGGACTTCAGCCTTGGTAAGTCCGGCTTCAGCCAGCGGAGCCAGAATCTGCTGCTCTTCGGCGGCGCGCTGACCGGGGCGATAGTCGCCGCGGTCGTCTGCATTCATGCCGTAGGCGATGTGGTCGAAGCCCAACTCGACGCCCAGCGCCTTCATCGAGGTAAAAAGCTCGGTCTTGCAGTGGAAGCAGCGGTTGGCGTCGTTGCGCACGTACTCTGGTTTCTCCATCTCTTCGGTAAGAACAACCCGCAGGGGCATGGAGAGCGATTCGGCAAAGGCGCGCGCCTGTTCCAGATCGCGGCGGGCAAGGCTGGGAGAATCTGCCAGGACGGCCAGCATCCGGTCGCCCAGCACACGGTGGGCCGTAGCGGCCAAAAAGGCGGAGTCCACACCGCCGGAGTAGGCCACCATGAGGCTGCCCAGCGAGCGGATCTGCGCCTCCAGCGCCTGCATCCTGGCCGCGCTCTGGGAGGAGATCTCGGGAGCCGGGCTGCTGTGCCGCTCCAAGGCCCGATCTGCGATTGTGTCTACGGGAACTGCCATGGGGCAGATTATACCGCTCGTCGGCTTAAGACAATCTACATGCCGCACCGCGCCTCAGATCGAGGACAAGCGGAAGCCGGCGGCCAGAAACGGAATCAACTGCTTCAGGCAGGCTTCGGTATTGGATGGATCGCACTTTCCGCCCGAGAGTACGCTCAGCCGCTGGGCATGTCCGCCGGTATGGTAGAGCGTTCCCAGAAGAAAGTGAAAGCGCCAGAGAATGTCTTCCCGGCTCAGATGCGGCAGGCAGCGGGTAAAGGCATCGACAAACAAACGGCTGGGGCGATCGAAGTGCTCTTCGATAACTTCTTCGAGCAGTTCGGAGTTTTCTCCCGATAGGATGGCGCGCAGGCGCGTAAATTCGGAGCTACCGCCGCTGCCCGGCGAAACCGCCAGAGCAGGGCGCAGAAAGGCCTCCAGCACTTGCTCGAGCGAGGCGCCGCCTTCCCCGCGGCTGAATTCGCGCAGCAGGCGCAAGCGTTCCTGATTCAACGGTTTGCAGTGGCGCAGGTAGACCGCAGAGAGCAGCCCGCGCTTGTTGCCGAAGTAATAGGCGACAAGCGCTGAGTTGACACCGGCTACGCTGGCTATGTCGCGCACCGAAACGCCGTTGAAGCCACGATCGGCAAAGAGCCGCTCCGCGCTCGCTAAAAGCTTTTGCTTCGAGCCATCGGCAGCCGGGGGCGCTGTCGTATCGTGCATGAAACCGCCTTTCCCAGGGTGCTCCCAGTTTAAAGCAGTAATCGTTATCTGCGAAACGCGTGAGGTGAAGTTTTTCGCCACTGTAAACATTAAGTTGAAGTATCTCTATGAGTGAATTGGTTTTGTAGCAGCTTGAGAGATAAGTAGCCGGGCCTCTGCGGCAGTGTGGTTTAAGACGGACACGGCCGGCTCCGCCAACCTCTTTGGGAAGAGAGCGAAACCGGCCGATTGTCGAACTGACTTGAATGAACCCCGAGAGTTAGTCTCAGGCGCCCTTTTCCCAACGCTTGGGGCGGCGGTTGGCCTGAAGAATCCGCTTGCGCAACCGCAGCGACTTGGGGGTCACTTCGACCACCTCGTCTTCGGCGACGAACTCGATCGCCTGCTCCAGATTGAGCGCCTTGAAGGGAACCAGGCGGATGGCCTCATCGGCGCTGGAGGCGCGCATGTTGGTCATCTTCTTCTCGCGCACCACGTTCACGTCAAGATCGTTGTCGCGGGAGTGCTCGCCGACGATCATGCCCTCGTAGACCTCGACGCCGGGTCCGAGAAAGAGGATGCCGCGTTCCTGCAAGCCGTTCAGGGCATAGGTCGTGGTGGGTCCCTGGCGGTCGCTGATCAGAGCGCCGGTGGGGCGCTGCGGAATCTCTCCTTGATACGGGATGTAGCCGTCAAAGAGCGCGTTCATCACGATGGTGCCGCGGGTCTCGGTGAGCATTTCGCTGCGCAAGCCGATGATGCCGCGGCTGGGCACGCGGAACTCCATGCGCACGCGGCCCGAGCCATGATTGTGCATCTTGGTCATCTCGCCCTTGCGCGGCCCGAGCTTCTCGATCACCACCCCGGTATACGCTTCGGGAACGTCGATGGTGAGATGCTCGACCGGCTCCATGCGTACGCCGTCCACCATCTTGGTGACAATCTCGGGACGGCCAGCCATCAGCTCGAAGCCCTCGCGGCGCATCATCTCAATGAGGATAGCGAGCTGCAATTCGCCGCGGCCCAGCACCTTGAAGGTATCCGGCGAACCGGTGTCTTCCACGCGAATCGAGACGTTGGTCAGCAGTTCCTTTTCCAGGCGCTCGCGCAGATTGCGGCTGGTGACGTACTGGCCCTCGCGGCCGGCAAAGGGCGAGTTGTTGACGCTGAACTGAATGGCGATGGTCGGCTCGTCGATGACGATCAACGGCAGCGGCGACGGGTTTTCAACCGATGTAATGGTTTCGCCGATGGTGATGCCCTCGACCCCGGCCACGGCGATGATGTCGCCCATGGTGGTTTCGGAGGTCTCGGTCCTCTTCAGCCCGTTGAAGGTAAAGAGTTTGGTGATGCGCGTCTTTTGCAGCGAGCCGTCGCGCTTGCTGATCAGGACATCGTCGCCGGCGTGCAGGGTGCCCTGAAAGACGCGGCAGACGGCAATGCGGCCGAAGTACTCCGAGTAGTCCAGGTTGGTGACCAGAATCTGCATCGCTGCGTCGGCGTCGCCGGTGGCCGCGGGGATGGTATTGACGATGGTCTCAAAGAGCGGCAGCAGATCGACGCCGGGCGTTGCCATGTCCAGCGTCGCCGTGCCCAGCTTGGCCACGCAATAGAGAACGGGGAAATCCAACTGGGTCTCGTCGGCGTCGAGATCGATGAAGAGGTCGTAGATCTCGTCGAGAACTTCCTGGGCGCGAGCGTCGGGGCGGTCGATCTTGTTGATCACCACGATGGGCTTGAGCTTGGCCTCGAGCGCCTTGGCCAGCACGTAGCGGGTCTGGGGCAGAGGGCCCTCGGCGGCGTCCACCAGCAGCATGACACCATCGACCATCTTGAGGGCGCGCTCGACCTCGCCGCCGAAGTCGGCGTGGCCTGGAGTATCGACAATGTTGATCTTGGTGCCGGCGAAGTCCACGGCGGTATTCTTGGCCAGAATGGTGATACCGCGCTCGCGCTCCAGTTCGTTGGAGTCCATCACCCGGTCGGCGACCTGCTCGTTGGCGCGAAAGGTTCCCGATTGGCGCAGCATAGCGTCGACCAGAGTGGTCTTGCCGTGGTCAACGTGGGCAATGATGGCGATATTGCGTATCGTCTGGGTCACAGGAGAAATTCCTTCTTTTCCAGCATCTTCAGAGAGATGGTTGAAGCGCAAGGTTGAGCCGGCGTCGGCGCTCCCTGGTGGTCGCTCCGGCTCGGCTTCCAGACTTCCCTAAACCATTTCTGGGAATGCTTTTGGTTCGGCCGCGCGGGGCCTGGGGTTGGCAACAGAGAAATGAGGCGTTGCCGCACAATGCGGCACAATCCATTCTAACAGCAGTGTGGAAAACAAGGACCTGAAACTGCGCCCTCGTTCCATTTTTGACCAAGACAACGAGTGCCTTGTGAGGTTCATGCATCGATTTTGCCTTAATATCTCGATCTCCGAACTTTACAATTGGCGGCGATGACAAATGGCAAGTACATCCTCAATTCGCTGCAGCAATCTCTCGTTTCGTTGACCCTTTCTCAGGTCGAATGGGTATCGGCGGTAGTGCGGCAGTTTCAGCTTCCGCCTAAGTTCCATCGTAATGAAAAATCTGACCTTATTAGCACAGAAGTCCTTAACACACTTGGAGATGCACTTCGTATCCACCATGCATTTAGTCGGCAAGCTTTGAGCAAAGACAGGTTTGAATTCGCCTTGGAGCGATCCTTGAACCGCGCGGGAATTCAGGCAAAACTCGCTGAAAGCAAGACAAATCGCGGGCATGATCTCACGATCCGCGGGATACCCGTAAGCCTTAAAACACAAGCGGATGCGAGAATTAAGGACGATTTGCTCCATATCAGCAAATTCATGGAACTTGGCAAAGGTGCTTGGGAGCTGCCACTTCTTCCGGATAGTTTTTTGGAGCATATGCGCAGCTACGAGCGAATATTTCAATTTCGTTGTCTATTGCCAGGCCCCGTATCGTACTCTTACGAACTCGTTGAAATCCCTAAATCGCTACTCAGCGAGGGCGTAAATGCCCAATTGGTAGTGCAATCGAAGAGCCGCCAAACTCCACAACCGGGCTATGGCAATGTCTTCGATGAAGGGGGAAAGTTGAAATTCGCCCTCTACTTTGACGGTGGAACCGAACGAAAATTGCAAATCAAGAAGATCAGGAAGGACTTATGCACGGTTCACGCAACTTGGCGCTTCGAATCAACGCCCTTTGAGCAAGCGATTCCGTGCTAGGCTCGCGTACTCTTCGCTGATCTCTATTCCTGTGCAGGATCGGCCTAGTTCATTGCAGACAACCCCTGTGGTCCCCGATCCAAAAAACGGATCCAATACGCGGTCTCCTTCTCTGGACCCAGCTGCGACGCACAGTCGGACAAGCGATTTTGGATAAACTGCGAAGTGCGCTCCTCCATACGGTTCGGTGTTGATATTCCAAACACTGCGCCTGTTCTTTCGCTTTTGTGCCTTATCCTGAGCCCGCTCCTGTATCGATTCGTGATCGTAATAGTACTTTTCAGATCTTGAAAAGAGAAAAACATATTCATGGGATCGAGTTGGGCGATCCTTCACCGATTCTGGCTGGCAATTTGGTTTATTCCAGATCATGTCAGAGCGTAGATACCATCCATCTGCTTGCAATGCAAAAGCGAGCCGCCAAGGTACGCCGATCAAATCCTTTGGTTTGAGACCATCCGGCGTTGGGGCCCGATAGGACATTCCGCGACCTTTGTTCTTGGCGTCTTCATCCCGCCAGGTTCTACCACCGCTTGTATAGCTGTCTCCAATATTGAGCCACAAGGTTCCGTCAGGAGCGAGAGTCCGGCGCACCTGCCGAAAGAGCGAAACTAGGTTTGAGATATATGCATTGACATCCATCTCTGCCCCAATCTGTCCCTCAACTCCATAGTCACGCAATCCCCAATACGGCGGAGAAGTCACCACTGTCTGAAATAGTCCATCAGGAAAGCCCACCAGGACACGGCTAGCGTCCCCGACCACAATCTCACAGAGATTGCGCGGAGTATCCAGCGGTCCCGCTTGAGAATCTAGTTCGAGATCCGGGAATAGTTGCAGCACTTTGCCCATGGGACCATTCTACTTTGCGGGTCAAATTGAGGGTACACGTTTCGATTTCTTGGCACCACCGCATTTCAGGTCGGGATTCTCAGTTCCCGGTGCCAAAAAATCCCTCCACATCCGTTAGGGTCTGGGTGACGCGGTAAGGCGGCAAGCTGTCGAGGAAGGTCTGTCCGTACCTCTGGCGCTTGATGCGGGGATCGAGCAAAACCAGCACACCGCGATCTTCCAGCGAGCGGATCAGCCGGCCGAAGCCCTGCTTCAACGTCAGCACGGCAGAAGGAACCTGGTAATCGAAAAATGGCTTACCGCCGGCCTCTTCGATGGCCTTCATGCGCGCTTGCACTACCGGATCGCTGGGCACCGCAAAGGGCAGCCGATCGATGATGACGCAACTCAGCGCCTCGCCCTGCACGTCCACCCCCTGCCAGAAGCTCGAGGTGCCGAAGAGCACGGCGTTGGGAGTCTCGCGGAACTGCTCCAGCAGCACCTTACGCGGCGCCGTACCGTGCAGCAGGATAGGAAAATCCAATACCGGCATTAAACGTTCGTATAAATCACGCATCTGGGCGTAGCTGGTAAAGAGGCAGAAGGCGCGGCCGCGGGTGAGGGTCAGGACGCGCCGGATGGTCTCGGCAGCGGCGGCGGGAAAATCCGGCTCGCGGGGATCGGGCATCGACGGCGGCAGGTAGAGCAGCGCCTGCTTGGCGTAGTCGAAGTGCGAGGGCACAATCAGCTCGCGGGCGTCTTCCAGCCCCAGACGTTTGCGGATGTGCTGAAACCCGCCCTGCACGGTCAGCGTGGCCGAGGCCAAAATCACCGTGGGGATGGTCTCGAAGACCTGTTCTGCCAGCAACTCCGAAACATCGATGGGCGTGGCCTGCAAAAAAGTGGTGCGCGCCTGGGCGCGTATACTGCCGCGTCCGCCCGCGCCGCTGCCGGAGATGCGCCGCTCCATCCAATAGACCATGTTGCTGGCCGTGGATTCGAGCAGAAATTCCAGCTCCGAGCGCAGCCTGCCGACGCGCTTGCGCAAGCCGGGAGCCTCGTCCACGCCCTTCATCTCCGCCATCTCGTCCTCGATGCGGCGCAGGCAGGCGCGCACGGAGAGGTAAAGATCGCCGGAGGTCTCCAGAAACTCCTCGCGGGCGGCGAAGGGCTGGCGGCCGTCGCCGGCCATGGGCAATTCGGAAAAAAAGAGCCGGGCCCGCTCGCGCAGTTGCTGGGTGAGAGCCGGCAGATTGCCCGAGCCCTCCTTGCCCTTGAGCAGCACATCGGTATCGCGCGCCAGTTCCTCGAAGCGGATGTTGCTGACGCTGAGGCCGAAGTAGCTTGAGGCAACTTCTTCCAACTCGTGTGCTTCGTCAAAGATCACCGCGCCTGCCTCGGGCAGAATGCCGGCGTCGGGCGCTCCGGCCGCCTCGCGGCGCACCGAGAGATCGGCGAAAAACAGATGGTGGTTGACGATGATGATGTCGGATTCGAGCGCCTTGCGGCGCATCTCGGTGATAAAGCAGCGCCAGTAATCCGGGCAAGTTGACCCCAGGCAGGCCTCGGTCCGGGCGTCCAGTTTGGACCACAGCGCGCTGGCCTCGGGCAGACCGCTGATTTCAGAGCGGTCGCCGGTCTCGGTTTCCTTCTCCCACTCCGCGATCTGCTGGTACTGGTCGATCTCCTCCAGGCCGCTGAGGATGGGCTGGCTGCGCAGAGCGACCAGCTTGTGACGGCAAAGGTAATTGGCGCGGCCCTTCATGTAGCAAACGCGCAAGGGGCCAAGCAGCGTCTCCAGAAAGGGAATGTCGCGGAAGAAGAGCTGGTCTTGCAGGGCTTTGGTGCCCGTCGAGACGATCACCCGGCGGCCGGTGCGCAGGGCAGGCAGCAGGTAGGCCAGCGTTTTGCCCGTACCCGTGCCCGCTTCGACAATCAGATGACGGCGCTCGGTCAGCGCGCGCTCCACCGCCTGGGCCATTTCCAGTTGCCCTGGACGGTACTCGTAGGGCAGCGCCGAACCAGCCAGCACCCCGCCCGGCGCAAAGAATCCATGCAGGGTGGGGAAGGTGCGGGTTGTCTCTTCGCTGGGCGGCATCGCTCTTCCCATCATAGTGAGGTCGAGCGAAAAATCGCCGGGAGGGTTCGGTCTCTCAAGCGAAGCCCGTCATACTTGCTTTTTTCAATTGCTTTTTCAGGTACATGCGACGGTCGGCTTCGGCAATGAGTTGGTGCACCTGCATGTGGCGCGCCGGATCGTAGATGGCCAAACCCATGCTGGCGGTGAGCGGGAAGGGCTTGTGGGCTTCGGCGGTGATCTGGGCCATGCTTTCTTCGATGCGTTGCAGGAGGATGCGGGAGCCGTCTTCCGAGCAGTTGTGCAGCACCAGCAGGAACTCGTCGCCACCCAGGCGGATGGCTTCGTCGCCCAACCTGATCGATTCGGCCAGAATCTCGGCGGCCTTGACGATCAGCCAGTCGCCTTCCTCGTGGCCATGGACGTCGTTGACCTCTTTGAGCCCATCCAGGTCGACAAAGCAGACGGCCAGCGGCATGGTGTCGCGTTGCGAGCGGGCCATCTCTTTTTCCAGCAACAGCAGACCGGTGCGGCGGTTGACCAGGCTGGTCATCTCGTCGAAGGTGGCGTGGTAGTGCAGCGCCTCCTGGGCCTTTTTCATCTCGGTGATGTTGGTCATCGCCACCAGATAGGAGGGCCGGCCGTCGAAGACCATGCGGCGGGCGGAGACCTGGGCCTCGACCAGTGTGTGTTTGGCGTCGAGTAGCGCCACCTCGCACTCCAGCGCGGCTTCCAATCCGGCGCTCAGGGATTCGAGGAATTGCCGGTTGTTCTCCTGGACCACATCGACGAAGGCGCCGATGCGCTGGTGCTCGATCTCGTTGGCTGTGCAGCCAAAGAGAATCTCGGCGGGACGATTGCAGCGCTCGATCTCCAGGCTCTCTTTGTCGATGAGGAAGAGGGCCGTGGGATTGGCGGCGAAAAGCGTCTCAAGGTCGTTCTGATGGGATTCGAGTTCCCCCAGCGCGCCCGCCAGCCGGCGAGCAGCCGGGGCGAAGATGAAGGCCGCCGTAAGAGCCAAGAGCAGCAGAGCGGAAGTCGCCAGGGCCAGAGCTACCGGACGCGGAACGGACGCTTGCGATGCGGCGATGGCCAGCGCAATCAGCGAGAGCGCAACAACAGAGTGCAGCCGCAAGTGACGGGCCGGGCGGAGCACGCGTTCAGAGGCGGGTTGGTCCATGTTTTCTCCCACGCCCATTCTATCGGCGCAAGACCCGTAACCTGTAGGCCGGCAGCACGGAAGTTGTTGAAGGAGGACGTTTCTCCTAGTGCTTTCGAGCGGTTTGTGCGGTTTCGGTTGGCTTTGCAGGGATTGCGCAGGGCGGGGCAGTGGGTTTCAGGCCGGTAATATTCTTCCGCGGATACAGTCCTTTTGAGATCCGAAGCAAAAACAACGGGGGAACCCGATCGCTCGGATTCCCCCGCCGGTTGGAGTGGTTGTTGCTTAGAATGTGTAATGCACCGCAATGCGAATTTTGCGGGAGATCTGATAGAACAGCGGTTTTCCATACTGACTGTCAACCGTGATCCCATTCGTAGTCATCAGAGTCTTCCAGTCATAGGCATGTTCAAAGGCGGAGTAGGCAGTCGACTCGTCCGCCACCGTTCCCAGGCTCAAGCCGCCAGGAGCGATGAAGCCACCGTAATTGTTCGAGTCAATCTCCGAACCAACGGCTGTGACTGCTCTTTGGTTAAGTAAATTGGTGAGGGTCGCATCAAAGGAAAGCTTCTGAGACTCCTTGATGTTGAGCGTGTGTTTCAGATTGAAGTCGGTCTGGGTATACCACGGTGTGCGGCGAGAATACGAGTTGCCAACCGTGATGACTCCCGTGGCTGTGTTCTGTGATACATCAGTCCACTTTCCACGGCCTTCCGGGTAATCGAAATAAGCGCCGCCTTGGCCTGGGCCATAGGTCTCACCCACATCGATGTAGCTGCTCAGGGGCGATCCCTGATAGGCAACCTGGAAGATACCAAAATCGGTTGTGTTCCTGCGTCCCAGGTGGAGCTTGCTCCAGGGCAAGTCGTAATATGCGGAGCCCTTGAGCGTATTCGGGCGATCGGTCGCCAAGGGGCCATTGGCAGAGGTGCCGTGCGAGGTGAAATAGAAGTACGGCTCGTCAAATGCACGGCTATTGTTGGGCGAATTGCGGCCACCTCCGCCATCGGCAAGATCGCTATCCGTAAGACCAGAGTAGTTTCCTCTCAGGTTGCTGTACGTATAGGAGAAGCTACCGAACCAGCCTTGGCTGAGATTCTTTTTCAAACTCAGCTCCAGACCATCATAACTTCTTGCTGCCTTCGGGTTGGGAGCACAGGTGGTGCAATCACCAGGGGTTCCGGTAAGGAACTGGTAATACGAGTTCCAAGTCGCGTTCGCTCCCTCGCCGGGGTTCACGATCTCAAAGGTTTCGCCACCGTTTGCGGGAACGTAGATGGCCGCGTCCTCAATTGCGTGGTCCAGGCGGCGGCGATCCCAGCGGGCTTCGAGCGCCAGGTTTGTCTTGAGCTGATAATCCACACCAAAAACAGTTTCATGCTGGCGGTAGGGTTTGATATTAGGCACCGCGCCTTCATTGGAGCGGTAGTTCGCGTTCTCGATGAAAGGAAAGTCGGTGGTGGAGGGTGCGCCACTGGTAAAGTTTGCCGGGTTGGTTGAATTACCGCTGCAATACCTTCCGCTGCCGTCGAATGCTGGGTTGATATTGGTATAGTTCGGTGAGTTCAACAGGTAGGTGCAATTCTGCCAGTATTGCCCGCCGAATGAGCTGATGGCAAGATTCAGCTTCATGATGTCGTTGAAGACGCCATACTCGCCGAAGACTTTCATCTTTCCGTTCTGGAAGACATCCCAGGCTGCGCCGAAACGGGGCTCGATCTTGTCACCCCACCCGAAGTTAATAGGCCGCGCAGGTCCGCCTCCAAGTACAGAATCCGCCGGCAGATATTCCTTTTCAACGCGAAGACCGACATTGACGGTCACACCTTTTCCAACCGTCCAGGCATCCTGACCAAAAAAGGCATTGTTGTAGCTGATGGCCTTTCCGCCCGTACCGATATCGTAGACGGTCGCGTACCCGTAAGTGCCGGTGCAGCCCGTCAGAGCACCTGTTGTTGTGTTGTAAACACCATAGCTACTCCCGTAGGTTTTCACTTCGGCGGCACAATTCGATAAACCCGAAGTTTGGATGGAATAGGTCTCGGTGCTTCCGGGGAAGACCTGAACTTCAGGTGCATTGTTGCCCTGGAAGATGTCGTTGGATTCGCGGTTGAGCTGGTAGCCAAATTTGACGTTGTGCGTGCCTACCCGCTTTCCGGATTTGAACCAAGCGACATCCTCATCGAGCTGGACATGCTTGTTCGCGTTGCGATGTGTCAACGCAGCCAAGGGAGCCGATTGATATTGGTTACCTTGATTCAGAATGGACGGCCAGGTAGGGCAGTTGTTTGGCGAGTCAAAGGACGGGCAGAGCGGCGATTGCCCTGTGCCAGCGTTCTCAAATAGGTAAACGTCTGAAGGGCTGGGATAGCCGTTGTCGTGGTAGTTCTCGAAGAAGTATCCGAAGCGGGTAGTCGACACCAAACTCTTGGTGAGCGTGATGTCGGCACCGGTGTTGATGGTGACATTAGGTGCACCGTACCCGTAGGAGTGGGCGTAGAGATCGGGAGCATTACCAGCGTCGGGGTTCACCAAGCCAGTGGTAGAGTCGGCATACGGGAAGGTTTCGCCCCACTCTTTTTGTCCCTGGAAGAGCCATGATCCAAAAACGCGAATCTTGCTGCTAAGCGCGGCATCGATGCGGGCGGTGGTGTAGTAGGTCTGCTGGTTCTGGCTGAAGGGTAGCTTACCCGTTCCAGCGCCGAAATTGACAATGCGCTCATCGGTTAGAAACTGCGGATTAAAGCCCAGAAATACATTCACGTTGCTCTTCAGGTTCGCAGGCATGTGATCGGAAAGAACCTTGGGCAGTATTCCGGCGAGCGGGCCGCCCAATGTAAATCCCGGGTAGACGTTCGCGGTCTTGTCTTTGATGGGTTGATAAAGCTGGTAATTTGGGTCCATCGCCACGCCGTTGGCTGCAACGGGCAAGGTCACGCCCGCTGGATCGTAGCGAGAATAAGCATTGGGCGATCCATCCATATTCTGGTTTTCAAACTGGGAGAAGACCGAACCGTGCCAGCTGGCGGATCCCTTCTGCATGATGACGTTGATGACGCCGCCCATTGCGCCGCCATACTCGGCCTCGACGCCCGAAGACTTCATCTCAACTTCCTGGATGAAGTCCATGGGCACGTTAGTGTGCGAGTAGCCGCCGATGATGTTGGCCGTCTCCTGGCCTTCCACCAGATAGGCGTTCTCGGAATCTGCGCCGCCGCCCACGGAAAAGCCAAAGGACCCACCATTGCTACCGTTGCCTGGGGAGGCGCCACCAGTGCCGTTGCTGGTGCTGGTATTACCCATCAAAGGTTCATTACGCGCCATCGGTGCAAATTGAATCACCGACTGGAACGATGTCCCGTGCGGGACATTCTGCAACTCTGCTTCCGGAATGTTGGTCAGAGTTGTTGTTGAAGTGGTGTCAATAAGAGCACTATCCGTGCTGACTTCGACCACCGTATTGATGGCGCCCACATTAAGAGTCAGATTAAGCGTCGGCAAGTGGCCAACTTCAAGGATTACCTTTTCGCGCTTGTCTGTCTCAAAGCCCGGCGCTTTGACAATGACGGTATAGGTGCCAGGGGGAAGGTTGGCAAAACGATAGTAGCCCGTTGAATCAGTCGTCGTTTCCTTCGATCCCACCAGAGTGGGAGCGGTCACGGCGATCTTGGCTCCAACGACAACTGCGCCGGAGGGATCCTTGATGGTTCCCTGGAGACCGCCGGTAGTCTCCTGAGCCAGCATCGTCGCTGCAAACAAAACAAGGATTGAGAGTGTCAGCCAAAGTGGGGAGGCGAGACGCTTCAGATGTTCGGTCCAAGACTTCATAGGTTTTCCATCCTCGAGTAAATTTGCCAGTTCGTGCCGTCGGTGCTCTGCTCTGCCCGACTCAGTATGAAACATGCCAAAAATACGGCTTCGGCGTCTCGGCCGGGGGTCCGATCCGCAGTTGAGGGTCAAATTGTAAAACGTGTGCGAAGAGTCGCCGTACGGTTCCTTCCTGAAAGTCGCGCGAAGGCAGGGACTCTTCCAAGAACAGTCGGTAGGGCTGGTTCACTTGGTACATGCAATCGGATGGCCAAACCGGCTTGGACCTCTTTCTTAGGAAAAAAGTCCCTGAATAAAGGGTTTTTACTCGATTGAGTAAACAGGCCACAAATTGAATATATGGATAATGGAATAAAAATTCACGCTGATTCCATAAATGGATTTTTTCTATGCCCGGGTTTCCATTTCAAGAATGCTTGAGAATACGGCGTGGCGACGTGTAATTGCTTTGCATCAAGGATGGCTTCAGGTTGGGTTGGCGTTGGACCTTCATTTTCTGCCACCGTTTCCAGTTGGAGGGGTTTCCGGGGGCCGGAGAAGAGTGTTCGGAGCTCCAAAAAGCGAACAGGTAAACCCGAAGATGTCTTTCAGGGTGGAAAAATTAATCACTTGATTAAAAAATCGTTTTTGGGACGAAGTGGCGAACCGGTTCGCCGCTTTTTGCTAATTAAATCATAGCGCCGCACAAGGAGCGCGGGAGCCCGTTCACTCGGGTATTCGCGATCGGGCGTCCGATGCTTGGATGGTGTACATCAGGCCTCAAGGTTTTATGGAAATAGAGCTGCGGCCACGAGCGCACTAAGAGTATGGATGGAAACGCGGAATCGAATGCGAAATAAAAAGAGTGGGGTCCCGATCGATTGAGGCCCCACTCTGGAAGGGTTGCCGAATCAACGTCAGAAGTTAAAGTGCAGTTGCAGACGGATGTTGCGGGCTACCTGGAACTCATACGGCTTACCGTACTGACTGTTAATGGTTATGCCATCCGTGTTCAGGAGCCCCTTCCAATCATAGGGATGCTCGTAGAGTGAATACGCTTCTCCACCGTAATAGAAGGGTATGCCGCCCGGCGCGATAAACTGCGGTGCGTACGCAGTATCCACTGATCCGTAATAGGCAACCACGGCATGCTGGTTGAGTGCGTTGCTCATGGTCAAGTCGAAGGCGATCGACTTGGACTCTTTGACCTTATAGGTCTGCTTAAAGTTGAAGTCGGTTTGGGTAAACCAGGGGGTGCGGAATGTCCGAGTGTTACCGACAGTGATCACCCCTGTCGTCGGATTCTGGGTGATATCCACCCACTTTCCTAAGCCTTCGGGATACACGGCAAATTGACCGAAATTCCCGCCGCCGGCGACGCTGTAACCCAGATCGACAAAGCTGCTCTGTGGCGTGCCGCTGTATGCGTCTTGGAAGACGCCAAAGGTTGTGGTGGCTTTGTGGCCTTCATTGAGGTCGTAGGAACCATAGCCCTTGAGGGCATTGGGGCGGTCGGTTGCGAGCTTCCCGTTGAAGGCTTTGCCATAGGCGTTGTACTGGAAGTAGGTCTCGTCAAAGGCGCGGCTGTTGTTGGGCGCATTGCGTCCGCCGCCGCCATCGGCTTCGTTGCAACTGGTCAGCCCGCAGTAGTTTCCGCGAAAGTTGCTGTACGTGTAGGAGAACATCCCGGACCAGTGTTTGCTGGGGTTTTTGGTCAGCCGCAGTTCAAGGCCGTCGTAGCTGCGTTCTGGCAGAACGTTCGGTGGACATGCGGCATAACTGTCGCCCGTGTTGGAGTCGACGCCCGCTGTCTGGCAGGTGGCGTTGTAAGCGTTTGGTCCTTCACCGGGGTTGACGATGGTGAAGATTTCGTTGCCTGATGAGTCGAACAACGCCGCATCTTCGATGACATGATCGAGCCGGCGCCGGGTCCAGCGGGCCTCGAGGGCCAGCGTCGGGTTGATCTCATAGTCAGCGCCAAAAGTCGTTTCGTGTTGGCGGTACGGCTTGAGCCCGGGCACAACACCCTCAGTACCGCGATTGTTCAGACTCTCCAAGAAAGTCAAGCCGGCGGGCGTGGTGCCACCGAAATTGGCTCCATTCGCATAGCAGAAGCGGGCGCTGCTGTCGAACATAACATCGATAGCCGAAAGGTCTTCATTGAGGGCGTAGGCGCAGTTCTGCCAGTATTGGCCCCCAAATGAACCAATCGCGACATTCAGCTTCATCATGTCGGTGAAGGAACCGTAGCTGCCAAATATCTTCGCCTTGCCTTTCTGTAACGGATCCCAGGCGAACCCTGCACGAGGTGCGATCTTGTCGCCCCAGCCGAAGGTGATGGGATTGCTTGGTATGCCCGCGGCATTGTTTTCGCTGGGGACGTTCTCCTTTTCCACGCGGAGGCCGAAGCTGACGGTGACTCCCTTGCCCAGGGTCCAGGCATCCTGTCCAAAGAAAGCATGATCGTAGCTGGTGGCTTGACCTTTGGTGCCGTAGTCCCAGACGATCACATACCCATACTGTCCGGTGCAAGCCCCCTCATCGCCGTTCTGTGCGGCGATAGCAGCGGTTACGGCAGCGCAGTTTGCGGCTCCGGTGCTGCCTGCCGGAACATAGGCATTGTATTGGTCATTGTTGGGGTTGGCAGCGGGGACGAAATTTTGCGGGAAGACCTGCAGAGTCGGCGCCGGCCATCGCTGGTAGATGTTGTTGCTGGAGCGGTTTAGCTGATAACCAGCTTTAAATTCGTGAGTGCCGAACCAGCCGCTCTTGTGATAGGCCACATCCTGATCGAATTGAACGCGCTTGTCGGCATCGTAGAGCGTGTAGGTCTGGCTGTTGGGTTGGTTATAAAAGCCATTCGCCTCTTGCAGATCGGCAGGCAGCGGGGCGCCGGTCGTGTCATTATCTGGTACTGCGGTTTTCCCCACTAGGTGTACTCCAGCGGAGAAGAAGATGTCGATGTTCCCCGTGGTGGGATAGCCGAAATCGTGATAGTTCTCAAAGAAGTATCCGAAGCGGCTGGTGAGCACCATCGATGACCCCAGCGTGTAATCGAGGCCAAAGTTATACGTGGAGTTGGGCGCGGCGTATCCAAGGGTGTGCTCGAAGCCGATTGGATTCAATCCCGAGCTTAAATTGTAGAGTCCGTTGACATCGTCCGCATTGGGCAGACTTTCGCCTGCCTGCCGCTGACCCTGATCCAGCGCCGAGGCGAAGACCTTCATCTTGGACCCAAGCGCTGCGTCAAGGCGCAGGTAGTCGTAATAGGTTTGCGTATTCTGCCCAAATGAAAGTGGTTTGGTTTCGTTTGGGTAGGTACTCGGAAAGGGGAAGGATGCGTAGTTGTAACTTACGGCGGCCTCTTGGTCCGACCACTCCGGCGAGAATGCTACTTCTGCGTAGAGCTTGTTCTTGAACACCGGTCCGCCGACTCTAAACCCGGGGAATACGTCGCTGGTATGTAACCTTTTTTGCTGGTATTGCTGCCAGGCCACATCGGTGGTCGGGTTGAATTGTCCGAGCGGATCGTAGCGGGGATTTGCCCGTGGAGATCCGTTCAACCCGTCGTCGTTGAACAAAGCCCATACGCTGCCGTGATAACTGCTGGTTCCTTTGTGCATAATGACGTTGACCACTCCGCCCAGTGCGCCGCCATGCTCTGCCTGGACGCCGCTGGTGTCCATCACCACCTCATCGATGAAGTCGAAGGGAACATTGGTGTGGGAGTAACCTCCGATCAGGTTGGCTGTCTCCTGGCCTTCCACGAGATAGGAGTTTTCCGAGTCCGACCCGCCGGCAATTGAGAAGCCTGCTGCGTTGCCGCTGCTTCCACTGCCCGGAGAGGTGGCGCCGTTGCCATTGCCGATGCTGAACTGCGACATGCCTTCAAGAGGCTCGTTGCGGGCCGATGGCGCGAATTGAATCGCAGATTGAAAGGAGGTGCCGTGAGGTATGTTTTGAACTTCTTCCTCAGATATGTTGGTCAGGGTGGTGTTGGTGGTCGTATCGATCAGTGGAGCATCCGTACTGACCTCGACCACGGTCTTGACTTGACCCACCTTGAGATCCAAATTCACCGTTGGAAGATGGCCGACCTCGATAATCAAGCCGCCCCGTTTAAGGGAATCGAAGCCAGGTGCTGATACTGAGAGCGTGTAGGTACCCGGAGGCAAGTTGGCAAAGTGGTAGTAACCGCTTTTGTCGGTCGAGGTTTCCTTTGATCCCACCAGTGTGGGAGCGGTGGCGGTGACGTGCGCTCCAGACACCACCGCGCCGGAAGGATCCTTAATGGTCCCTTGGAGACCGCCGGTGGTCTCTTGCGCCAACAGCGTCGACGCAAACACCACGAGAACTGAGAGGAGCAGCCATGCTGGGGAAGCGAGGCGCTTTAGTTGTTCGATCCAACATTTCATATGGTTTCCATCCTCGAGTGAATTTTTTCAATTCGCGCTTCCGGCACGCTTCCCATACCTTGACTAGGAGAGAAACATCCCGCGAATGAGGCTGTTGCGCTTTGGCTTGGGGCCGAAACGCGGTTGAAGACCAAAATGTCTGAAATCGTACGGGAAGAGATGTCGTCGTGAAGCCTCCCTGGAAATAGCTGGCTGGGAAGACCATTCCAGAAAGAGGAAAGACGGCTGATCTTTATCGATATGCATTTTGTGTGCCAGATTGTCAATTTTTAATTTTTTGTGCAAATGGCTTGTATTTTCAGTAATTTAATTGACGGTTAAGGTGTTTTAGTTTTCTGAGTTATGATATAATGAATAGTTTTTATTCTATTTGTCATATATTAAGGGGGGAATGTATCCAGTTTTCCGCACTTGCGAGGGTATATCGAGAGGACAATGGGATATTCTCCTCTTCATGCAGCTCACGATTGCCCACATTGGCGCGCGAACCGGGTCGGGATCTGCCACCAAGGCCGGCGCGCGGTCAGGCGTAAGGCCAGGAGGCAAGTCCGCTGCCAAGGATTCCATCGACGCGCTGATTCAGTTTTACCTGGAGCGCTGCTCTGCCTTTGCTCGCTGCCAGAGCGAGGTCTTTAAGAGCGAAGAGGCGCTGCTGGAGTGGCTCAGCCGCCAGCAGGGGCGAACGCCGGCTCTGGCCGTGCTGCTCGACAGCCGCGGCCGGCAGATGAGTTCTGAGGTTTTTGCCGCCTGGTTGGGGGCGCGGCGCGACGAGGGCGCACAGCATATCGTGCTGGCCATTGGTCCCGCGAATGGCTGGTCGGAGGCCGCACGGCAACGGGCGTATCTGCTGCTCTCTCTGGGACCGATGACCCTGGCCCACTCGCTGGCCCGGCTGGTGCTGGCCGAGCAAATCTATCGCGCGTTCACCATCCTCACCGGACATCCCTATCACGGCGGACATTGACGGGGGGTCGCGGATCAGGGGTTAGGGATTAGGGGTTAGGGTAAGTTTCCCGGGTGGCCTGCCGGGTTGGCCAAACACATCTAAGAATGAGAATGGTGAACGGAACAGCAGTCCCCAGCCCGGCGCAGAATAGAATATGGAGTGTACGGTGTCCCCAGGTCTTTGATCTCTGATTTTCGATCTTTGACCCCTGACCCCTGTTCCCTGATCCCTGTCTGCGAGAGGTCCAATGTCCTGGTTCAAGCGTGAGAACGGCGAGTTCGAGTCCTTCCCTGCCGGCAATGGCGTGGATTCCGCGGAGGCGGCTGAGCGCCAGGTGCGCACCGAGGGCCTGTGGGTCAAATGCGCCGGCTGCCGCCAGGTGATCTGGAAGGCCGACCTGGAGGCCAACCACGGCGTCTGCCCCAAGTGCCAGCATCATTTCCGCATGAGCGCTCGGCAACGCATTGGATTGCTGCTCGAACCCGGCTACGAGTTTGTCGACGGAGGGCTGCGCTCCACCGATCCTCTGAAGTTTACCGACATAAAGCCCTACAAGGCGCGGCTGCGCAAGGCTCAGGAAGAGACCGGGCTGAGCGACGCCATTCTCAACGCCGTGGGCCGCATGGGGCCGCATGAGGTGGTGCTGAGCGCCATGGAATATGGTTTCATCGGAGGCTCGATGGGCGCGGTGGTGGGCGAGACCATCGCTCGCGCCGCCGATCGCGCCCGTATCGAGCGCAAGCCGCTGATCGTGGTGGCCGCCTCGGGCGGCGCGCGCATGATGGAAGGCGTGGTCAGCTTGATGCAGATGGCCAAGATCTCCACTACGCTGGCGCAGTTGGATGAGGCCAAGGTTCCTTACATCTGCATCCTGACCGATCCCACCACCGGCGGCGTTACCGCTAGTTTCGCCATGCTGGGCGACCTGAACATCGCCGAGCCAGGGGCTCTGATCGGCTTTGCCGGCCCGCGGGTGATCGAGCAGACCATCCGCCAGAAGCTGCCCGAGGGCTTTCAGCGCGCCGAGTTTCTGCTGGAAAAGGGTTTTCTCGACGCCGTCGTGCCGCGCCGCGAGCTGAAGCAGTATCTGATTCGAGCGCTGGAGTTTATGAAGGCTAGCGAGGCAGCGCAATTGAGCTAGTTTCGATTCGGCGCCATTGGCTCTTGGAATTGACAGGCACCCTAGTTCTGCATACCCTTGTGCCATGGAACTGACTCTTGAACCCGTGCTGGCGGCGAGGGTGGAGCAATGGTCTACGGAAACCGGCCGTCCTATCGGCGACCTGGTCGAAGACGCTATCGCCGGCTACTTCAATGAGGTTGGAGAACTGCGCCCGATACTCGATAGCCGCTACGACGATATTGCGAGCGGGAGAGTTCAACTTGTAGACGGCGCCGAGGCCTGTAGGCTGCTTAAAGAACGTGCCGCGGCAAGGCAAAGGTCGATTGCCTGATCGGCTTTGCACTTCACCCGGAAGCCATCGAAGACCTGGACGAGATCCACGAATATATCAATCGTTTCAATTCTAGTGCTGCCAACCGCGTGCTCGGCGAGATCATTGCTGCCTTTGATTCTCTCGTGCTCTTGCCGCGTCAGGGACACCGCCGCCCCGACCTACTTCACGTCCGCTTCGTTTCAAAGTCGTGAGAAGCTATTTGATTGCCTATGCCCCGGACCAGGAACCGCTCTGGGTTGTGGCTGTTATCGATGGCCGGCGAAACCCACGCGTGATTGCGGCAATGCTGCGCGGCAGGGAATAACTTCCGCGTCATCGGCCCGCGGGTGATCGAGCAGACCATCCGCCAGAAGCTGCCCGAAGGCTTTCAGCGCGCCGAGTTCCTGCTGGAAAAGGGTTCTCTCGACGCCGTTGTGCCGCGCCGCGAGCTGAAGCAATATCTAATTCGTGCTCTGGAATTTCTGCGGACTTAATACCCGTTGTCAGGCTCGTTTCGATTCAACAGATGAAGATGTTCCGTTTCCATCTGCGCATAAGGCAGGTTTCAATATATTGTTTTCTATATTTATAGTGTTGAAATGTGGATATGTCGACCACAATCCTTCGCAATATTTTTTCTAACCTCTTCTTATTGTATAGTTTATCAATTTCCTAACATTGGAACGCAAATTGCTAGGGAACACGGAAAGGCTCTAGTTTGGAGCGACATCTCCTTTGTTTTGAGTGATGGACCTTTGCCGCGGGCCACCCAGCCTGTAGATGAGCGCCCCTTTTACGGGATGCTCGACGATTCTAAGCCAGCCTTAATGGAATGTACTTGGAGGACATCGTGACGAGATTGAACAGAACTCTGACTACGCTCTTGCTGTTCCTATTCGCTTCGGTTTATGCCGTTGCGCAGACCTCGAATGGAGCAGTCATCGGCGCCATAACTGACCCATCGGGCGCTGCGATTGTGGGCGCTACGGTGACCATCACGTCCGTGGATACAGGGGCGGCTCGCACGACGGTGACGTTAGACAACGGAACCTATCGCATTGAGTCCGTGCTGCCCGGTAATTACAAGCTCTCGGCATCGGCGAACGGCTTTGAGACGACCGTGTCGGAAGGACTGATTGTTCCGGCTTCGGCCAGCGTCTCGGCCAGCCTGACGTTGAAGGTGGGTAAGACCTCAGATCGCGTCGTGGTTTCGGCCGACAATTCTAACCTTAATACCGAAAACGGCCAGGTCTCCGGCACCATTAATGAGATGGAGATCAGCAGCCTGCCGATCTCCACCCTCAATCCCTATCAATTGGCTCTCACCCTCCCCGGTGTGATGACGAACACCCAAGGCGGTTTCTCGAACGGCGTTGACATTAACGTGGGAGGTGGCCGTCCCCGCTCCAACAACTTCCTCATCGAAGGCCAAGACAACAACGACGCCGGCATCGGCGGCCAGGGCTTCCAGCCGGAAGACACCGAGGCCATCAAAGAGGTTGTCATCATCGAAAACGCCTATACCGCCGAGTATGGACACGGCGCTGGTTCTGTTTCTAATTTGATCCTCAAGAGCGGCACCAATCAGCTTCATGGCTCCATCTTCGAGCGTTCGCTAAATTCTTCGCTCGACACCATCGACAAGAGTACGCACTACTCCTATATTGGTGTACCTACTGGTATTCCGGCGGCGGCGCTCCCCAAGTATCGTGAAAATTTGCCGGGATTCACCGTCGGCGGACCAATCATCAAGAACAAGCTCTTCGGCTTCGGCGCTTATCAGTGGGACTACTACCGGGCGACAGCACTCTTGTCGAAACTGGCAGTTCCCTCGCCTGCCGGTCTTGCCACGTTGAAGGCTCTTCCCTCCAACACCCGCCTGAACAATTTGATCACGGCCTGGGGAGGGTTGAGCAACAGCACTCCCGTACAGGGTTCAGCTACCAACATCTATCTAGGTCTCGACCCGGTTACCCTCGCGAATCGGGGCACGGTTTTAATGCAAAACGTGCAGCGGAACCTGGGCAACGATTCCAATTCTCCGGAGATGGATCTGAAGGGCGATTACATTCCCAGCGAGAAGGACACTCTCAACCTGCGCTACATCTGGTCCAGCTTTTCTACCCCGTTCGATGTTGGCAATAACCCTGGCCAGTTGCCCGGATTCGACACCGATCAGACTGGCACCGCGCAGAACGCCGGCATCGTGGAGACGCACAGCTTCAACCTCAAGCTGGTGAATGAACTGCGCCTTTCCTACGGGCGCATTGGCTTTACCTTCGGCCTTCCCCCCTCCACCACATCGAATCCGCTTTTCGGCCAGCCGGGCGTAACGGTGTCCAATCTCACCGGCTACGGCGTTCCCACTGCGTTTCCCCAGGGCCGCTTCCACGATACCTATCAGCTCCAGGACTCGGTCAGTTGGACGCATAACAAGCATTTCGTGAAGATCGGCTTCGATTTGTCCGATATTCGCGTCCGCGATCAGGTACCATTCAACTTCTGGGGTACGGTTGGCTTTGCCGACGATGCCACGACATCGAGCATAACCGTGCCGGGCACTCCCCCGACTGTGGCGACTTTTAAATATACTGGTCTCGCCAACCTGATCGACGATTTCGGCGGCTCCAGTTCGACCGTGACACAGAATTTTGGCAGCCCGACTGCACGGCCGCAACTGGTTTACCAGAATTACTTTGTCCAGGACACCTATCGCCCCATTCCCGACCTGAGCCTCGACTATGGCTTCCGTTACGAGTACAATGGCGCCCCGTTCAATGCTCCTGGCACCCCTTATCCAGGCTTCGATCCCACCAATATCGGCTGCTTCCCCACCGCCTCTGTCACCTGCAACACCAAGGAGCAGGCGGATGGCCAGGGATGGGGTCCGCGCGCCGGCATCGCCTACAGCCCCGAAATTTTCGGCGTTCACAAGTCGGTCATTCGCGTCGGTTTCGGCGTCTTCTACGACGTTCTCTTCACCAACATCATCGACAACACCCAGGCCAGTGCTCCCAACGCAGCCTCACCGGTCATTACCAGTTCCAGTTCCGGCCGCGGTACATCCTCCTGGTATGAGCAGTTTGCCAATCTGAATCACAACCCGCTGCCAACCAATACCGCGGAGCCGATCGTGGATCACATGTTGCGGCCGCGCACCATGCATTGGAATATGGGCGTTCAACAGGAGCTGCCCTGGGCTACCACCTTCCAGGTCAATTATGTGGGCGAGCGTGGCGAGCATCTTTTCGGCAACACGAACATGAATCCCTACGTCAACGACACGCTTTCTGGGGCTCGTGTGATTCCCACCCGCGGAGCCATTATTGCCCGCGACAACTCTAATGACTCCAACTACACCGGCCTGTGGGCTGAGCTGGATCACAAGTTCAACCATGCGTTCATGGCTCGTGCTTCCTATACGCTTGGTCACGCGTTCGATACCGGGTCAGAGGTCTTCACCACCAACAACGAATCTTCGTATCAGTTCAGCCGTTATCCCACCCATCGCGGAACCACCGATTACGGCCCGTCGGAATACGATCACCGCCAGCGTCTGGTGGTGAGCTACATCTGGACGCCATCTATTTGGCATACAGAGGGATCGATGAAGATCCTGGGCAACATCGTCAACCGCTGGGCTTTTGCCGGCATCACGCAGTTCCAGACAGGCACCCCTGAAAACGTTGAAGTCGGCTATGACGGAGATGGCGACGGCATCAGCAATGATCGGCCCCAATTGGGCAATCCCAACGCTCCCATGAATACCTACGCTTTTGACGACTCATGGTATTACGGAGTGTCTCAGGGAACATTGTGCTCAGGCCCCAGCCTTTGGTACTCGGCCACTTTGCCATGTGAGGTCGTAAGTCCTTCGTCGGTGCATTGGATCGTTGCTCCCTATGGTTCCCACCCCGCTATGCCCATCGGGCGTAACAGCCACTACAGCAAGGGCTTTCAGGAGTGGGATGTAAACATTCAGCGCTCGTTCAAGCTGTACAAGTCGGCGGTGATCGACTTCCGCGGGGAACTCTTCAACGCGTTCAATCATGGCTTACCTGGATACGACGCCAACAGTTCTGCGTTCGATGTGGTCGAGAATACGAACTTGATCACGGGCATCATTTCAGATAACTGGGGCAACTACAGCGCGTCGGGCACGGCGCCGTCGACGTTCGCGGCATCCGCACCTACGGTCGGCGGACATCGTCACGCGCGGCTCTTCATCCGTATTCAGTTCTAAACCCGGCCACATCAACAAAGAGAATGGGCGGCCTCTTCGGAGGTCGCCCATTTTGTTTGAACGTTCAGTGGATTTTGTGTACTTGGAACCAAAATGGCCCGGCATCGCTGCCGGGCCGTTGGCGTTTTGAGGATGGAACAGATCAGATGCGCATGGGCATGAGCACGTAGCGGTATTTGTACTCCGCGTCGGGGTCCTCGGGGCGCATCTGGCCGGCCGATTGCGAGTCTTTGAACTCCAGCCGCACTTCACCTTCATTGCTGAGCGCCTTGAGGAAGTCCAGAATATAGCCGGAGTTGAAGCCCACCATGATGGGATCGCTGGCGTAGGGCGTATCGATGGTGTCTTCGCTCTCGCCGGATTCCGTCGAGCTGGAGCTGATCTTCAGCTCGTTGCTCTCCAGGCGCAGGCGAATCGCTCCGGAGCGCTCGTCGGCGAACTGAGCAACGCGCTGAATGGCTGCTGAAAGCTCGCTGGAGCGAACCACGGCGAACTTGGTGTTGTCGCGCGGCATGACCGCCTCGAAGTTGGGAAACTGCCCGGAGAGCTTGCGCGAGCTCAAGGTGCGATGGCCGACGCGGAAGAAGAGATTGTGCTCATCGTCGGCGAAATCGACCTCGTCGGCGTCGGAGACGGAAAGAAGCTGTTGCAGCTCTTGCAGCGCCTTGCGGGGAATCAGCACCCGCTTCTCGCCGCTGATGCCGACCAGATTCTCATTGGGCTTCTCGACAAAGGAGAGGCGGTGGCCGTCGGTGGCGACCATGGCCAGAGACTCCGCCTTCAGCACCAGCAGGGCGCCGTTGAGGGTGTAGCGCGACTCCTCGTTGGAGATGGCGAAGATGGTGCGGGC
>CAZBPD010000015.1:0-77583 GCA_964493705.1 uncultured Occallatibacter sp.
GGGCGCGAAGCTGGTTGATGAACTCGATCATGATGACGCCGGTCTGCACCGAGACGCCGAAGAGCGCCAGGAAGCCGACCGCCGAGGAGACAGAGAAGTTGGTGTGGGTGAGAAAGAGCGCCAATGGGCCGCCGATGGAGGCCATCAGCACCGAGAGCAGAATCAGTATGGCCCACTTGTAGGAGCGGAACATGGTGTAGAGCAGGAGGAAGATGGCCAGCACCGTCACCGGCACCACGATGGCCATGCGTGCATTGGCGCGCTTCTGGCTCTCGTATTCGCCGGCCCATTCGAGATGATAGCCGGCGGGCAGCTTGACGTTGTGTTCGACTTTGGCGATGGCCTCTTCGACTGTGGAGCCGAGGTCGCGTCCGCGCACCGAATACTTGATGGCGATGTAGCGCTGGCCGCCCTCGCGATTGATCTGCTCGGCGCCGTCGTCGGTCGTGACTTTGGTGAGCTGGGCCAGCGAGACGCGCTCGCCGGAGGGGGCCAGCAGACGTACATCCTCGATGGCCTCGCGGGTATCGCGCCAGGGCTGCTGATAGCGCAGGGTCACATCGTAGCGCGCCTCGCCCTGCTGCACCTGGGTAAGAGCGTTGGCTCCAGCCGCGGTCTGCAGAGCGTCCTGAATATCGGCCACGTTGATGCCCCATCGAGCAGCGGCGGAGCGGTCCACAGTGAAGTTGAGGTTGGGCTGGCCAACGATGCGGAAGATGCCCAGATCTTCGATGCCCTTGACCTGCGCCATCTGCGCCTGAATCTCCTCGGCGCGCTTCTCCAGAGTGCGCAGGTCGTCGCCGTAGAGCTTGACGGCCAATTCGCCCTTGACGCCGCTGACGGCCTCTTCCATGTTGTCGCTGATGGGTTGGGAGTAGTTCCAGATGACGCCGGGGAAGGCGGAGAGCTTGGCGTCGATGGCGGCGATCAGCGCTTCCTTGTCCTGATGGAACTCGGGACGCCACTGCTTCTTCTGCTTGAGATCGACGAAGTATTCGGTGTTAAAGAAGCCGGCGGTGTCGGTGCCGTCGTCGGGGCGTCCGGTCTGGCTGATAACTTCTGTGACTTCAGGAAAGCTGGCCATGACCACGCGCGCCTTGTTGGTGAAGTCGATGGAAGCGGTGGGGCCTTCGCTGGGCGGAAGCGTGCCGCGCACCCAGATGGAGCCTTCGTCGAGATGAGGCAGGAACTCCGAGCCGATGGGGCCGCCCATGGTGAGATAAACGGCAATCGCGAAAAGCACGGTGGCGATGCCGACCGTGATATAGCGATGCAGGATGGCGGCGCGCACCGAGGTGCGGTAGTGGCGCGTGAGCCAGATGAGAATGGGATTCTCCCACTCCTTGGCGCCGTTGCGGAAGACCAGAATGGCCATCACCGGGGCCACCACGATGGCGAAGAGCAAGGCGCCCAGCAGGGCGAAGCTCACCGTCCAGGCCATGGGCTTGAAGAGGCGGCCTTCGACGGCTTGCAGAGTAAAGATGGGCAGGTAAGCGGTGATGATGATGCCGCGGGCAAAGAAGACCGGGCGCAGCACTTCGTGCGCGGCGTCGCGAATCTTTTGCAGCGGGGTGCGCGGGTCTTCCTTGTTGCCGAGATGGCGCACCATGTTCTCGATCATGACTACGGAGCCGTCGACCAACATGCCGAAGTCCAGCGCACCCAGCGATAGCAGGTTGGCGGGAATATGGCTCAGGTCGAGGCAGATGGAGGCGAACATCAGCGCGAAAGGAATGGTCAGCGCCACAATGATTGCGCCGCGCACATTGCCCAGGAAGGCAAAAAGAATGATGGAGACCAGAATCATGCCCGCGGTCAGATTGTCTTCCACCGTACTGACGGTGAATTTGACCAGATCGGAGCGATCGAGGAAGGGAACGATCTTCACTCCCTTGGGCAGGATGTGCTTGTTGAGATCGTCGACCTTGCGATGAATGCCCTCGAGCACGGGGTCGCTATCGTCGCCCTTTTGCAGCAGCACGATTCCCTCAACCGTATCGGGATTATCGACAATCACGCCGTCTTCGCGATGGATGGCCTTGCCAATCTGGCCCAGGCGGATCTTCGGTCCCTGCGCGACCTCGCCGATGTCTTTGATCTTGATGGCCGCGCCGTTGGCGGTCTTGACGACGGTGTTCTCGATGTCTTGCACGCTGGTGTAGAGGCCGGCGGATTGCACGTTGATCTGCTGTGCGCCCTGCTCGATGAAGCTGCCCCCGCCGTTGGTGTTGTTATTGGAGATCTGCTGCTCGACCTGGGCAATGGACAAGCCATAGGAGATCAGCTTCTCGGGGTCCAGCTTGATCTGGTACTCCTTGGTCGGTCCGCCAAAGCTCGACACATCGACGACGCCCTCGACACCCTTGAAGGCTTTCTCCAGGCTCCAATCTTCGAGGCCTTTCTTCTCCATCACGTCGTAGGCAGGGTTGGTGCTCTCGACGGTGTACCAATAGATCTGGCCGACGGGGCTCCAGTCGGTGCCCATCTGCGGAACGAGGTTGTTGGGCAGATTGACCTGGCTCAAGCGCTCGAGCACGTGCTCGCGATTGACGTCGCTGGTGGAGTTGTCATCGAAGATCAGCATCAAGCTGGACAAGCCGGCCAGCGTTGTGGAACGCAGATGGACCAGGTGGGGAATGCCGGCCATCTGAATCTCGACCGGCACCGTAACCTGGCGCTCGATCTCTTCCGCCGAACGGCCCGGCCATTGAGTGATGATCTGCACATAGTTGTTGGCCACGTCGGGATAGGCCTCGACGGGCAGGTTGCGAAAGCTGATGACGCCCCATGCGGAGAGCACCACCACACCGCCGAGGACCAGCCAGCGGTTCTTGAGCGCGAAGTCTACGAGAGCCTTGATCATTACTGGTTCCCCGCGGTTTCAAGCAGCAGTGCGTTGGCCGCGACCTGCTGGCCGGGGGCGAGGCCGGAGAGAATCTCCTGGCGATTGCCGTCGATCATGCGGCCGGCGCGGACTTCGCTGCGCTTGAACTGATTTGCGCCCGCGGGCAGAAAGACCCAATCGCGATCGTGCAGGTGCAGCACCGCTTCGGCGGGCACCACGGCGTGCGTCTCCTTGTTCTTGCCGGTGAAGGTGACGGTGGCGAACATGCCCAGCTTGAGGAATCCCGGATTGGCCACTTCGATGCGCACTTTGGCGGTGCGGATGGTGGGATCGAGGATGGGGCCGATGTCGCTGATGCGGCCGCTCAGAGGGCGGTCGGGGTAAGCGTTGATTTTGATCTTCGCCTGCTGGCCGAGTTGCAGCTTGGGAATGTCGTTCTCAAAGACATCGGCGACGATCCACACGGTGGAAAGGTCAGCGATGGTGAAGGCCGTGGCCGAGCCGGAGAGCGAGACGCCGGCGGCAGCGGACTGAGTTACATTCTGCGCTACGATCACGCCGCCAATGGGCGCGTAGACGGGCAGCACACTGCTGGGGTGCTTGGGGTCCACGCCCAGGGTCTTCAACTGCTCTTCGGCGGCGTGGAGGTCGGCCGCTGCGTCCTTGGCGCCGTCCTCTGCCTGCTCCCATTGCGCCTTGGAGATGGCTCCATGCTTGTACAGATCGTCGGCGCGGTCATAGGCCCTGTGCGCCATCTGCTCGTCGTTGGCGGCCTTGAGGTAAGTATCGAAGGCCGCGGTTACATCGGGGCTCTGCACTTGCAGCAGCAACTGGCCCTTCTTGACGTTGTCGTCGAGGCGGGCCTTGATGTCGACCACGCGGCCGTTGGCCATGGAGATGACCGGGACCTCGCGAGCGATGTCGGGCAGCACCGAACCGGTAGCCGTCAATTCACTGGTGCTTTCGATCTGCCCGGCGGTGTTGAGGGGGAACTTGGCCGCGTCCTTGGGATCGATGGTGATGAGGTTCATGTCGGCCACTTGAATCACCGGCGGCGTGGAGGTATTCACTTCGGCTTGCGCCTTGTCCTTGCAGCCGGTCGAGGGTACGAGCGCCGCGCCCAGCGCCAACGAAAGAGTCAGAGATTGCTTCATCGATAGAGTCGTCATTATTGCAAAACCTCGCGTCCCACGGCCAGATTCAGTTGTCCGGCGGCGGTTAGATAGGAACCGATCAGTTGCAGGTAAGCCAGTTGAACCTGGCGGCATTCGCTCTGCGCGTTGAGGAAGTCGATCAACGATGCGCCGCCGTGCTGATAGGAATAAGTCACGGTCTCGCGCACGCGGAGCGCTTGCGCCCTGTATTGCGCCTTGTAGGGTGCGAGCAGGGCCAGATTGCTTTCGACTTGCGCATAGGCTGAGTCCACATCGCTGAAGACCTGGGCGCGGGCGGCGTCGCTGAGCTGGCGGTTGCGGTCGATGTCGATCTGGGTGCGCTGCTTCTCGCCCTGGTTGCGATCGAAGATGCGCAGGGGCAGGTTAACACTGGCGCCCAATGTGTCTTTGCCATAGGGATTGTTGAAGGCCGGGTTATAGGAATACCAGACGCTCCAGGTGGGATCGGCGGAGCCGTTTGCGATGGCCAGCTTGTGATTGGTCTGCGCCTGCTCGATGGACTCCAGCGCGGCGCGCAGATCGGGACGCGCATCCAATGCCGCCTTGCGGAAGTCATCGAGCGGTTGCAGAACATCGGAGAAGTCGAACTCCCCGTTGACGTCGAACTGCTCCACCGGAGTGCGGTCATTGAGCAGTTGTAAAAGCTGAATCTTGGCGGTGCGCAGGTTCACCAGGGCGGTCTGGATTTCGGTTTCATATTGCACCCGTAAGAGCTCGATGCGGTCCAAATCGATCTGGGCGATGTCGCCGGCCTTGAAGCGGTTGCGGCTGATGGCGATGATCTTGTCGTAGTACTCCAGATCGTCCTGGGCCAGCTTGAGTACAGCCTTGTCCTGGAGGGTCTCGACAAAGGCCGTGCGCAGAGTAAATTCGAGATTCCGCTTAAGGTCCTGGTGTTCGGAGTCGGCGATTTGTGTGCCTTGTTTGGCGCTTTGCAGTCGCAGCTCGCGCTTGTGCTCGCGCTCGTGCAGATAGGCTACGCTGGGGACCAACTGCGTTCCGGTCAAAGGCTGCCAGTGCGTACCCTGTCCGGGGGCGCTATGGGGCACGATTTGCAGGCCGTCGGAGGAGAGGCCAGCGGTGGGGTTGGGGCGCAAGAAGGCGGTGACTTCGGCGGCCTTCATCTCGTCCACGCCGAGGGCGTCGGCGCGCAGGGCGGGGTTGGCGGCTTCAAAGCGATTCTTGACCTGCTCCCAGGTCAGATTCAGGCTTGCGGGGGCAACCGGACCGGACTGCGGAGCGGCGCCGGTCTGAGCCAAACCAAGGGCAGGCGTCAAAACCAGCAGCGCCGCCACTGCCGCTCGAGACAGAGAAGGGGAAAATTGATTCATACACGACCTTTACACCGAAATTCGCACGGCGATTTGGGTAGGAAAAGTGGCCCAATGAGATAGACGGATGAAAGCGCGGAATCAGGCGACAGGCGGGGGACGGTTCTGAACCGATTGCAGTGCGGGGGATTTTACGGTGGGAACCGCGGAGTAGCCCGGCGCGGCGATGCGCAGCGAAGCAAAACCCGGCTGGGCAAAGAAAATCGGCGGCAGCGCGGCCACCACGGGAAGGATGGAGTGGGGTTGCACCGCGCCGTCATCGCGGCGCAAGGAGGATTCGACCTCGGCGGGGTTCTGCGCGGCCAGCAGATCGTCGGTCACAGAGATGACCGGAAAAAGGATCAGGAGCAGCATGGCCAGGGCGGCAAACTGCGTCCCTAGTTTGGCGCCCTCGCGCCGGGCATGGGTTCCCCACAGTCGCACCAACACGACCGCCAGCAACGCCCAGGCGAGATTCAGGATCAGTTCCATTCCCAGCCCGATTTTACACGACGATCCTTTCCGGAAAGTGAATTCCTCTCCGGTAGGGCCCATCCAGCGAGGCCGCCGCGTGAAGGAGCAGAACCGGACTCAGGAGCCGCCGGTTTGACCGCAGCGGGGAGTCCCCCTTATGATGAACAAGTTGGTTTTGAGAGCCGGAAACGTTTCTCAGCTCTTGACCAACGGCTGCAAACGGCCCAACGGGCCTTGTTGCCCCTTCGTTCAACGGTAGGACAGCTGCCTCTGGAGCAGCATATCGGGGTTCGAATCCCTGAGGGGCAACCAAAACATACTAAAAGATTTACGAAACATTCAATTAACCTCCGGCGATGTCCATGCCGGAGGTTTTATGGTAATGCTGGAAAATCACGCCATGACCTGCAAGAGCTTGACACAACGATTGCGGCGGTTGCCCGTCATCGGCAAGCGTCCCCTCGCGTTGGTACAATGACGCCAATCAAAAGACCGCCCCGGAATGGGTCTCAACTGCAAAATGGAGCGTTTGCGCACATTTCGCGGGAGACCTTGTGCTGAGCAAGAGGCGGAGACTGGCGCACTGGTTCAACAACCTTGGTCTCAATCGTTGAAATGGAGAGAAGATGGTCACTCGCAGGGAATTTATCGACACACTCGCGGTGGGCGCGGCCGGATTGGCGCTGAGTTCGACCGTTAAAAGCTACGGGCAGATTCTGGGCGCGAACGATCGCGTCAACTTTGCGATCATCGGCCTGAACGGACGCGGCTATGCGCATTTGTCGGCGCTGAAGGCAAATGCAGACACGGCGCGCGTGACGCATGTTTGCGATGTGGACAGCGAGATCCTGAAGAAGTTCGGCGCGGCCGCCGAGCGGGATCTGGGCTACGCGCCGGCGATGGACCGGGATTTTCGCCAGGTGCTGGCCCAGCGCGACGTGGACGCAGTCAGCATCGCCACTCCCGATCACTGGCACGCGCCCATGGCCATCGCCGCCTTGCAGGCGGGCAAGCATGTGTACGTCGAGAAGCCGTGCAGCCACAATCCTGCCGAGGGCGCGCTGCTGGTCGAGGTGCAGCGTAAATATGGCAAGCTGGCGCAGATGGGATCGCAGCAGCGCTCCTCGCAGCACACCATCGAGGTGGTGGACAAGATCCACAACGGCCTGATCGGCAGGGCCTATTTCGCCCGCACCTGGTATTGCAACACGCGCAAGTCCATGGGCACGGGCAAGGTGGTCCCCGTGCCCGCGCAACTCGATTGGGATTTGTGGCAGGGGCCGGCGCCGCGGCGGCCCTACAAGGACAACATCCACCCCTACAACTGGCACTGGCTGCGTACCTACGGCACCGGCGAGAGCCTCAACAACGGCTCCCATGAAATCGATGTCGCCCGTTGGGCGCTGGGCGTCGATTTCCCGCAACGGGTGACGGCTGCGGGCGGCAGATACCACTTCAAGGACGATTGGGAGTTTTACGACACGCTGGTGACCAACTTCACCTATGAAGACCGGATGATCAGCTGGGAAGGGCAAAGCTGCCAGGGCATGAAGCTCTACAATCGCGACCGCGGAACGGCTGTTCTGGGCACCACGGGCACAGTGGTGGTGGATCGCGACGGCTACGAGGTCTTCGATCTGAAGGGCGTCAAGACGGGCGAATTTCACACCGGCAAGGCTACTTCGACAGCCGATCTGACGGGGCGGGATTCCATGACCGACGCGCACTTTGGCAACTTCATCGCGGCCATGCGCAAGGGCGAAAAACTGCGTTCGCCGGTAGCGGTGGGCAACGTGGCGGTGACCATGCTGCAACTCTCCAACATCGCCTGGGAGGTCAACCGGGAGCTGACGCTCGACGACCGCAACGGGCAGATCCAAAACGATGATGAAGCCATGAAGATGTGGGAGCGGGAGTACGAAAAGGGCTGGGCGCCGCACCTTTAGCGGATGGACTGATCCGATCCCACCCTAGGCGCAAAAACAAGAACGCGCCGAGGGTGGGGCACCCGGCGAGAACGCCCGCACTACAGCCGGCCGGGAGGCCAGCGCTACAATCCCGGGACTGCCCAATTCATGCGGTCGCGGTACAAGCAATCCGATCGCGTGGCTTTTCATCTCCCCGGTCTCAAAATCGAGACCGGAGGCACCCGCATCCACCTTCCGATTTGCCTTTTTGGGTACCGGATCAGAGCTATCAAGGAGTTCGTTCTCATGAAGCAAGGTTTGACTCGACGCACCATTCTTCAGGGCGGCGCACTGCTGGCCGCGGCCTGCGCAGCGCCTCAGGCAGTTCCTGTGCTGGCGCAGACGGTTCCATCGCCCGCCAAGCCCTCGCCGGTGCGGCTGGGCGTGGCCAGCTACACCTTTCGCAACTTCACGCGCGCGCAGATGATTCCGTTTCTCAAGCAGGTGGGCATTCACGATCTCAACGTCAAGGATGTGAAGGATCATCTACCCGCCGATCCCGCCGAGGAGGCCAAGGCGCTCTCTGAATACGCCGCTTCCGGCATCCGGCTGCACGCTGCCGGAGCCATTTACTTTGCCAAAAACGACGATGACGGGATGCGTACCAAGTTCGAGTACTGCAAGCGAGCGGGTATTGGGGTGATTGTGGCCGGCGATCCCACTCCGGAGATGCTGCCGCGGCTGGAGCGCCTGGTCCGCGAGTACGACATCCGCATCGCCATACACAATCATGGACCCGAAGACAAGCTGTGGCCCTCGCCGCTGGACGTGTTGAAGTCGCTCGAAGGGATCGATCCGCGCATCGGCTGCTGCATCGACCTGGGCCACGCGGCGCGCGCCGGGGCGGACGTGGTCCAGGCCATCCATGCGGTGGGGCCGCGGCTCTACAACATCCACATGAAGGATCTGACCAGCTTCAGCAGCAAGGAGAGCCAGGTGGCGGTGGGCGAGGGGATCATGCCGGTAAAGGAGATCTTTGCAGCGCTCATGGCCATCGGCTATCAGGGGTTTGTCGATCTGGAGTACGAGGTGCACGGGGACGATCCCTTGCCGGGAGTGATCGCCAGCATCGCCTACATGCGCGGCGTATTGGCGGGCATGGGATATGCGGCGCGGGGCTGAGGGTCCTTCGCATGGCCGAGGGGATTTGGTCCCGCTGAACCGGGTCGGTCATTCGTGCATTTCCACCTCTGTACCGTGATCGTGTGGAACCATCCCCCGGGTCTCAACAGCGACACCGGGGGCAGCCATTTCAGTTGAATTCCGTGACAGACAGGGAATCGTCCCTGGTTACCAATCGGTGCGACGCCGAGGCTCGGCCTGCTTTGGGACGAGGAGTGGGGAATTATCCCGGAATGACATAAAGATAGAGGTCTTCCGATACGATAATGGCCCTATCGAGCTGTTCTGGAAGTGTGGGCGACAGCCGTTTCAGGTTCCCGGAGCCGTTTCCCATGCGTATGGAGTCCTCCGCCCCATCCACGATGAACGGGAGTACTTCCCGCTGGGTCGCTGTGCTGATCGGGGCCGCGCTGCTGGCGGCGGCCTGGGGATCGTACGCCACCCAGAAGAGGATCGTTCGCGCCAACGCCCTGGAGCAGGTATCCATGGTGGCGGATCTGAAGGTGGAGCAGATTGAGTCGCTGCTCGAATCACAGAAGTCTATCGCCCTGGCTTTGACCCACGGGACAATTACTGCCCGGCGTGTAGACGCGTGGGTTGAAAGCGGGCGCATCGACCCCGCGTATCGGGCGGAGATGCTGCTGCGCTTGCGGGTGGTGCAACAAGACAACCGCTATCGAAACATCGTGCTTCTGCGGCCCGACGGCGCGCCGCTGCTCTCGACCGGCGAGGGGGATTCCGCACTCTCCTCAGAGGACCGGTCAGCCATGGCCGCGGCTCTGCGGACGGGAACGCCGGTGTTGACCTCCTTTTCACGGGACGAAGACCTTGCCGGCGATCCGGTCACGCTGGATCTGGCGGCGCCCATGATCGCCGTGGAGCCGAGTGGCGCCAGCCACATCGTGGCGTTGCTTCTGTTGCGCCTCGACCCCAATACCGTTCTCTATCCATTTCTTCAGCAGTGGCCCATTCCCAGCGACACGGCGGAGACGTTGATCGCGGAGCGGCGCGGCGACCGGGTGTGGTTTCTCAATGAACTGCGTCACCGCAAGGGGATGGCGTTGCGTTTCAGCGTGCCCATGACAGCGCGGGAAAAGCTGGCGGTGCAGGCGGCGTCGGGCAAGCAGGGGCTGCTGGAGGGCGTGGACTACCGGGGTGTCGCGGTACTGGGCGCGGGCAGGCTGGTGCCCGGAACGCCTTGGATGCTGATCGCGAAAGAGGATACGGCGGAGATCTACCGTCCACTGTGGTTGCGGACGCTGGGCATGTTTGTGGTAGAGCTGGTTTTTTTGGTAGCTGTGCTTTTAGGGGTCCGCACCTGGATGCGGCGGCGCGCCGCCGCCCTGCAGCGGCAGAGCGATCTTCAGTATCGCGAGCTCTTCGAGGGCATGGCGGACGCCATCTTTGTTCTCGAACCGAAGGGCAACTTCATCGAGTTCAATCAGATTGCCCTGGATCAACTGGGGTATTCAAGGGAAGAACTGCTGTCCATAGGCCCGGCGAAGATCAATCCGCCGGAGGTTGGGGATATTGTCGGCGCGGTGCACACGGAGCTGGAGCGAGAGGGGAAGGTGACCTTCGAGACCCGCCATGTGCGCAAAAACGGCAGCAGCTTTCCCGTCGAGATCCATTCGCGGTGGATCGAGATTGACGGCAGGCACCTGATTCTGAGCACGGCCCGCGACATCACCGAGCGCAAGGCCGCGGAAGCGGAGATTCAGGCCAACCAGGCGCGCATGAGGGCCATCTTCGAGAATGCTGGAGTGGGCATCGCGGTGACGGATCTGGAGGGCCGCTACCTGGAAGTGAATCCCACACTGGCCAACGATCTCGGCTACAACCGGGATGAGATGCTCGCACTCAGTACGCAAGAGACGCTGCATCCCGAGGATTGGGAGAAGTCCAAGACCTTGCTGGCTGGGCTGCTGAACACCGACGCCCAGTCTGCGCTGATCGAGAAGCGCTTTCTGCGCAAGGACGGAACGGTTCTCTGGGCGTTGGTGGCGATCACGCCCATCCGCGATGCGCAGGGAACGGTGCACAGCGTCCTCAAAATGATGGTCGATGTTACCGCCCGCAAGCAGGCCGAGCAAAAAGTCGTCGAGAGCGAACAATTCTTGCGCACTGTCTCGGAAGCCATGCCGGGCATTGTCGCTCATTGGGACAGAAGGCTGCACTGCACCTTTGCCAATCGAAAATATTTGGAGTGGTTTGGCCAGACGCAGGAGCAGATGGTGGGCAAGGACCTGCGCGATTTTATGAGTGAAGAGGCCTATCTGGAGAATGAGGCTCGAATTCAAAGCGCGCTGGCCGGGCATACCGAGATTTACAAGCGCACGGTGTGCAAGCCCGATGGGAGCATCGGAACGCTGTGGGGATGCTACGCGCCAGATCGCTCGGCGGGCGAGAATGCGGGTTTTTTTGTGGTGGCCTCGGATGTGAGCGAATTGCAGGAGGCGCAGACCTTGCTGGAGCGGCTCAATTTCGATCTGGAGCAGCGCACCCGCCAGGCCGAGGAGGCCAACCGCGCCAAAAGCGACTTTCTGGCCAACATGAGCCATGAGATCCGCACGCCGATGAACGCCATCATGGGGCTGAGCCATCTGGCGCTCAAGACCGATCTCAGCGCGCGGCAGCAGGATTACCTCACCCGCATTCAGAGCGCCTCGCGCAGCCTGCTGAGTTTGCTCAACGACATCCTCGACCTCTCCAAGATCGAGGCGGATAAGTTGGAGATCGAGGAAGCGCCCATCAACCTGCGCCAGGTGGTCGATCAGGTGACCAGCATTCTGGCGGAGAAGGCGCACGAGAAGGGGCTGGAACTGTTGACGAATCTGCCGGCGGCGATTCCCGGCGAAGTGCTGGGGGATTCGCTGCGGCTGAACCAGGTATTGCTCAATCTGGCATCCAACGCGGTTAAATTCACCGAGCGCGGGGCGGTTTCGCTGATTGTGGAGGTGCTGGAGCGGGAGCAGGCGCGGGCGCGGCTTCGCTTCGAGGTGCGCGACACGGGCATCGGCATCTCCGCCGCGGCGCTGCCGCGACTCTTTCAATCCTTCAGCCAGGCCGACGCGTCCACGACAAGGCGCTTTGGCGGCAGTGGACTGGGTCTGACCATCAGCAAACGCCTGGTGGAGCTGATGGGAGGCTCCATCGCTGTGGAGAGCGAACCGGGGAAGGGAAGCAGGTTCAGCTTCGAGCTGACGATGGCTATTCCAGCGGCGGCAGCGCCCCGCGGCGAAGAGCTGGCGCTGCCCTCGGAACTGTACGGACGCAAAATCCTGGTGGTGGACGACGAAGCGGATGCGGGCAAGATTGTCGCCAGCCTGCTGAAGGGCTTGGGACTGACGGCCGTGATTTGCGGCACCGGCGCCAGCGCCATCGCGGAAGTGGTCCGCCAGGAGCGCAAGGGTGCGCCTTACGAGATCGTGCTGCTGGACTGGCGGATGCCGAAGATGGACGGACTGGAGGCGGCGCGACGCATGCGCGCGGATCAGCGGATTGTGCACAAGCCCGCCCTGGTGCTGGTGACGGCCTTTGGCGGCGAGGAGATTCACCACCGGGCCGACGAGGAGCACATGGACGGGATACTTCTCAAACCCGTCAGCGCCTCTTTGCTGCTGGATACGGTGGTTGAGGTGCTGGAGCGGCGGAATGCACACGGCGCTTCCACTCCGGCGGCGCGGCCGGCACGAGATGCGGCGCCGGCGTCCTACCGCATCCTGCTGGCCGAGGACAACGAAACCAACCGCATGGTAGCGGTGGAGATGTTGGAAGAAGCCGGATTTCAGGTGGTTACCGCGGGCAACGGCAACGAAGCGGTGGACAAGGTGCTGGCTCCGGGTGCGGAATTCGACTTGATCCTCATGGATGTGCAGATGCCGGAGATGGACGGACTGGAGGCCACCGAGATCATCCGCAAGGCGGGGAAAGAGATGCCCATCATCGCCATGACCGCACAGGCGATGAAGACGGAACGGCAGCGCTGCTTTGCCGCCGGCATGAACGATCATCTCTCCAAACCTTTCGACCCCGACGAACTGGTGCGGCGACTGAAGCGCTGGCTTTCTACGGTGCCGGTTCGCCCCGTGGGCCCCAGTCTGGCCGCGAAGGCCGAGGTGCTGGATCGGGCCACGCTGCTGACGCGTTTTAAAGGCGATGGGCGCAAGGTCGATCTGCTGCTGGAAGCGCTGGAACGGGATTTGATCCAATGCGAGCAATCGCTACGCCAGGCGTTGACCTCCCAGGACCGCGCTCTGGCCGGGCGCGCCGCCCATAGCCTGAAGGGGATGACCGGTTTCATTCCGGCGAGCGAACTGCGCCGCGCCGCCTCGGATTTGAATGAGGCTGTGGCCGGGGGCAAGGATTGGGTGCAGGCAGCCCAGAGCGTCGCGCGGCTGGCCGGGTCGCTACTGAAGGATCTGCCGGCGGCGCGCTCCAATCCCGCCGCCAAGGCGCCTGCAGAGATGGACGGGCGCGGGGCGCAAGCCTTGGCTGCGGATCTCTTCCGGCTCTTGCAGCGCAAAAGCCTGTTGGCGCGTACCACCGCCGAAGCGCTGCGCCGCAAGCTGGGGCCGGAGCCTACCGTCGAGCGTCTGGAAGCGGCGGTGCGCAGGCTGGATTTTGAGAGCGCCCTGCGGATTCTGGCCGAGTTAACCAAGGAGCACGGCCTCAACCCGACCTCGGGATGAACCTACCTCCGGCGATTCCTTCTAGAGAGCTGAGGCCGGCGCCAGCGAGCTCCAGCTTTCCTCCCAGACGACGATGCGGTTGCGCCCGGCCGCCTTGGCCTTGTACATGGCCAGATCCGCGGCCTTCAGCAGGCTCTCGGCGTTCTCTCCGGGGGAGACGATGTGGGTGGCCACGCCCAGTGAGAGGGTGAGGAAAGGCCCGCCGGCGGAACGGGGATGGGGCAGCGCCAGGGCGGCCATCAAGCTCTGAACCTTGGTCGCCACCGCCAGCGCGCCATCCTGGGCGGTCTCCGGCAACACACAAACGAACTCCTCGCCGCCATAGCGGGCGATCAGGTCGCCGGCGCGATGAATACTGGATTCCAGCGTTTGGGCGATCTTGCGCAGGCAGTCGTCGCCGGCCAGGTGCCCGGCGGCGTCGTTGAAGTCCTTGAAATAGTCGATATCCATCAGGATGAGCGAGAGCGGGGACTGGCTGCGCAGGCTGCGCCGCCACTCCTGATCGAGGAACTGATCCAGACGGCGGCGGTTGGCCAGGCCGGTCAAGCCATCGAGAAAGCTCAGCCCACGCAGGATGTCCCGCTGCCGCTTCAATTCCAGGTGGTTGCGCACACGGGCGCGGATGACGGCCGGACTGAAGGGCTTGGAGATGAAATCGATGGCGCCCACCTCCAGGCCGCGGGCTTCTTCCGCTTCGCGGTTCAGGGCGGTGACAAAGATGACGGGAATCTCGGCGGTGCGGCGGTCGGCCTTTAATTGAGTGCAGGTCTCGAAGCCATCCATCTCTGGCATCATCACATCGAGCAGCACGAGGTCGGGGGTTTCGGAGATCGCCAATTCGACCGCCTCGACGCCGGTGGTGGCAAAGAGGATCTCATAGTCGGAGCCCAGCACCGCATCCAGCAACTCGATGTTCGTCGAGCTGTCGTCGGCAATGAGAAGGGTGGGCTTCAACTTGGACATGGCGGTTCTTTCGGAATCTCATGGGGGCCCGGTTGAATTGACCGTAGTTGCCGACGAGGCGCATCTGGCCCGGTATGTCTACAGCATAGCGACTACCGAGCTTTTTCTACGCGCCGCCGAAGAAAATCTCTGAGCGGCTCTCCGCGGATGGGAATGATGCCGGCGCGGGCCGATCCTCCTTATCCCGCCGTTGCTGCTCCGATGGGGAAGTCGATCTGGCCGGCAAGGCGGGGAGCTGTGTTTTGTTCGCAGTTACCAATAAGTTCCCCCTTCCGAGAAGTACTCTTCCTCTCGTGCGATGGGTCACGTATTCATGGGTACTATAGTTATCTAATTTCTAAAAAGGATGCCACAGAGGGGCGAGGGAAAGGATGGAAATGTCTCTTGCAGAGACAGCGTGGCGCTGAGAATGTCCCGGAGTATGACAGGAAAGTGGTATTGCTTTCATGCTGCAAAAGGTATGTTCTGAGACTACCTCCAGCAGTTTTGGAGAATGGCTCGGAGCAGCTTCGCGCGGAGATGGTTTTCTACCTTTGGTGGGTTTGCAAGTCGTAGGAGCCATTGATCCAAAGCAGGCATGAGAAGATATTGGGTGAACAATGACAGATCGCAGGGCGCTGGCTGACCAAAACGAGACTCCGGAAGATGTGGCGACGCTTTACTCCTGGGCCAATCTTCATGGCGCCAAGTATCGCGATTTTTCTGCTTCGCGAGCTTTGACGAGGGAGAAGGCGCGGCAACGCGTCCAGGATGCGATCGAGGAAGAGCGCAATCGTTCTCGCCAGGAGGCGGAGACGCACAAGGCCGTCGAAGCGCAGCGCGCAATGGAGGCTGCCGAGGCGCAGCGTCAGGCAGAGTTGGCCCAGCATCAGGCAGAGTTGGCGCAACAGGCCGCTCAGATCGCCCAGCAACAACTGGCGCAGCAAATGGCAATGGAAGCAGCGCGGCAGCGCGCTTCGCAACAGCCGGTGTTGGATCGCACGGCAGGATTGCCCGCTATGAATTCGGCTCGATTCACTCCCCCTGGGGCGGCTGGCTATCGGCAGCCGGAGACTACTACCGAGAATCCATCCGGGCAACCGGGTTACCGGCCCGCGCCGGGGCGTTTGCCCATGACGGCGGAGCGGGAAGAGACCGCACTGCAGCAGCGCGCCGGGGTATTTCAGGAAGATCCGGCGGAGCGCACGGGGCGTCCCGCCTGGCTGGTGGAGGAGAATGGGGATCTGCCCGGCGGACCGCCGGTTTCGCCGGCGCCCGAGGACACCTTGCAGGGATCGCGGGATCGTTTGACCTCGCGCTGGTTCGCGTTGAAGGGGATCTTTGAGAATTCTGCCTCCTCGACGGAGACGGCTCCGGCGCCGATGGCTTCACGCGCTCCCGTGGTCGCGGTCTTTTCACTGGCCGGCGGGGTGGGCAAGACCAGCCTGGTGGCTACACTGGGGCGGGCGCTCTCGGCGCGCGGCGAACGTGTACTGCTGGTGGATACGGCGGCCTACGGATTGCTGCCCTTTTACTTTGGCGCCCGCGATCAGCGCCCCGGCGTGCTGCGCACCTTCAGCCCTCCGGGAGAGAGCGGCGATGCTCCCTTGCAGATGCTGACGCTGGATATCGAGACGCTGGGCCCGGAAAACGCTCCTCAGGAGATGCTGACACAGCAGATCTCGCGCTACTCCTATGGGGTGAGCCGGGTGATTGTGGATCTGGCTACGGCCTCCGGCGCAACGACGCGGCGGGTGTTGCGCATGGCGCCCACGGTGCTGGTGCCGGTGGTTCCGGATATGAACTCGGTGGTCAGCGTCAGCTCGATCGACGCCTTCTTCCACCACAACAGCGGCGCGGCCGGGGCTACCGTCGTCCCGTATTATGTACTGAATCAGTTTGACGCCACGCTGCCGCTGCATCTCGATGTCCGGGAGGTGCTGCGCGAGCAATTGGGCGAGCGTCTGCTGCCACTCGCGGTGCGCCGTTCCGCGGCGGTGAGCGAGGCCCTGGCGGAGGGAATGACGGTGATGGATTACGCTCCTAACTCGACGGCGACCGAAGATTTCGGCTCCCTGGCCGGATGGCTCAAGAATTTGGCGGCGCCCGCCAGCAGCAGCTATCGCGGCGTGCGCTGGAGTGAACGATGACGGCAACCAGCATCTGGCAGGAGATAGGCGCGGGAGGAAACTTCTTTACCAAGCTCTTTCGTGCTCTTTTGCTGCTGCTGATGGCGTCCGTTTTTTATTTTCTGGCCGTGCTTCCGTTGACCTGGCCGCAGCAGGCGGTTTGCGGCCTGCTGACGCTGCTGATGGCGCTGGCCATTGCGCGCAGCTCCGACTCGTATCTGGTCACGCTGACGCTGATGCTGATGTCCATGTTCTGCACCTTCCGCTACGGCTATTGGAGGATCACGCAGACGGTCAACTTCTTTCAGGACCCGGCCAACCACTGGGGGGCGCTGGATGCGTTCTTTATCGGCTGCCTTCTGCTGGCCGAGGTGTATGCCTTTTTCATTCTTTTTCTGGGTTATTTTCAGACCATCTGGCCGCTGCGCCGGGCCCCGGTGGCGCTGCCCGAGAACTCCGAGGAATGGCCGCACGTCGATGTGCTGATTCCCAGCTATAACGAGCCGCTGGAGGTGGTGCGCTTCACCGCGCTGGGCGCGCTCAACATGGACTGGCCGGCGGACAAGTTGCATATCTACCTGCTGGACGACGGGCGGCGCAAGGAGTTTGAGCAATTCGCCTTCGAGGCCGGCATCGGCTACAAGACGCGCCCGGACAACAAACATGCCAAGGCGGGCAACATCAACACCGCGCTGAAGAGCATGAATTCGCCCTTCGTGGCCATCTTCGACTGCGACCACGTGCCCACGCGCAGCTTCTTGCAGATGACGATGGGCTGGTTTCAACGCGACCGCAAGTTGGCCATGCTGCAAACGCCTCACCACTTCTATTCGCCCGATCCCTTCGAGCGCAATCTCGGCCAGTTTCGACTGATTCCCAACGAGGGCGAGCTCTTTTACGGCGTGGTTCAGGACGGAAACGATTTCTGGAATGCGACCTTCTTCTGCGGTTCCTGCGCGGTATTGCGCCGCAGCACCCTGGACGAGATCGGGGGCATCGCCGTCGAAACCGTCACCGAAGATGCGCACACCTCGCTGCGCATGCAGATCAACGGCTGGAACACGGCCTACATCAACATTCCCCAGGCGGCCGGACTGGCCACCGAGCGGCTCTCGGCACACGTGGGGCAGCGCATTCGCTGGGCGCGCGGCATGATTCAGATTCTGCGCATCGACAATCCGCTCTTTGCCCCCGGCCTGAAGCTGCCGCAACGCTTGTGCTACTTCAACGCCATGATGCACTTTCTCTATGCGGTGCCGCGGCTGATCTTCCTCAGCGCGCCGCTGATCTATCTGCTGCTGAACCACACCAACGTGCCCGGCTACTGGGCGGCGGTGCTGGCCTACGCGCTGCCCCACCTGACCCTGAGCAACGTGACCAACTCGAGGATTCAAGGCGACCATCGCCATTCCTTCTGGAATGAGATCTACGAGACGGTACTCTCGCCCTACATACTTTTGCCAACCATGATGGCCCTCATTAACCCCAAGTTGGGCAAGTTCAACGTGACGGCCAAGGGCGGACTGGTGAAGCGGACCTTCTTCGACACGCGAATCGCGCAGCCCTTTCTGATTCTGCTGTTGTTCAACTTTGCCGGCCTTTTGGTGGCCATTCCGCGCTTCTTCTGGCTGGACCGCGACCGGCCGGGCACGGTGGTGATGAACGTCATCTGGTGCTGCTTTAACATCGTCATCCTGGGGGTCACCACGGCAGTGGCGCGGGAACTGCGGCAGTTGCGCAGTACGGTGCGGATCAACATCGTCACCCCGGTGATGGCCAAATTGCCCGACGGAAGACTCATTCCCGGTGAGACGATAGATATGTCCTCGGGCGGCACCAGCATCCGCTTCGGTGAAGACGTGGACGTGCCCCCCGGTTCCTCGATCCGTCTGGGGTTTCCGCTGCCTGCCGTGGCTACCGATCTTCCCTCGAGCGTGATTTCGGCGGAGGGCGCGGTTTTGCGCGTGCAGTTTGAAAATCTAACCATTGCCGAACAGGAAGTGTTGACCATGGTTCTATATTCCCGAGCGGATTCATGGCTTGGCTGGGGCGAGTCCCGCGAGAGCGACAATGTCTTGCGCAGCCTGAGCCGCATCTTCCAGATCTCGATGCATGGGTTGCTGACCACCTTCCAGAGTCTGCTTACCGGCAAGGACCGGCTCGAGTCTCCCAAGCGCGCCAAGAAGGCCGTCGCCACTGCCCTTTTCGCGGCCGCTCTGCTGATGGGCGGGGGAAGACTTGAAGCGCAGGTCCAGGGCTTTGCCGGCGCGCTGCAAGCGGGCGCTCCGGACAAGAATGCGCCGGTTCCTCCCGGCCAGTTCCGCGATACTTTCACCCTTAAAGACGCCGGTTCACCGCGGATCGAACTGCACGGCATCGACAGCAGCCATACGATCTTTTTCACGCTGCCCCAGACGCACGTGGCCCGCACGGCCAAGATCCACCTCTATTACGCCTTTTCACCCAGCCTTCTGCCCCAGCTCAGCCATATCAAGGTGATTCTCAACGGAACGCTCTTTGCCACGATTCAGCCCACGCCGGGAGTGCTGGGTGGATCGAGCAGCCAAATTGCCGAGGGCGAGTTTCCCATCCCACCCGAACTGCTGGTGCACAACAACGCGTTGACGTTGCAGTTTATCGGCCACTACACCATGGTCTGCGAGGACCCGGCCAATACCACGCTCTGGTCGCGGGTCGATCTCAATACTTCGCTGGATATTCAGGGCGACCTGCTGCCGCTGGCCGACGACCTGAAGCAGTTGCCCATGCCCTTTCTGGACCCGGCGGTGATTCAGCCGCTGAGCATTCCGGTGATCTTCGCCTCCGCGCCGTCGTTGAAGGCGATACAGGCGGCGGGCATCGTGACCAGCTACTTCGGCATGATCTCGGAGAATCGCCCGGTGCGCTTCCCGGTTCACATTGGGGCACTTCCGCAGGGCAATGCGATCGTGGTAGCCGAATCCGCCGCCGGCCTGCCGCCGGGGCTCAACATCCCCGAAGTCTCGGAAGCCACCGTGGCCATGCGCACCAATCCCAACGACCCCTACGGCAAGATCCTGGTGCTGGTGGGCAAGGACGCCGATCAGTTGATCGTAGCCGCACAGGCGGTGGCCGAACACACCGATATGCTGCAAGGGGCGCAGATCACTCTGGACAGCAACTTCAGGCTGCCGGATAAACAGGAGCTGGACACAGCGCCACGCTGGGCGCGCACCGACCAGACCATCCCACTGTGGGATTACGCCACCGCGGAACAGTTGCAGGGCGACGGCTCGGCGCCCTTGAGCGTCTACTTTCGCATTCCCCCCAACATCTTCTACGCGGACCGGCCCAACGCCGTGTTGAAGCTGGTTTACCGCTACAACTCGATTCCCATCGGCCCCATCTCCAGCTTGCAGATCCGCGTCAACAACGCCTTTTTGGCGTCGGTGCCGCTGATTCCGGGGCAGGATGTTTCGAAGAGGTCGGAGGTCGAGGTGGCCATTCCGGTGGTCAACCTGCGCCCCTTTTCCAATTCTCTCTCCTTCGATTTCACCTTTCAGTTGCTGAAGAAGGGGGGCTGCCAAGATACCACGCCGATCAATATGCAGGGGGCCATCCTGCGCGACAGCTACATCGATCTGCGCGGCTATCCGCACTACGCGCCGCTGCCCAACCTGGAGACCTTCGCCAACGCCGGATTCCCCTTCACCCACTTTGCCGACCTGAACCAGACCACTGTGGTTTTGCCGCCCACGCCTACCGTGCAGGAGATTGAGACCTTTGTCACGCTGATGGGCCACTTCAGCCGGCAGACCGGATTTCCCGCCCTGCGGGTGACCGTGGCCGGCCCCGAAGCTCTGCGGCAGGACTCTGCAACCGACTTCCTCATCCTGGGCACCGGCGACGATCAGCCCGCCTTTGAGAAACTGACCAACGTTTTGCCGGTTACGTTGCAAAGCGGACAGATTCGCATTCGCGATACGGAGGGCTTCTTTGCCCCGGTCTTGCATCATGCCTGGTGGAAGCTGCGCTCCAACGAACACGCGGAGAGCGGCGATCTGGTGGCTAGCGGCACCCCCGACGCGGTGATCGAGGGGATCAAGTCACCTTTTTCTCCCGACCAGGTACATAGCGTGGTGGCCATCCACTTCCGGGATGCGAGCATCTTCGAGCCGTTCATGTCGTCGTTTATCACGGTGCAGCAGGCCAGCGACATCTCCGGCTCGGTGGCGGTGTTGCACGGCGCGCACTTCGACTCTTTCCGCGTCGGCGCCCAGGTCTACAATGTGGGTGTCTTGCCCTGGTGGACCAGGCTGCGGCTGTGGATGATGCCCTATCCCTGGCTGGTGGCGCTGGTGGCGGTTGTATTGTCCTTCTTGCTGGCGAACTGGATGCGACAGTGGCTGCGCGGAAGAGCGCGAGCGCGTCTGCGGGGAATGGAAGATTGATTTGAGCGGGGGCCGGGGCATTTCTCCCGGCCCTTCTTCTCTAGGATGTTTGCGCTGGCAGACCCGGATGACAGATGCTTCTTGCGAGAGTCGAATCTCAGGCTGTCCGGCGGCATGTTCCTCCTTTGGATCGCTCCGCTACCCGGCCGTTCCTGCGCCTTGAGGAGATTGAAACGCGATGGGTTTTTCCAGAACCTGCATTGCCCGCCCAGTGCTCCTGCTGCTGCTTCTGCCCCTGCTGGCAGTCAGCGGGGGATGCAAACAGGGTCCCTGGATGCTTTGGAACAGCTATTCCGCGCACTTCATCGATGCGCAGGGCCGGGTGATCGATCCTCATGCTGCCGACGCCACTACTTCAGAGGGGCAGGCCTATGCGATGTTCTTCGCCCTGGCCGACAACGACCGCACGACCTTCGACCGGGTGCTGACCTGGACCCAGGCCAATATGGCGGCCGGTGATTTGCATACCCATCTGCCGGGATGGCAGTGGGGCAAGAACAAGGCGGGCGTCTGGACAGCGCTCGATAGCAACTCCGCCGCGGACGCCGACGTCTGGATGGCCTATACGCTGGTGGAGGCCGGCCGTTTGTGGGGTGTTCCCATGTACACCAGCCTGGGCCGGGCGATGATGGACATGATCGCCAAGCAGGAGGTCACCGATCTGCCCGGCTTCGGGTTGATGATGCTGCCCGGCGCGGTTGGCTTCGAGCACGACCGCACGGCCACGCTCAAGTCGTGGACGCTGAACCCGAGTTATCTGCCGCTGTTTCTCTTCGAGCGGCTGGCGGTGGTCGATCCCGCCGGGCCCTGGCAGAAGATCGCACTCAATATCCCCCGCCTGCTGCAAGAGAGCGCGGTGCACGGTTATGCGATGGATTGGGTCGAGTATCTGCCCGGCGACGGGTTCTATCCTGCGCCGGCCCACCCCGCTGTCGATGGAAAGGCGGCGGAAACCCCGCAGGGAAGCTACGACGCCATCCGCGTTTATCTCTGGGCGGGTATGCTGGATGAGAACCAAGTCATGCGGACCACGGTGTTGGGCGCAGTGCCAGCCATGAGCGTCTATCTTGCCAATCATGATGCTCCCCCCGAAAAGGTAAGTGACGCGGGGATTCCCGAGGCGCAAGATGGACCTGTCGGGTTTTCGGCGGCGCTTCTGCCTTATCTGCGGTCCTATCCTCATCAGGAGAAGTCGACGGCCAGGCAGATGATTCGTCTCAGCGCACAGAAGAATGCCGACACGGGATTGTATGGTAAGGATCAGGCGTATTACGATCAGAACCTTGCCCTGTTTGCTTCGGGATTTCTGGAAGGCAGATTTGGCTTTGGCCGGGGCGGGGAAATGAAAGTGGAATGGACACGCGGATGAGCGTTGTTTGCCGGGGTAAAGGAAGATTATGGATTGTATGCCTGTGTCTGACGATGGCGCTGCAGGCGGGGTATGCGCAAAAGAAGCCCACCGTCGCCACGCCCGAAGGCACCCGCAAGGTTCTGGTCGAGAAGGCTCAAGCCCTGGAGGCGCGGGGACGGCCCGACATGGCCATTCAGCTTTGGCAGCAGATTCTTCTCTCCGACCCCAAGAATACCGAAGCGCTGGCCGGGGTCGCCCGCGACTATAAGATGATCGGCTCGACGGACAAGGCCGCCGAAGCCCTGGATCAATTGCGCCGGGCCAATCCCAACGACCCGAATATCGCCAAGATCGCACAGATGACCAGCACCCGCGTGGAAAGCGACCGTCTGCGCCAGGCAGGCGAACTGGCCAAGCAAGGCAAGCTCGACGACGCCATGCGCGTCTACCGCGAATTGTTTGGCGATCGTCCCCCGGATGGGGATATTGCGCTGGCCTATTATCAGACTCTCTACGGCACCAACACGGGCAAGGAGCAGGCTATCCAGGCTATGCGCGCGCTGGCGCAACGCAACCCCGGCGACACACGCTTTGTGATCGAACTGGGCGTCATGCTCACCTATGAAGCGCGCACCCGCGCCGAGGGGATTCGCATTCTTCGCGAACACCCCAAGGACGCCAATGCCGAAGCCGGTCTGCGCCAGGCGCTGATCTGGGATGCGACCAACCCTTCCTCAGCGGGTCAACTGCGCAGCTATCTCAAAGACCATCCCCAGGACCAGGAGATCGCCAAACATCTGCATGTAGACGAGGCCAAACTGGCGCAGATGAACTCCGGCATCGCCCGTACACCGGAGGAGCGCGCCGCCTTTGCCGCGCTCAACGCCCATCGCATCGAAGAGGCGGAGACGCGCTTCATGGCCCTGCTGGACAAAGAGCCGGACAATGGCCGCGTACTGGCCGGCATGGGCTTCCTGCGCATGCAGGAGAACAACTTCGGCGGCGCCATCAGCTATCTGACCCAGGCCGAGCAGAGCGGCTTCAAGGACCGCACCGTGGAGACGGCCCTGGCCACTTCGCGCTTCTGGTACACCATGGGCGAGGCCACGCAGGCTGTGGACGAAAACCAGTTGGATTTGGCCATGGAGAAGTACAAGGCCGCTCTGGAGATGCGTCCGCAAAGCCCGGAGGCCCTGACGGGCCTGGCCGGCTTGCTGGTCAAGCAGCAGCAGAACTCCGCCACCACCGGAATCTACGAGCAGTTGGTCAAGATTCAGCCTGGTTCGGTCGACGCCTGGCGCGGGCTCTTCCTATCCTATGCGCGCGAGAATCAGAACCAGAAGGCGCTGGCCATCACGGCGCGTTTTCCCGCCGGGGTGAAGACAGCCCTCGCCAAAGACCCCGAGTATCTGCGCACTCTTGCCATCCTCTATCAGGCTTTGAATCGCAATGAGGATGCGCGCCGCACCCTGGTGATGGCGCTTTCGTTGCCTTTCCCAGACAGCGGCAGCACCCTCAAGGCCGACACCCGGTTGCAATATGCCGGCATCCTGATGGAAGCCAAGCGCTACCCGCAGGCGGTCGAGATGTATACCCAGATCCTGGACGAGGATATGAACAACGTCTCCGCCTGGGAGGGGCTGATCGGCGCTCATCATCAGACTGGCCAGGACACCCAGGCCATCGCCGACGTGGAACGGATGCCGCCGGCGGTCTACGAGGCGGCCATCGGCGATTCCGGCTTCCTCAACATGCTGGGCGGCATTTACCAGCAGGCCAACCAGTTTGAAGTTGCGCAGGGCTTGCTGGAGCGGTCCATCAAGCTGCAAATCGAAGCCGGCGGGCAGCCCAGCACGGCGCTGCAATTGCAACTCGCGGCCATTTACCTGCAGCGCAACGATACCGCACAGGCCTATGCGCTTTATCGCCAGGTGCTGAGCGCCCATCCCGACAGCGCGGAGGCGTGGAAAGGCCTGATTGCGAGCATGCTTTCGACCAATCACACCGCCGAGGCGCTCCAGGAGATTGCGCAAATGCCGGTTGCGGTGCGCAGGCAACTGGAAAACGACATCGATTTTGTGCAGGACGAGGCCAGCGCCTACGCCGCCAGCGGCGATACGCAGCACGCCATCGAGACCATGAACCGGGTGCAGGCGCACTACACCGCGCTCAAAACCGATGCGCCCGCCAATGTTCAGATTCAGATGGCCTGGCTGCTCTACAACACCAAGAACGATCGCGGCCTCTATAACGCCCTGATGCGACTGGGGGCGCACAAAGACCTGACCGTGCCGCAGCGCGAGACGATCCAGACCATCTGGGCGAGTTGGGCGGTGCGCCGGGCCGGCGTGGCCATGGACAACGGCAACGTGCAGCGCGCAGTTGACATTTTGGAAGCCGCCAACGCCGCTTTCCCCGACAACCTGACCGTGCGCAAGGCCGTCGCCGGGGGGTACGTGCGGGTTGGACGAGCGAAGGAAGCGCTGGCGCTTTTCAAGGTCCTTCCCATGCAAGACGCCACCGCGGGGGATTTCCAGAGCGCGGTAGGCGCGGCGCTGGCCGCCAACGACCGCAATCAGGCCGAGACCTGGCTGCGCCAGGCGATGGAACGCTATCCCCGCGATCCCGCCATTCTGCAACTGGCCGCCCGCTACGAACAGGCGCGGGGAGACAGCCAGCGCGCCGCCGATTACTACCGCGCCTCGCTGGCGGTCATGCCCAAACCTTCCGCCGCCAACCGGCTGGCGCACGAGATGGTCTATCCCGAGCAGGACGACCGGGTGCGCAAGGCCTCGACGCCGGCCGATCTGGAACGCATCCTCGATCCCAACTACGAGCCCTTTGCGCGGGTCGCCAAGGCGCCGCCACTGCCCGCCTATGGCGCCGATCCCTACCTTACGGCTCCGGTAGTGCTGGGCCAGTCGCAAGCGGCCCAGCAGCCGGCGCAACAGGCAGACTGGGCCAATGCTCCCGCCCTGCCGCCCGCGCCAGTGAACGCAGCCCAGCCCACGGCGCAGCAGGCCGAGCCCTGGACCGCGGCGGACAATCAAGCTGGGCCCGCGCAAGCCGCCCCCTCGGTACAGAAACAGCCGGCGAGCGGCAGATCTTCCCGGCAGTCCTCGTTGAACTATCAGGGATCGATGCACGTGCCGCAGGCTGACCAGAAGATTGCCGCTCCCGCCAGCATTCCGGCGCAGCCTGGCGAACCGGATGCGCTGCTGGCCCAGGAGATGACGCCGGCGAACGAACTGCCCGCACAGGTAGCCGCGCAGCCCGGCCACTCCCTGGCCAGCGACGCCTGGAAGGGGCTGATCTTCTCTCTGCTCGCGGGCAACAAGACCGCCGAGGCACAGCAGCAGATCGGCCAGATTCCCGCCGACATTCGCCGCCAACTGGAAGCGGACGTCGAGTTCGAGCAGGCCGAAGCCGGCATCTACGCATTGACCGGCGATACCGCCCGCGCCAACGAATACATGACCAGGGTGCAGAATTATTACCTGCTGCGCCACGCCGTTCCGCCCGCCGCCATTGCGTTGCAAAACGCCTGGCTGCTCTACAGGACCGGCAACGAGAGCGGCTTGTACACCGCACTGGAGAGTCTGGACGCGCGCCGCGATCTGACCGCTGCGCAGCGCCAGCAGACAGAAGCCATCTGGGGCGACTGGAGCGCCCGCCGCGCTCTGGACGAACTGGACAGGGGCAACGGTGCGCGCGCCATCCGCATTCTGGACGCTGCACTCAGCGAGTATCCCGACAATCCCAACGTGCGCATGGCGGTGGCCGGCGGCTATATCCGGCTGGGCCTAACCGGCGAGGCGATGGCCATCTTCAAGGCCGCTCCGATGCAAGCGGCGACCGCGGACAACATGCAGGGAGCGGTTGCGGCGGCCATCGCCGCCAACGATCTGCCCCAGGCGGAGATCTGGCTGCGGCAGGCGCTGGCGCGTTACCCCTCCGACCCCGGCGTGCTGGCGGTAGCGGCGCGCTTCGAGCAGGCGCGGGGAAACAGCCTGCGGGCCTCCGATTACTGGCGCGCAGCCATCGCCGCCATGCCTCCCGGCGCGTCGATGCAGAAGTACGACAGCCCAACGGGCAACACCGGCGTCCATAGCAACCGCCCAACTCCTTTGCCGGGCGAGTTGAAACGGCTTCTGGCCCCCGACAGCCGCTTCCCGCAACGCGTGGCGCCGCTGCCGGCGCCAGCCCCGCTGGCTCCTTCGGCGTATTCCCAAATGGCTCCGACGCGGGCGCCTGCCGCCTCCGCCTCCGCAGCCGCGCCCACCTATCCTCCCCGCACTCCGCAGATACAGGGATCGGCGCAGCCCACCTTCATCGAGCAGAGTGCAACGCGTCCGGCGCAACTACAGACTGCACACAGCGGCAGTGCAACGGGGACGAATGACTCCGTGGATTCCAGTTCGGCGCAGGGGTTGCGCATCTCCTCGCAGCCCATGGATCCGGTCGCGGCGCGGGCGCAGGCACTTTTTGCCGAACAAACCGACAGCCAACTGACGCGCGGCTCGGCAGCATCTATCGACGCTCTGCCGCCGCCCCAGGTCAGGAGCGTTGCTGCTCCCGGCCAGCCTTCGACACCCTCGACAGCGGTCCAGTACACCATGGCGCAGTACACGCCGTCGGCCCAGGAAGCAGCCAGCGGCGCCTATTCCACGCCTCCGCAGCAGCCTCAACAGCCGCAACAGACCCCGCCGCCGCAAACGCCTCAACAACCTTCAGGGAAGCCCAAGCCGGCTGCGGCCAAGCCCGCGCAGAATCAAAACGAGTTGACTCCTGTCACCAGGAAGCACAAGAAGAAAGCGGCTCAGGCGGCCACAGCGGCGCAGCAGAATGCTCCCCAGCCCACGCTGGAGTCGGCCCCGGTGACAGCGCCCCCGCAGCAGATCGAAGTCACCGATTTGCCCGGCGCGCCCGCTCCCTCGACTACCCAAGGGCTCAGCGACGAAGAGTTGCAGCAGCGCGAGCTGCCACCTCTGCGCGGACCCTGGGTGCGGGTGCAGCGCGACAAACGCGACCTCAGCCCCCGCGACGAAGCGGAGATGCAGTTGCACTCCATCGAGAGCAGCTACAGCGGCTGGCTGGGCGGCTCGGGCGTGCTGAACTACCGCAGCGGCAACCTGGGCTACGATCAACTGGCGGCGCTGGAAGCGCCCTTCGAGGCATCCCTGCCGCTGGGGTATAGCGGACGGCTGACCATCGTCGCCAAGCCGGTCTTTCTGGACTCGGGACAGGCCGACGGCAGCGCCCTGCTGACGGTGCAGGAGCAGACCACGGCGGGCACCACGCTGGTTTCGATTCCCGAGCCGATCGGCACCCTCGTTCCCAGCACTACGGGCGTATCGAACCCGCCGGCGCAGCAGAACGCTGCCGGGTTGGGCGGCGAGATCCAACTGGCCTTCAAGAACTTCGCCATCGCCGGCGGCTACACACCGACGGGCTTCCTGGTGGCGACGGAGACGGCGCGCCTGTACTGGAAGCCGGGCAACGGTCCCTTCACCTTCACCTTCAATCGCGATTCGGTCAGGGACTCGCAACTCTCCTACGGTGGCCTGCGTGACCCATCGGGTGACACGCTGGGCAATCAGGGGCAGATCTGGGGCGGCGTCGTCGCCAACCAGGGCAATGTGCAGTATGCACATGGCGACGCCCAATCCGGCTTCTACATCGCCGGCGGCGGTCAGTATCTGGGCGGCTACCAGGTCGAATCCAATATGCGGGTAGAAGGCTCGGGAGGCGCTTATTGGCGCATCCTCACCTCGCCGGAATACGGCAACCTGAGCATCGGCGTCAACTTCTTCGCCATGCACTACAGCCACAACGAAGACGCCTTCACCCATGGCATGGGCGGCTACTTCAGCCCGCAGGCTTACTTCCTGGGCAACGCGCCCATTACCTGGGTGGGCCACTCCGGTACGCACTGGCACTATACGATTCTGGGCAGCCTGGGGGTGCAGGCCTTCCAGGAGGACAAGACGCCGCTGTGGCCCCTGGCCGTCGATAACGCCCTGGAGGTCGGCACCAACAACGCCGCACTGCCGGCCAAGACCAGCGTCGGCCCCAACTACGACCTGCGCGGTCAGGCAGCTTACCAGATCAGTCCGCACTGGTTTGTGGGAGGATTCCTGAGCGCCAACAACTCGCGCAACTACTCGGGGATCTCGACCGGCTTCTCGGTGCGCTTCCTCTTCCGCGCCCAACCCTCGACGGTCGCCGGACCTACGGGGCTGTTCCCGTCGGATGGGATACGACCTTTCACAGTGCCGTAAAAGCAGGGGTCAGTGGTCAGGGATCAGGGATCAGGGCGAAGTGGGTGGCCCCGATTCCGGCGATTTCTTCAAACCATGATGAGGGTGTCCCCGGTCCCTCTCTTTTGGGGATCGGGGATGCCAGTACGATGCAGAGGACGTGCCTATGACGGAACCTGCCGTTTGTGCATCTGACGTGTGTTTTACGGCATCCCGTTTCACCGGCAAAGAACGAGACACGGAGTCGGGACTGGATTACTTTGGAGCCAGATACCTCTCGTCTAATCTTGGAAGATTCATGACGCCGGATTGGGCCGGAGCGCCTACGGCGGTTCCTTACGCAACGTTTGGCGATCCGCAGACCCTGAACCTTTACGCCTATGTCAACAACAATCCGAATACGGGAATCGATGTCGATGGGCATGTTAATCTCGCGGACCAACAGCCCCAATTATCAGGCTCTTCTTTTTGCACACAATCCAGTATGGATATCTGACAGGCATTTGCTCCAAGTGCAGGCAAATACGATCCTCAGGGAGACTTATTTTGGCAAACAGCTGGTAATTATCTGGCCCAACAGCAGAATGCAACTTCAACTGAGACGACCAATCCAAATGCTGCTGCGGAACAGCATCAGTACAATCTCGTCGTGAACCGCGTCAACAAGCTACTTGGCACCGATGATGCCGCAGATCACATTGACTCTGATGGAAAGCTTGTCGGCGGCAACTACGAATTCTCAATCAACCACAATGACAAGTCCGATACTGCATTCCAGAGGTCGCTCAACAAGGCGCTGGGTGAAACGGATGGAGATACGGGCGCTCATGGCGGCCTGACTCCGCTCACACATCGTTTGGGCTTCAGCACTTCCTTGCATCATGACAACGACGCGCTGCATGTTGACCACTTCAACGGAGCAAAATTCCCCGTTGGAACGTTGCTTCACGCAATCGTTGACGTTGGATATGGACATCTGATGGGGCCGAACTTTGCATTTTCTTACTCAGGTGTCAATCAATGAAGATAAGCAAAGTGGTTTTCTACTGTCTATTCGTTGGTGCTATGAATTGTTCGGGACAAAGTCGTCAAGAAGCCTTTCGGCTTGATTTGCAGAGCCACGGATGGCATGTGGATCGAGGGGTCTTGAATGGCTCATCGCTTCCACAGACGATGGACTTTTCAGACGACGGTTCACTGTGGGTTGCCTTTCCTACAGAGGCGTCGAAGGCACTTCAAACCCGCGATCAATCCTCTGGCTATAAGGGGAAGGTTTTGCACTTGTCGCAGACCGGCAGTGTGCTCTCTGAATGCAGTACCGAAGCGATGCAATGGGAATATCTGAGGCTGTTTGCTCAGCGCACAGACGGTTTTACTCTCGATGCGGCGGACAAGGTGATTACCTATGATGCCCATTGCAAGGCAACGGCGCAATATCCGACAGGAATGCAGACAGAGACGGCGTTTTCGCCGGATCGCTCCTTGATCTACACCCGTTCACGAGACAACAGCATCCATGTTCTTAAGAATGGAAGTTTGCAAGTGTTGAAAGCGTTCAATCTTCCGGAGGGCGTAAACCGGAAGTCTGTTCTTTTCGGCGATGAATCGGTAGTCTTTCCGATCACAGTGCAGACGAAGGGATGCTATCAAACGCAGTTCACTCGAATGGACGTGAAGACGGGCAAGAATGCGCCATGGACGACGCTGGAATGCACACGCTATAACCTGCTGGGTGATGGGCACATCATTTACACGAGCATGAAGGGCGATAGCCCGCTGGAGATTACCGGTGAAGGCAACGTCTCATCGGCAGCCTATAAACCGCCCAAGGATGCCTATATCGACCGGGGTATCCTGGACGGCAGCAGTCCTGTCGTATCCCCTCAGTCCCTGCGCGTAGTAGAGGAACTGATCGAGGCGAAAGGCAGGCATCCATCGCTCGACATGTCTGGCAAGTTCGTTGGCCGGGACATCGTGCTTCTGGACATGCATACCGGTACGGCTCTGCTGACAGTGAAGGTGCCCTTGAGTACGCAAGTTTATGCTTACGCGCTGTCTCGTGACGGGAAGCGCTTAGCCGTTCTTCTGGACTCTCAGTTGGCCGTCTATCAGGTTCCATAGCGTAACATGCTGTTCTACCGCAGGCCGCCTTCCGGGGCGGCTTGCTGCTTCAGTGGCTTCCATCGGCAGCATCGGCACGACCAGCGGAAGGGCGCGGTGCTCTGCACCGGGAGTATAGGGACACACCACCCATAGGATGGTTGCTGCGGAGGAACCGAAGGTTCCTCTAGGGGAACGTGCTCAGAGCATCGACGCCGCTAAAAAAATAGTTGAGAATTTTTCGCCTCCCCGTTCTCCTGATCTTGACGCGCTTTTGGCTCATCGATACCGTTGAGCGTAGCTCAACGATTTTGGATATGAGCGTTGCTGTGCAGGTCCACTCCCCAATCGGCCCTAAAAAATCCACAGGGCGCGAAAAACATATTTACTTGGCGGTTCTGGACGCCGTTACGTTTTTTTGCGTGCCGCGATACTGTGTGCGCATGGACAACAAAAAGCGCTCTCATCGCACACGATCTGCCGGGTTCCCATTCTTGGTACGCCAACGATGTGAGGGTGCCCCATCCTCGCTCTTTTCTAGCGAGGGTGGGTAAGCAAAAAGCTCGACGGGATGACGGTACGATTCAGAGGACACCACTATGACGGAACCAGCCGTTTGTGTATCTGACGTGTGTTTTTCATCATCCCGTTCCACCGCCAAAGAACGAGATACCGAATCGGGTAATGACTACTACTTGGTTGAGGAACGCCCCGGTCCCCAAATGCGAGGGACCGAGGGCACCCTCATCTGAGTGAAATAGAGAAAGTGCAATTGAGACCGGGGACACAGCCGGCTTTGTGGGGACAAATTCAACTATTTTCGGTATCGGATTGCGCCAGAGATCTCTTGACAAGCCAATCGGCAAAATTGAGATACTCCTCGACTGACCCCTGACCCCTGACCCCTGACCCCTGACCCCTGACCCCTGACCCCTGACCCCTAGTTCTTCACACCGCCGTCTTGCGCTGGCCCTTGGGGGCGAGGTGCATGGGGACCACTTGCACCGTCACATCGCGCACTTCGGAGAGGAAGCGGTTGAGAACCGAGCCGTGCAGGAAGATGTCCCAGCGCGAGCGGACGGTCTGGCCGAAGATCACGTGGCTGATGTTCTCCTGCTGGGCAAAGCGGATGAGGGCGTCGGAGACGTTGCGGTCGGTAAGCAGGACGACCTTGGCGCCCAGGTCGCGGGCCATGCGCTGGTATTCTTCGATGCGGTGGAAGGCCTCGGGATCGCTGTGGCCCTTGTCGTCGGGGGGAGTGACGTAGACGGCGTACCAGTTGCTGGCCAGGCGGCCGGCGATGCGGGAGCCGACGCGCAGCAGGCGTTCGGTACCGGGCCGGGTGCTGAGGCAGACCATCACCTTCTCCGGGATGGGGGCCTGTTCCAGCCCCTGGTTGCGGCGGTATTCGGAGGCGCGGCTGCTGACCTGTTCGGCGGTAGTGCGCAGGGCCAGCTCGCGCAACAGGTTCAGATTGCCCTTGCGGAAAAAGTTGGCCAGCGAGAGCTCGACCTTCTCCTGAGCGTAGATCTTGCCCTGGCGCAAGCGGGAGCGCAGTTCGTCGACGGTGACGTCCACATTGACTACTTCGTCGGCGCGCTTGAAGAAATTGTCGGGAACGGTCTCGCGGATGACGGTGTTGGCAGAGCGGTTGACGGCGTCGTTGAGGGTCTCGAGGTGCTGAATGTTGACGGCGGTCAGGACGTTGATGCCGGCGTCGAGCAGTTCCAGCACGTCTTCATAGCGCTTGTTGTTGCGGCAGCCGGGGACGTTGGTGTGGGCCAGTTCGTCGACCACCACGGTGTGCGGGTGGCGGGCCAGGATGGCGTCCAGATCCATCTCCTTGAGGTTGACGCCGCGGTAGGGAATCACGCGCTGGGGAATCACTTCGAGGTCGCGGACGCGGGCCTCGGTCTCCTTGCGGCCGTGCGACTCGACCAGGCCGATGACCACGTCGATGCCCAACTGGTGCATCATCATGTGGGCGTCGTTGAGCATGTGGTAGGTTTTGCCCACGCCGGGCGCGGCGCCGACGTAGATGCGCAGCTTGGCGGCGTCAGGCTGGCGTTCCAGGACGATTTCAGGCATCAGCCCACCTCCACGGGATGGTGGACGGCCTCGGCCGCGGCCACGGGCAGGGAAAAGCGAAAGGTCGTGCCGTGGCCCAGGCGGCTCTCGACGGCGATCTGCCCGCCCAGCGACTCGACCAGGCGGCGCACCAGCGAGAGGCCCAGTCCCGAGCCGCTTTCGCTGAAGGCGTTGAAGCGGTCGAAGATGGTGCTCAGCCGTTCGGCTTCAATACCCCGGCCAGTGTCGCGCACGGTGAATTGAACAAAATTCTTGATCTCCTCGGCGGCGAGCAGAATCTCGCCCTCTTCGGGGGTGTAGCGCAGGGCATTGGAGAGCAAGTTGTCGAGGATGGAGCGCAGCGCGCGGCGGTCGGCCAGCACCACGGAGAGATCGGCATAGGCGCGTATTTCGACACGAATGCGTTTGTTGGCGGCCTCATCGCAATAACGGTCGCGCGCCTCTCCCAGGGCTGGCAGGGGGCGCAGGCGCTCCAGATTGAACTCGCGTTTGCCTGTATCCAGTTCGGTGACCTCGATGAGGTCGGCCATGAGGTCGTCCAACTTCTCCGATTCCTGGCAGGCGGCGACGGCCAACTCCGTTTGCAAGGGTTTCAGATCGCCGGCATAGCCCTGCGTCAGCGCGTAGAGGCCCCGCCGCAATAGCAGCAGAGGGTCGCGCAGCTTGCGGCTGGCCACGGCCAGAAACTGGGTCTTGAATCGGTCGGTATCTTTGAGGCTGGTTACGTCTTCGAGCGTGGTGACGGTGCCCAGCAGGCGGCCTTCGGAGTCGCGCATGGGGGTGGTGCGCAATCGGTAGCTGCGCTCCTCGGCGCCGAAGCGCATGGGCAGCAGCGCGGCCTCGCCCTCGGCAGCCACCGCTTTTTGCATGGAGACGGCGTCGCGGATGGCGCTGAGGATCTTGTCGCCGCCGGGAGTATTGGTCAACGCCAGACGGTCCTTGCCGGCTTCGCCCATGATCTCGGCGGCGGCCTGATTGATCTTGAGGATGTGCCCTTTGGCGTCGGTGACGATGATGGGCTCGAAGATCGATTGCAGCACCGCGTCGGAGAGCTGGAACTCCATCTGGCGGCGTCCCGCCTCGGAGTCGCGCAGATCGCGCAGACGGACCGCAATGCGGTTCAATTCGATGGCGATGACGCCGAAGTCGTCGCGGCTCTTCCACTCCACGCGGTGATCGAGATTGCCGCCGGCAATCTTGCGGATGTCTTTGGAGAGCATGTGGATGGGGTGCAACACGAAGTAGATGGTGCCGGCGGCGACCAGCACAGACGCCACTACAAAGAAGAAGGCCAGCAGAGAAAGACCGGCGGCAGCCAGTGCGCCGTGGGCCACGACCACCAAACCAAGGGTCACTCCCGCGAGCAGCACGCAGCCAAGGATCAATCGCTGGGTCAGGTTGAGCATATCCCGGTCTCCATGCCGCGTAGAGGCGATGATTCCATTCTGGGGGATAAGACCCCAAATCTCAAAGTAGAGGTTAGGGATTAGGGGTTAGGGGTTAGTCGTTCGCCAAAAAATCAGCAGAGATTTTTCGGCTTTTTCCAATCGCAGCATACCGGCCTAATCCCCAATCCCTAACCCCTAGTCCCTAACCCCTACTCTGCACACTGCCAGCTCGCCGTTGTGCCAGGGGCAGTCCAGCCCGGATGGCTGTGGATAGCGCACCAGCACCCAGTCCACGCCGAACTCCGCCTTCAGACGGGCGAAGTCGGCCGCCTGGAAGTGCTCCCAGCCTTGCTGCGCCTTCAATTCGCGTTCCCACTCCGGGCCGAGTTCGGGGATCTTGGTGACTACGGCGGTGTCTTTGACGGCATCGGCCAGGACGCTGCGTTCGGCCAGGGCGCGAAAGCCGTGGTAGTCCTCGCCGGGGTCGGTCATGTAATTGGGATCGAGGGCGAAGTAGGCGTTGGTGGGAGTGTTGAGGCGAATCCAGGCGAAGGCTTGCAGCCAAGGATTCTCTGGTTGCATGAAGGGCATTTCGAGATGCGGTGAACCAGGGAAGACCTGCCGCTGCGCATAGAGCATGGAGCCATTGGCCAGGAGCAGGAAGGCGGCCCAACGAAGAAAATGCGCGCGAAGGACGTATTTCCCCAGGTAGGCTCCGCCGACCAGCGCCAGGAAGAGATAGACCAGGTGCAGGTAGCGCATCGGCTCCAGAGCACAGAGGGCGATGGGCGCGGGCGGGGCCAGCAAGAGCAGCGCCGCCACCTGCTGGATCGATCCATAGAGGAAGATGGCCAGAGCAAAGCGGGCCAGTTTGTCTTCTCCGCGCTTACGCGCCAGACGGGCCACCAGCCCGAAGAGCACAAGGGGAGCAATCGCGCCCAGCCACTCGTACCAGGTCCACTGGTAGACGCGCAGCCAGTGGCGGGTCTGCATGGCTTGCATCCAGGTCGACGAGGGGGGATCGAGGACCCAGGCAAAGGGAAGGAAGACCAGCGCCGGGCTGGCGCCCTGGGGAATCAGGCGCACGCGCAGGGACCGCATCTGCTTGCGCAGGGGTTCGTGCACGGTCAAGGTCAGAATGCAGCAAAAAGAAATGCCGAAAGCGCCCATCAGCGGGTGGAGCATAAATGCCAAACCAGCCAGGGGCACGGCTTGCCAGCGCTTTCCGGCCAGAATGCGCTCGACGGCAAAGAGCAGCAATGCCGTCGCCAGATTCCTGGGGTGCAGGTGTTGATCGAGGATCAAAAGCGCCGTCCCGGCCACGGGGAGGGTGAACATGGCCGCAACCATGGCCAACGCTCCCCAGCGGGCGGGGATTTCTGTAAAGAGCTGGCAGACGATGCGCCAGCAAGCCCAGAGGACCAGCAGGATGGAAAGAGCTTGCCAGAGCAGTTCCGCCCAGGCGAGCGGCAGGTGGCTGAAGCGCACGAAGTGAGCCATCCAGGTGTCAAAGACGCTGGTACGCAACTGCAACTGAAAGAAGGCGGCATCGTGGGGATAGAGGGAAGGGTTCAGATCGGCTTTGATGGCGGTCAGATAGATCCCATCGTCTTCCGCGCCGGGGTGGTAGCCCATGACCAGAAAGCCGAGTACGGAGAAGAAGAGAACAGGTAAACAGACTCGAATGATGCCGCGATACCTCAAACGGAAGCGCCTCCACTCCTCGCATGGTCCTGCATGAGCGAGGATTCCTTGACGATGATAATTGCTGCGCGCCGCCGGTAGACAGTGCGGTTGAAAGCAGGGAGGTTGGCTGGCGGCACAAGCGGGTCGGCGGGCTGGTTCCGGGAACTCGGCCTATACTGGATGAGTCCTATTTGGATGGGGAAGAGCCGAGCATGACCGTATCATCCAGCCTGAAGGCAGGCGTCGAGGCCGCACTGTGCGTGCCGATCGCAGAAATGAAAGAGGAAGTGCCGCAAAAGCTGGCGCTGGTGATTCCCACCCTCAATGAGGCCGAGAATATCGGCGGTTTGCTGGGGCAGATCCGCGGCGTGCTCGATCCGCTCGAGTTTCCCTACGAGATTCTGGTCGTCGACGACGACAGCCGCGACGGCACCGGAGCAGTCGTCTCAGCCATCGCCAACGAAGATGCGCGGGTTCGCCTGCTGGTGCGCAAGGGGCAGCGCGGCCTCTCCGGAGCCATCTTGCATGGCTGGCGGAATACGGACGCGGGGATTCTGGGGGTCATGGACGCCGACTTGCAACATCCCCCGGAACTGCTTCCGCAACTACTCGCCGCCATCCGCCAGGGAAGCGATCTGGCCATCGGCAGCCGCTACACGCCGGGCGGAGAGCTGGGCGCATGGCACCCGGTGCGCAAGTTCATCTCCGCCGCCGCCGGCGCCGTGACCTGGCCGATTCAGCACCGCGGCCTGCGCGCCAAGGACCCCATGTCCGGCTTCTTCATGCTGCGCTCCCATTGCCTGAAAGAAGTAGCCTTCCAGAATAGCGGCTTCAAACTGCTGCTGGAGATCCTGGTGCGCGCCCGGCTGCGTTCGGTCAAAGAGGTTCCCTTCGCGTTCGGGCTGCGCTTCCGCGGGGCCAGCAAGGCAGGGTTGCGGGTGGCCTGGGACTACGGGCTGCTTCTGATGCGGCTCTACGCCGCGCGCTTTCTGTTTTTGCGCTAGGCTGCGGGGCCGAATCGCGGGCGAAAACACCGCATCCCGAACGAAGAGCCAGATGGAGGCCGGGATGAATGCGGCGCCGTCCCTACGGGACTCCGGAGATTGTATTTGATTGCTTTCCCAGCGCTGAAGCGCTGGGCTAGCCAACATTGCGCCTACGGCGCGGGTTTTGCGTACCGCTTACAGATTGGATTTGCAGAGAGTCTACAGATTGGATTTGCAGAGAGTCTACAGATTGGATTTGCAGCGATTCTAGGGAATGCGTTTTCGAAGAGCCTCACGGTGGGGGATTTGCGGAGAGCCCTGGGCGTAGGTTCGTTGAACCTATTTCGATCAGCAAGCGCTGCGTGAAACCTATTTGAAGAGCCAAATCAACAAGCTCGCAGTTTTGCCCATGAAAAATTTTGTCTTCCGCGCCGACATTGCGTACGGAGTCGTCTTTACTCTTCGGCGGCCCACTCCAGCATGGCCAGGGTGAGCAGCAGCACGCGGCGCAGGCCCAGATCCCGGTTCTTGGCCGAGTACCACTCCCCCAGGGTGTGCGCGCCGCCGCCGTCCCCGCCCGCGCCCATGGAGAGCGCCGGAACGCCCAGCGAGAGAGGGATGTTGGCGTCGGTCGACCCCAGCAAGATCTCGGTGCGCAGGCCCAGATGACGATCGACGGCGTGCAGCGCATCGAGCAGCGGGGAGTCCGGGGGAAGCAGCGCCGCCGGGCGGTCGCCGATTTTGTCGATGCGGAAGGACAATGATCCGCGCCGGCGATCCATGCCGCGCGTGGCCTGGGCATTGGTGCGCAGCACGGCGTCTTCGACGGCGCGGTGCAGAGCTACTTCAAGGCGCACCAATTGATCGGGACTGGTGGAGCGGAAGTCGATGGCGGCTTGCACGCTCTCGGGGATGGAATTGACGCTGGCGCCGCCATGGATGGAGCCGAGATTGAGGGTGGTGCGCGGCTCTTCAGGCAACGGCGTACGGGCCAGTTCGGCCAGCGCGGCAGAGATGGCGGCGATGGGGTTGGGGGTTCCCGCATCGGAGAAGCTGTGGCCGCCGGGCCCCGAGATGGTCACACGGAAGCGGCGGCTGCCCAGGCCGCGGGTGACGGCAGACTCGGCACCCGCGCCGTCGAGAACGATATGGGCGGCGATGCGCCCGGCCAACACGCTCTGATTGTAGAGATGGCGAACGCCGCGCAGATCGCCTTCACCCTCCTCGCCCACGTTGCCGAGGAAGAGCAGCGGGGCGGGCAGTTCCACCTGGGACAGGACGAGCGCCTGGGCCACGGCCAGCATTCCCGCCACGCCGGCGCCGTTGTCGCAGATTCCGGGAGCTTCGATGCGGTCGCCGTCAAGTTGGGGATCGAGCCGGGTTTCGATGGGAAAGACGGTGTCGAGATGCGCCGAGAGGACGACGATGGGCCCGGTGCTCTCCGGCGGAAGATGGGTGGCGGGCAGCAGGCCGAAGACGTTGCCGATGCTGTCGGTGCGCACCTCGGCCAGGCCGATTGCGGCAAAGCGCTCGGCCAGCCACGCCGAACGCGCCTCTTCGCCAAAGGGCGGCGCGGGAATGGCGGTCAACGCCACTTGCCAGTCCAGGATGGTCTTGGGATTGCCGTGTAGCCAGGCGAAGGCGGCGTGAACCGGCCTGCGGGAGGCCAGCTCCATGACCCGCGTGAATGCCGAATGGGAAGAAGTGAAGTGCATCGGGATGGTCCCAGCGTAGCAGGCCGCGGCGAAAAGCGAGGCGAAAGACTTGGCTTTGTCGCCGTTTTATCCGGAAAGCAGATGCTTCGACTCGCTATGCTCCGTGAACTGGCTGGAGGAGGTCTTGTTCGACAACTTCTCCAGGAATGTTCTATTGTTCGATTCGCGGGCAAGTTTCATGTTTGCAGGCCGCGCAACGATAACCAACAGAGGTGATCCGCATGGCGTCCAACGCAGAATCGAAGGAATCTCAGAGCCTTTCTCAGATCGCGCCGGCGAGCGATCTTTGCTACGTTGCGCGTCAGCCGATTCTGGATGCACGGGATGAAGTGCTGGGCTTCGAATTGTTGTTCTGGAACGGGTGCGAGACGGTCTACCTGGCCAAGAGTGGGCAGGCCTTCCGCTCGCTGCTGGACAACACGCTGCTCTTCGGATTGGACCAACTGGCGGGCGGGCTGCCGGCTTTTGTCAACTGCACGGCGGATTTCCTGACCGAAGAATGGATTCACCTGCTGCCGCCGGGGATGACGGTGATCGAACTGCAAGCCGAGCCGGATCTGGCCGGAGATTTGATGCGCAACTGCCGCACCCTGAAGTCGATGGGTTACCGGCTGGCGCTGGACGGCTTTACCGGCAAGAGCGATCCGCCGGCGCTGATCGACCTGGCCGACTACGTCAAAGTGGATGCCGCCAAAGTCGATGCCGAGGGACGGGAGCGGATTCTGCAAAGTCTGACGGGCAAGGCGGCCACGCCCATCGCCATCAATGTCCAAACCCAGGAGCAGTATCGGTCTGTCTATGCGGAGGGTTTCAAGCTCTTTCAGGGGTACTATTTCTGCCATCCGGAGATGCTGGAGAGCCATCGCATTCCGGCCAACCGCATGGTGCATCTGGAGATTTTGGAGCTGGTGCAGACAGAGCCCGTCGACTTGCAGCGCCTGAGCCAGTTGGTCACCTGCGACGCCTCGCTGACCTATCGGCTGCTGCGTCTGGTGAATTCGCCGCTGTGCGCCATGCGCCAGGAGGTTACTTCGATTCAGGCGGCGTTGATGCTGATCGGCGAACGCACCTTCCGCAATATCGCCATGCTGGCCATTGCCAGCGATTTCAACGCCGATCAGCCGGCAGAGGTTTTGCGCATGGCCTTCGAGCGCGGACGCTTTTGCGAACTGGCGGCCGGCCTCTGCGGACTGATCTCCTCGGAACAATATCTGATCGGGCTGGTCAGCATGTTCCCGGCCATGCTGCGGATACCCATGGAAAACCTGGTCAAAGCCCTGCCGCTGCGCGAAAAGGCGCGCGAGGCGCTGCTGGGCGGGCCGGCGCGGGAAGGGATTCTGCTGCGCTGGCTGCTGGGGCAGGAGCGCGAAGACTGGGCCGCCTGCGACGCCGTCCTGCGCACCTATAACCTGAACGGCGAACAGATCATGCGCTATCGCGCCGAGGCCATCCTGTGGGCCGGCGCCGCGCTCAACGCCGCTGTCAGACCCAGGTGAGGACGAGGGAACAAGGGAACAAGGGAACAAGGGAACGAGGGAACAGGGAACGAGGGAATGGGCGCGGGGCGGCGGGCGGATCGCCTCATTCATTTGCCGGCGCGCCAAATCCCCGTCATTGGTATACTGGGCAATGTGACTACAACGACTCTCGACTCTCACTCGAATGCAGACCACGCCGAGACTTCCCCAAGTCAGAAGAAGGTGTTGTTGCTCAAGCCGCGCGGGTTCTGTGCCGGCGTGGTACGCGCGATCGATATCGTCAAGATCGCACTGGAAACCTTCGGGGCGCCCATCTACGTGCGCCGCGAAATTGTTCATAACCGTTATGTTGTCAATGAATTGGCGGAAAAGGGAGCGATCTTTGTACACGAGATCGACGACGTTCCCGACGGCCAGCGGGTGATCTATTCGGCGCACGGCGTCTCGCCCGCGGTGCGCGAGCGCAGCAAGGGCCGCAACCTCAAGGTGATCGACGCCACCTGCCCGCTGGTGACCAAAGTGCATATCGAAGCGGTCAAGTTCGCTCAGCAGGGGTATTCGCTGGTGCTGATCGGCCACCGCGATCACGACGAGATCGAAGGCACGCTGGGCGAAGCGCCCAACGTCACCCAGGTGGTTTCGAATGTCGCCGAGGTCGAGGCTCTGACGGTCCCCGATCCCAACCGCGTCGCCTATCTGACCCAGACCACTCTCAGTCTCGACGAGGCGCGGGACATCATCCACGCACTCAAAGAAAAGTACCCGAACATTGTCGGCCCGCACTCGCAGGACATTTGCTACGCCACCGAGAATCGCCAGGTAGCGGTGCGCAATGTGGCCTACAATGCCGAACTGGTGCTGGTGGTGGGCTCGACCAACAGCTCCAACTCCAACCGCCTGGTCGAGGTCTCGCGCAATCTGGGCACGATCGGCTATCTGATTGAAAACTCGAGGGCCATCGACTCGTCGTGGCTGGCCGGGGTGAAGATTGTCGCGGTCACTGCCGGAGCCTCTGCTCCCGAGGTGCTGGTCGAGGACGTGGTGGACTATCTGCGCCAAAACGGCTTCTCCAACGTCGAAGAGGTGGAAGTGATGCCGGAAAACGTTCGTTTCGGGCTTCCACCGGAGATCGTACAGGCCATCGGCAGCGCCGCCAAAGCATCCTAGGCGCGCTTGCAAAAAAGCTGTTCAGTTGCGCGGCTTTCCGGTAGGATGGATGCCGTTCCGATGGCGTTGCCGGGATCGGACCCGGATCGCAAACAGAGAGTTGGCCGCCGCGTTTTTTACGCAGATCGCGGTAGGCCGATAGGGGCTGTTGCTGCGCCCGTGAATGGAAGTTTTTTGCTGGGAACAGGGGTCGCGGCGGCCGGTTTTCCCGGGAAGTATAGAGGCATTACCCACGTATGAAGACTCAACAGGGGCAGACACAATCCGTTGCGCCCAGGTTTGGGCGGTTGGACGCGGATCTGGCAGAGGTGCAAGCCGCCATCGTCCGCTCGCGGGAGTTCCTTCTCGCTCAGCAGCATCCCGAGGGGTACTGGTGCGGGGAACTCGAAGCCGACGCCATGCTCGAGGCCGATTACATCTTTCTCCACGCATTGCTGGAGACAGGCGACCCTGGCCGGCTCAAGCGCGCCTTCACCGAGATGATGCGCTACCAGAACGAAGACGGCAGTTGGAGCATCTACCCCGGCGGGCCGGGCAACATCTCGCTTAGCGTCAAGTGCTACTCCTCGGCCAAACTGATGGGCCTGAGCGCCGATGAACCGCGGCTGGCCCTGGCCCGCGAGTGGATTCTGACCAACGGCGGCGTGGTGGAGTGCAACACCTTCACCAAGATGTACCTGTGCGCCCTGGGCGAGTACGACTACGACGCCGTGCCGGCCATTCCGCCGGAGATCGTGCTCTTTCCCAAGTGGTTCTACTTCAACATTTACGAGATATCCTCGTGGTCGCGGTCGATTCTGGTGCCGTTGGCCATCATGTACGCGCGCAAGCCCTTCAAGCGGATTCCCTCCGAGCAGGGCATCGACGAGCTGTACGTGGGCGGGCGCGCCAACGCGATTCTGCGCCTTCGCTGGGACCGCAAGCGCCTCTTTTCGTGGCGCAACTTCTTCATCGTTCTCGACCGCATCACCCACCTGGCCGAGGCGGTGCATATTCGCCCGCTGCGCACACTGGCCCTCAAGCGCGCCGAGAAGTGGATGCTCGACCGCCTGGAGATGACCGACGGCCTGGGCGCCATCTATCCCGCCATGCTCAACGCCATCATCGCGCTGCGCTGCCTGGGCTACTCGGAAGACGATCCCCAGGTGATTCGCGCGCGGGACGAGTTCGAGAAGCTGGGCATCGAAGAACCGGCCAACGAATTCATGCCCGAGCCGACCTTCCGCATGCAGCCCTGTGTCTCGCCGGTATGGGACACGGCGCAGGCTGTCTTCGCCCTGGGCGAGGCCGGCGTCGACCGCCACGATCCGCGCATGTTGAAGGCCGCCGACTGGATGCTCTCCAAGGAAGTCCGCCATAAGGGTGATTGGGCGGTCAAGGTTCCCAGAGTCGAACCCGGCGGCTGGTACTTCGAGTTCAATAACGAGTTCTATCCCGACACCGATGACACCGCCCAGGTGCTGCTGGCCCTGAGCAAGGTCGATAACCCCCGCGAGCGCTATCAGCACAGCGTGGCCCAGCGGGCTATCGATTGGGAGTTCGCCATGCAGTGCCGCAACGGCGGCTGGGGCAGCTTCGACAAAGACAATACCAAGATGATCTTCCAGTACATCCCCTTTGCCGATCACAACGCCATGCTCGATCCGCCGACGGTGGACATTACGGGAAGAATCCTGGAGATGCTGGCGACCTACGGCTTTACCCGCGACGACAAGCGGGTGCAGAAGGCTATCAAGTTCATCCTCAGCGAGCAGGAACCGGACGGAAGCTGGTTCGGGCGCTGGGGCGTCAACTACATCTACGGGACGTTTTTGGTGCTGCGCGGCCTGGACGCCATCGGCTTCGACCGCAACGAGCCGCAGATGCAGCAAGGCGCGGAGTGGATTCGTATGGTGCAGAATTCCGATGGCGGTTGGGGCGAGACCTGCGGCAGCTACGACGATCCCAACACTCGCGGCGAGGGGCCGAGTACGCCTTCACAGACCGCATGGGCGCTGATGGGCCTGCTCTCGGCCGGCGACGACCGCTCCGACTCCATCGCCAAGGGTGTGCGCTGGCTGCTCACCCACCAACTGCCCGAGGGCGGCTGGGACGAATCTCTGGGCGAGGGCGCAACCCGCCAAAGCATCATCACCGGGACAGGATTCCCCAGGGTCTTCTATCTGGCCTATCACGGCTACCGCCAATACTTCCCGCTGATGGCGCTGACCGCCTACCAAAGGGCCATGGAACACGCTTCGTAAGTGCGCCTCCGGCGGGGCGCAGCGACAATAGCCCAGCGTGAAGCGAGGCGAAACGCTGGGAAAGCTCAGTAAATGATCTGCGCGCCCTGAAGGGGCGCGGCGATTGTCTGATCGGGCCTTTGGGATTAGACGAGAGTATTGATTGGGGTATTCAGACCCCGCAGCATATGCGCAGATTGTTTTGTTGTATCGTGCGCAGGAGGTTATCCAAGAATGGCTATTCCCATCTCCCAGATGTGGACCGTGTCCAGCTACGTGCTGAAGAACAAGCTGTTGGGCAAGAAGCGCTATCCCCTGGTGCTGATGCTCGAACCGCTCTTCCGCTGTTCGCTGGCCTGCGCCGGTTGCGGCAAGGTGCAGTATCCGCCGCACATCCTGAAAAAGCAGCTCACCCCCGCGGAGTGCTTTGCCGCCATCGACGAGTGCGGCGCGCCCATGGTCTCCATTCCCGGCGGCGAGCCGCTCTTGCATCCGCAGATTGTGGAGATTGTCAATGGCCTCATTGCGCGCAAGAAGTACATCTACCTGTGCACCAACGCGCTGGAGTTGAAGCGGCGGCTGCCCGAGTTCACGCCGTCGAAGTACCTGACCTTCAGTGTGCATCTGGACGGCCTGCGCGAGCACCACGACTTCGCCGTCTGCCGCGAGGGCACCTACGACATTGCCGTCGCGGGCATTCAAGAGGCGGTCAGGCGCGGCTTCCGCGTCACCACCAACGCCACCTTCTTCGACGGCGCCGATCCCAACAGCGCGCGCGCCTTCTTCGATGAAGTAATGCGCATGGGCGTCGAAGGCATCGTCCTCTCGCCTGGCTACAGCTACGAGAAGGCGCCGGATCAGACCCACTTCATGGGCCGCGCCCGGGTGCGGAGGCTCTTCCGCAGCATCCTGTCGAACCGCAAACCGACCTGGAAGTTCAACATGTCGCCGCTGTTCCTGGAGTTTTTGATGGGCGACCGCAACTACGAATGCGTTCCCTGGGGCATGCCGGCCTTTAACATCTTCGGCTGGCAAAGGCCGTGCTACCTGCTGCAAGAGGGCTATGCGGAGAGCTACGCGGAACTGCTGGCGACCACCAAGTGGGAAGAGTATGGCGTGGCCAGCGGCAATCCCAAGTGCGCCAACTGCATGGTCAGTTGCGGCTACGAGACGCCCGCGGTGATGGATGGATTCGGTTCGTGGAAGGGCTTTGTCGCCATGGTCAAGGGGAATTTCAACAAGTATCCCGACGCGCACGCGCTGAAAATGCTCGATGAAGCCGCACCGCACGCGCCGGCTGCTCTGGTGCAGATTGCCCAACCCGTTGAAGAAGCCCTAGAGGAGACCCGCGCATGACCGCTGAAGTGCATAAATACACACTGCAAGAGGTCGAGGCACTGGAAGTTGCTCCGGGCACGCAGCATGAGAACCTGGAAGGCTGGAATCCCCAGTTGACCAGCGACGAAGACCTGCGCGGGGTTTTGGACAAGGCGCTGGACTATCGCGGCGATGTGACCCTGACGCTGAAGAGCGGCGAGCGCATCGAGGCTTTCATCTTCAACTGCCAGAGCGGGCCCACGCTGGCCGAGTCCTTTGTGCAGTACTACACTCCCTCGGCGTCCGAAAAGCGCAAGGTGGGCTTTGCCGAGATCGCCAGCGTCGAGTTCACCGGCAAGGACCGCGCAGCAGGCAAGCACTGGGAGGATTGGGTCAAGAAGTACAACGAGAAGAAGGCTGCCGGCGAGACGAATATCGGCCTGACGCCGGAAGCGTTGGATTAAGGGACGAAAGGACTAGGGACTAAGGGACTAGGGACTAAGGGACTAAAAGACTGAGGGACTGAGGGATGGATCTGCGGTTCACTTGGTCCCAAACGCTAAAGGCTGAATCGATAGACTGATTTCTGATTGAATTCGAGGCGGTATTCGGAGATGCGGAATGGACGACGCCATCGAGAAGGATGAGATCCCTGAGCCGTCTCCGCAGATCCCAACGGCGGAGGACGATATGCCGGGACAAATACCGGAAGTGGGCCATGCGCATGGCCCTCATAGTCATGGAAGCGGTATCCCCTGGCTGGACATTGTCGTTGGCGTCAGCGCCATGTTCATCTCCGTGGTCTCTCTGGCCGTCTCCATCGAGCACGGCAGGACCATGGAGAAGATGGTGGACCAGAACCAGAATCTGGTGGTGGCCAACACCCTGCCGCTCTTGACCCTTGGCGATTCGATTGGCGATACTTCGGGCAAGTCGACGATGCGGGTGCTCATCTACAATGGCGGAGTCGGTCCGGCGGTGATCGACAGGTTTGAAGTGCGCTACAAACACAAACTCTATACTTCGGAAGACGATTTTTTGAACGCCTGCTGCGCCGCGGAGTTGCTCAAGTCCAAAAAGGACGGGCACACGCGCATCTCCTACTCCAATGTCTCCGGAAACGTTCTTCCCGCCCGCGAAGAGATCGATCCCATCACCATCAATCCGGATAAGGCCGGCATGGACCTGTTTCACACGGTCTTTCGCCTCATGCACACGGACGACGTCGCTTTTCACGCTTGTTACTGTTCGGTGCTGGATGAATGCTGGGAGACGGACTTCGACAAGAAGCGCCCGCAGCCGGTGAAGGAATGCAAGGTGGCGCCCGGCGAAAAACTCTGGTAGTCGCGCCGTGCGTTTTGACGCTCGGTGTGGCTTTCACAGGTGCTTCATGGCAGCAATCGGGCCTTTCGGCCTTGCCGGGTCAGCAACGAGACAGCCTTCTTGTCAAAGGAAACAAAAAGATCCCCGCCCAGCCAGTTTCCTTCATGGGCGATAATGCCGTCGGCAAAATCCCCGCCCGCCCGAAGAACGGCAAGTCCAGAGTCGACGGCCGGTTGGTCTACGACGATGTTTGCGGCCTGGCACAGGGTTTCGATGGAGATCGCAATCTGCGAACGGTCAAATCCATAGACGCTGTCGAGAACCCAGGCAAACTCGCAAAGACAAGCAAGGCCGACCGCGATCAAACTTGCGTCCCGCAGAATCGCGTCCGCGCTTTCGGCTTGCTGGGGATTGTCGCGAACGATGGAGCGCACCAATACATTGGTGTCTACCGTAGTTCTCATTTCAAACCTGCCCAGCCCCGTGCAGCAGCTTCGTTGATTTCTTCGATGGTTGCGACTACTTTCGTTTTGCCCGCCAGGCACCCGATGAAATCCTCGATGGAACCCTTGGGGCGCGCAGCCCTTGCTTCCAGCCGTCCACCGGGCAGTAGAGCCAGTTCGATCTTCGCCCCCGGTTGGATGCCCAGGTGCTGCAAAACTTCCTTGCGCAAGGTGACTTGCCCCCGAGCGGTAACGGTCAATGTGGCCATGGAAGCCTCCCCGGCATCTCTGTTCTGACCTCATTGTAATGCAAAAATACATTATCCGATGGGATGTTTCCACACACCGTTCGGCTCTCGAACGGAGAATCGGTCTTCGCGGCGGCCGGGCGTTTAAGATGAGTAGGGTTCGGTTTACGCATATGAAGATCTTTGTTACCGGTTCCACAGGATTTGTCGGCCATCACGTGGCGCGGGCGCTGGCCGCCGAGGGCGCCGACCTCCGCTTGCTTGTCCGCAAGACCAGCAATCTGGCTCATCTGGAGGGATTGAAGGGCGAAACCTTCGTCGGCGATCTCTCCCAACCGGACTCGCTCAGGGCAGGGATGGAAGGGTGCGAGGCCGTGGTCCACGTGGCGGCCGATTACCGCCTCTGGATTCCCGATCCGCAGGCCATGTACCGCGCCAATGTGGACGGCACCCGCGAACTGCTGCGCATGGCTCGCGAGGCCAAAGTGCGCCGCGTGGTTTACACCTCGAGCGTAGCCACCATGCACTTCCGCACAGATGGCATTGTGATCAACGAAGATACGCCGGTCTCTCTCAGCGATATGGTGGGCCACTACAAGCGCTCCAAGTTCATGGCGGAGCAAGAAGCGATCAAGGCCGCGGAAGCAGGCCAGCAAGTGATGGTCTTGAATCCCACCACCCCCATCGGCCCCAACGACGCCAAACCCACGCCCACCGGTCGCATCTTTGTGGACTTTTTGAACGGCAAGTTCCCCGCCTATGTGGACACCGGCCTGAACCTGGTCGATGTGGCCGAAGTGGCGCGGGCGCACGTCTCTGCATTGACCAAGGGCACACCGGGGCGGCGCTACATTCTGGGTGGCGAAAACCTGACCTTGAAGCAGATTCTGGACAAGATGTCGGCGATTACGGGGATTCCTTCGCCGACGGTAAAGATTCCCTTTGCCGTGGCCGCAACGTATGCCTTTTTCGAGGAGTGGATCACCGGCCACGTGCGCGGCAAGGAGCCCCGCGCCACGCTGGAAGAGGTGCGCATGGGCCGCAAAAAGATGTACGCCTCCAGCGCCCGCGCCCAGCAGGAGCTGGACTTCCACATCGCTCCCGTCTACCCTGCCATGCGCGCCGCCATAGAGTGGTTCCGGGCGCACGGTTACGCGCCCTTGAACACCTAGAATACACGTGGACAACTGCAAACTGTAGCGCTACACTTGGCGCATGATCAAGTCTTTCCGCCACGCCGGACTTGAGAAGTTCTTCAAGACAGGTAGCAAGGCCGGAATTCAACCGCATCATGCCGCGAAGTTGGAAGAACAACTAACCATCCTCGACCTCGCACATGGTGAAGATGAATTGGCGAAGGCAGCGCCCACGTCGTGGAGACTGCACTTGCTGCAAGGCAAGGAAAAACACTGGTCGGTCCGGGTGAGCGGGAATTGGCGCATGACCTTCACTTTCGAAGACGAAGACGCGATTCTTGTGGACTATCGGGATTACCACTAGGAGGGGAAATGCCCACTGAAATGTATGATCCGGCGCATCCTGGCCGTATTCTCCGCGACCATTTGGAAGGCATGAATATAACCCACGTCGCCAAGCACATCGGTGTATCGCGCACCACGCTATCGAAGGTGCTCAACTGCCACGGCGGTGTCTCGGCGGAAATGTCCATACGGCTCTCTGCCGCGTTGGGAACGCGCCCCAGTTTCTGGTACGAGATGCAGACAAACTACGATTTCGCGCAAGCAAAGCGGAAGAAGATTCCATCCATTCAGCCGCTTAACAAAGCCGCGTAGCCCGAGGTTCGGTGTTCTTCCCCCTCGTCTATATGGCTATGCGCGCCGCCATCGAGTGGTTCCGGGCGCACAGCTACGCATCGTCGAATCAAAGGGTATCCAAAATGGACGTTGCTTCTTTTTTACAGTTTCCCCTACCGTCTCCGACGGAATCAGTCTTTGATCGTATTCTGACATTGGGCTGGTACGACGGGATCACTAGCGGTCTTCTATGTGCTTCTGCTAGATCTTCCGTTTTTAGATTCGACATTCTGGCGTGGAGCCCTGATCAGGATCAAAGAATCTTCGCACTTTCTCCAATGAGTATTGCGGTGTTCGATGAAGTAGTGGGTATTCTAACCAGTTTTGAGTTACCTAAGTGGCCGCGCTGGGATTGTGTTGGCGCGTGGCCGCGCGATATGGAACGGGCAATACAACTAAGTGCGGATTTGGACCAGATTCTCGCCATCGCGGAGAAACCCACATCCGTTATTGAAACGGAGAGTATGTTCGAGACGATTTTCGCATCCAGGCGGCTTCCTGAATCCACTATCGGTTTGATCCCCGACCATTTCGAGGCCTATCCCCATTTAGACAACTACGATTATTGGCGCCAATACTTGGGGCTGCCCGTATGAGCCGTATCGTCCTTATTTCCGCCCTGCCCGGCGAACTGAAGCCGCTGGTCAAAGGCTGGCAGTACGAGCGCCGCGGAATCCTCCATCTTTGGCGGAGCACCTCTGGTGAGACGGAAATCGTCGCCGCCTGCGCCGGAGCGGGCGTGGAGTGCGCCACCCGGGCCTTTGCCGCCGCCGAGAGCTTCGGGCCCATCGATTGCGTCGTCTCCATCGGCTGGGCCGGGGCATTGAATGCTTGTTTTGAGCCGGGGTGCGCTTATCTCTGCTCGGGCGTCATCGATCTGCGCAGCGGGGAGCGGTTTTCGGCGGCGGAAATACTCTCCCACCCTAGCCGCAACAGAACAAAACGCAGATCCTTCGGCTCGCTGCGCTCGCTCAGGATGACAGCGGCGAGGGTGGGGCACCCATATTCCGAAACAACCGCAATTTCTGAGAGTTGTTGGCTCATCACCAGCCCCCGCGTCGCCGATGAGGCTGAAAAGCAGCGATTGGCCGCTGCCTACTCCGCTGCGCTGGTCGATATGGAGGCTGCGGCGATTGCCCGCCTGGCCGTGATGCGACAGATTCCATTCCATTGCATCAAAGGGGTGAGCGACGGCTTCAACGACCGCCTGCCCGATTTCAACCGCTTTCTCTCTGCCGATGGCCAGATGCAATTGGGCAAGTTGATTGTTTTTGCCCTTCTTCACCCTGGTTACTGGCCGGCGCTGGTGCGGATGGGCGAAAATAGCAAGAGGGCGGCGCTGGCCATGGCCGATGCTGTTCGCGAATTGCTGGCCGAATTGACTGGTACCCTTTGATAAGCCGGAAGAAGGAAAAAGACTGCTTTTTTGACCTGCTTTGTAACAGGGCACGACTTTAGTCGTGCCGATTGCGAGGCAAAAAACTCCGGGCTTTAGCCCCTGAGGAACGATACATGGTTGATTCGGTTTTTCTCAGCGGCTCAAGCCGGTCAGAGTTAATGTGCTTTCTGCGGCACGGTTGAAACCGTGCCCCTTCAAAACAGGACTTTGGTTTGGAACAGTTCGACAAAAACACTATGGAAAAATCCTCAAATCTGCTGTACTTGGCCAGTGAAATTCCCTCCACCATGCGCGCGGTGGTCTATCGCGGCGTCAACGATCTGCGCCTGGAAACGGTTCCGGTGCCCCAGATCGGCGCGGGCGAGTTGCTGGTGAAGATCGCAACTTGCGGAATTTGTGGTACGGACCTCAAGAAGATTCATCTCGGTTCGCATTCGGCGCCGCGCATCTTCGGCCACGAGATGGCGGGAACCATCGTGCAGGCGGGCGCGGGCGTCACCAACTTCGCCGTGGGCGAGCGGGTGATGGTCTTCCATCATGTGCCCTGCGGCACGTGCTACTACTGCCGCAAGCAGACCTTTGCGCAGTGCCCAACGTATAAAAAGGTGGGTTCGACGGCGGGCTACGAGCCCTCGGGCGGCGGCTTTGCCGAGTACATCCGGGTCAGCGACTGGATCGTGGCCAATCGGGGCGTGGTGCGCATTCCCGCGGGCGTTCCCTTTGAGCAGGCGGCCTTCATCGAACCCGTGAACACGGTGCTGAAGGGCGTGAAACTGCTCAATCTTGCGCCCGACGAGACGGTGCTGGTGATCGGCCAGGGTCCCATAGGATTGATGCTGGCGGCGCTGGCGCGGCGCACCGGAGCCCGCGTGCTGACCAGCGATCTTTATCCCGAGCGCCACGCGATTGCCGCCAAGTTCGGACTGCACGAGCCCATCGACGCACGTACGGAAGACGTGGTGGCCCGCGTCAAGGCGGTCACCGAGGGCCGCGGCGCAGATGCATCGATCCTGGCCGTGGGCGGCAGCGCTCTGATCAAGACCGCCATGGACGCTGTTCGTCCCGGTGGCAAAGTGATGCTCTTTGCCCAGACCCAGCACGGCGAGGCCACGATTGACCCCGGCGCGGTGTGCATGGACGAGAAGGCCCTGCTGGGCTCTTACTCCTCGTCTTTCACGATTCTGGACGAGGTTACCGATCTGATCTTCCATGGCTACCGCAACGGCTTCGACCTAACGCAACTGATCTCGCATCGTTTTCCGTTGGAGCAGGCAGTCGAAGGGGTAAATATCGCCTCCAACCCCCAGGGCGACTCGATGAAGATTATGATTGAGCCTGTTCTCGGCGCCGGTGCTGCAACGGGTCTACCAACTTCGGATGGCGGGACGGAATAGGAGGGACTCGATGGCCACAACCATGACAGCCGCGGTCCTCCATGGTCGCGAAGATATTCGCATCGAGCAAGTGCCGGTGCCACAAGCCGCCGCGGGCGAATTGATTGTTCGCGTGGGCGCGGCGCTGACCTGCGGAACGGATTTGAAGGTCTTTCGCCGCGGCTATCACGCGCGCATGATCGTGCCTCCGGCTCTCTTCGGCCACGAACTGGCGGGGACGGTGGTGGAAGCGGGTGAAGGAGTCGAGGGCTTTGCCGCCGGCGACCGCGTGGTCGCGCTCAATTCCGCTCCCTGCGGCGCCTGCTACTTCTGCCAGCGCAATCAGGAAAACCTCTGCGACGATCTGCTCTTCAACAACGGCGCTTATGCCGAGTTCATCCGCATTCCGGCGCGCATCGTGGCCAAGAATACGCTGCATGTTCCCGAGCATGTTCCGCTGGAGCACGCCGCGCTGACCGAGCCGCTGGCCTGCGCCGTGCATGGCTTTGAGGACTCGCACGCCCACCCCGGCGACCGCGTGGCCGTTATCGGCGGCGGCCCGCTGGGATTGATGATTCTGCATGTGGCCGCGCTCCATGGCTGCGAGGTGATCGCCATCGTCAAGCATCCCGGCCAGGTGGAAGCGGCTCGCCAGTTGGGCGCGGCGCATGTGGTGCAAGGCGACAACATCCGCGCCGCCATTCGCGATACCCGCGCGCTCACCCCCGGCAATCGCGGCGTGGACATCGCCATTGAAGCTGTGGGCATTCCCGAGGCCTGGCAAGAGGCGGTCGAACTGGTGCGCAAGGGCGGGACCGTGAACTTTTTTGGCGGCTGCGCCGTGGGCACCCATGTTTCGCTCGACACCAATCGCCTGCACTATAACGACATCACCCTGCGCGCCACCTTCCACCACACCCCAGCCATCTGCCGCAAGGCGCTGGAACTGATCGCTTCGGGCCGCTTTCAGGCCGCGGCCTTCATCACCGGACACGCCCATCTCTTCGAACTTCATCGCGTCTTCGAGAAGCTGATGAAGCGCAGCAACGAGATCAAGACGGCGATTGTGCCGTAAAGACAGGGATCAGGGACTAGGGACTGAGGGACTAGGGACTGAGGGACTGAAGATCGTCTCTCAGACTCGATAAGGTTTATAGGATGACGGCAACACAAGAAAACGCGGAACTGGCCCCCAACGATGCGCGCAACGCTGCGTTGATTGCCCGTGGCTGGGCCGCACTGCCGGCCAGCTACAGAATGCCCGAGGTTGCGCCCTCGCTCAGCGAGGCCCGCGCCTGGTGCAAGCAACTGGCGGAGTCGCACTACGAGAATTTCCATGTTGCTTCATGGTTTTTGCCCGCGGCGCTGCGGCCGCACTTCCACGCCATTTACGCTTACTGCCGCGTTTCGGACGATTTGGGCGACGAGGTCGGCGACCGTGAGGTTGCATTAGCCCTGCTCGATCTGTGGGGGAGGGAACTGGACGCCTGCTACGAGGGCGTGGTGCGCCACCCGGTCTTTGTGGCGCTGGGCGAGACCATCCGCGCCTGCTCGATTCCCAAGGAGCCCTTCGCGGACTTGCTGGTCGCCTTCCGCCAGGATCAGAGCACGGTGCGCTTTGCTTCGATGAAGGAAGTGCTCGAGTATTGCCGCTACTCCGCCAACCCCGTCGGCAGGCTGGTGCTCTACGCCTGCGGTGAGGCTCCCGAAGGCGAACCAGGGAGAGCGGTGCGCGAAGAGAACTTCCGCATGAGCGATGCGACTTGCAGCGCGCTGCAATTGGCCAACTTCTGGCAAGACGTCAGCGTCGATTGGCTCAAGGGCCGCGTCTACATTCCTCAGAACGATATGGCGCGCTTCGGCGTCACGGACGAGACCATTGCCGCCGGTGTGGCCACACCTCAATTCCGCGCGCTGATGAAGTACGAAGTCGGCTACGCGCGCTCGCTCTTCACGGCGGGGCTGCCGCTGATCGGGCGCGTCAATCGCGATCTGGCGCTCGATCTGGATCTCTTCAGCCGCGGAGGGTTGGAGATTCTGCGCGCTGTCGAGCTTTGCAATTACGATGTGCTGAGCGCGCGGCCGGCCATCGGCAAGAGAACCAAACTGACGCTGGCTCTGCGCGCCGTGGCTGGCAAGATGCTGCCCTTTCTGCGCCTGGGAGGGCAAGCCGCTTGAGCCAGACCCTAAGCCAATCCGCGCCGCACCTGAACGCCGCCTATGCCGCATGCAGGGCCATCGCCAAGCGCGAAGCCAAGAATTTTTATTATGCGTTTGTGGCTCTGCCCGAGCCGCGCCGCAACGCCATCTGCGCCATCTACGCCTTCATGCGTAAGGCCGACGATCTGGCCGACGACGAAAGTTTCTCGCGTGAAGATCGGCGCCGCCATCTGGACAATTGGCTGGCCGATTGGCGCGGCGTCTGCCATGGCGGCGACACCTCCAATCTCGTCTTTTTGGCCGTGCGCGACGCCGTCGAACGCTTCGCCATTCCGCTTTCGCTACTGGATGAACTGGTGGCCGGAGTGACCATGGATCTGGATGCAGCTACCAGCGATGCGCCGGATACATATGCGACCTTCGCCGATCTCTATCGCTACTGCTACCTGGTTGCATCGGTGGTTGGACTGGTCTGCATCCGCATCTTCGGCTATACCGACATTCGCGCCGAGAAATTCGCCGAGAAGACCGGCATCGCCTTCCAGTTGACCAACATTTTGCGCGACGTGGCCGAAGACGCCGAGCGTAACCGCGTCTATCTGCCGCTGGAAGATCTGGCGGCGCACAACGTCTCACTGGAGTCGCTGCTGAAGCGCAAGGCCGGCGCGCCACCCAGCGCCGAAGAGCGCGCGCTGCTGAAGGCGATAGCAGAGCGCGCCGAGGGCTTCTACAAGGCATCAGAGCAACTGCTGCCCTTGATCGACAGCGAGAGCCGGCCCGCGCTGTGGGTGCTGGTCTCGATCTACCATGGCTTGCTCGAACGCATCGAGAAGGCCGATTACGACGTCTTCAGTAAGCGCCTCAGCGTGTCGAAGGCGCGAAAGGTCGGCATTCTGGCCATCGGCCTGGCGCGCATGGGTTGGGCGCGGCTGCTTCTGCGCTAAAACGAAACCAACGTGGACCGGGAGGTCCACGCTACAGCCGGCCGGGAGGCCGGCGCTACAATCTCATGCCCCGCGCGTCGCCCACTGCGGTGGGGAACTAAAAGGAATGTGTCATCCTAAGCGCAGCGCAGGATCTGCGGTTGTGTTCGAGATTGCGAAGAAGGCCAAGGGAATTGAAAAGCGCGCCGCACAACTCGCAGAAAACTGTCGCCATTGTGGGCGCGGGCGTGGCCGGCATGAGCGCGGCGTGCGCGCTGGCCGAGGCGGGCTTTGCCGTGCAGTTGATCGAGCGGCGCGGCTATCTGGGCGGGCGGGCCTCGTCGTATCTGCATCCCGGAGTCAATGAGGTCATCGATAACTGCCAGCACGTGCTTTTTGGCTGCTGCACCAACCTGATGGGCTTTTATCGGCGCATCGGCGTTGCCGATCGGATTCACTGGACCAGCGAGATGACCATGATTGAGCCGGGTGGGCGGCGTTCGCAACTTGGTCCTTCTTCGCTGCCTGCGCCCTTGCATGGATTGCCCAAGCTGCTCTCTGCCGCCGCGTTTTCGTTCAAGGACAAGCTCTCGCTGGCGCGGGCCTTCAGCGCGTTGATGCGGCCGGTTCCTGCCGATTCGAAGGAGAGCCTGGGCGCGTGGCTGCGCCGGCACAAGCAGTCGGAGGGCGCGTTGAATCGCTTCTGGCGGCTGGTGATCGCCAGCGCGCTCAATGCAGAGATCGACTCGATTGCATTTGCTTATGCCGCCAAGGTGATTCGGGAGTTGTTTTTGAACTCTGCCGAAGCCGGCTCGATGGGCATGAGCACCCTGCCGCTGAGTGAGCTTTACGCGCCGGTCCCGGCGTTTCTTGAAGAGCGCGGCGGCGGTGTGCATTTGAATACGCATATGGATGGAGCGGTGTGGGATTCGACGCGCCGAGAGTGGACGATCCACACGCGGGGCAGGGAACTCGTTGCCGATTTTCTGCTCATCGCGCTGCCCTTCGAGGCTATGGGCAAGCTGTTGCCGGAGATGCCGCTGGCCGGGGGTGCTGCCGAGCTAACCCACCAGATCGAGCAGCATGAACATTGGCCGCTGTGCAGCGTGCATCTGTGGTTCGATCGGGATATTACCGACCTCGAACACGCCGTGCTGCTGGACCGCGAGATTCATTGGATGTATAACCAGTCGAAGCTGCAAACCGGGCGCGGCGGCCACTACATCGAGCTGGTTGTCAGCGCCACGCGGTCCTTTGCTGCGTTGAAGCGCGAGGATGCGATTGCGTTGGCGCTGCGCGAACTGGCGGAGTTCTTCCCGGCGGTCAAAGAGGGCAAGCTGGTGAAGGTTGCGCTGATCAAGGAGATGCGCGCGACCTTTGGTGTTGCTCCTGGAATTGACAGCGCCAGGCCGCAAGCAGCGGCGCCGTGGCCCAACTGCTTTCTGGCCGGAGATTGGTGCGCCACCGGCTGGCCCTCGACGATGGAGAGCGCGGCGCGCTCGGGGCATCTGGCAGCGGAGGCGCTGGCCAGGGAAGCGGGCGGATCGTTGCGGTGCTTCGAGGCGGATATGAGGCCGAAGGGGTTGATGCGGTTCCTTTGAAAAACCAGAGGAAGAGAATCAGTTCTTTACAGATTTAGCCAAGGATTGATACTCTTTTTCCGAATCGATTATTCATTAATTGGGGGAGTGAATGAAGGATTTTTTTAGCGCATTTAGTTCCGACTTCTTCTGGCCTTTGGCAACACTTCTATTACCTGGCATGCTGGCTCTGACTCCGGGCGCGATTGCGATTTTGTGGATTTATCCAAGCAACGCCGCATTTGTTCAAGCTAATCAAATTGAAGTAGGTTTAGTGTTTATAACGGTCGCGACATTTATAGGGTTGGTTCTTGAGGACATCGGTGCAAGATTGGAACTGATCTTTTTCGATCTGGCGAAGAACTCCTCATGGGAGGATTGGTACGATTATCTGAAGAGCAGCGACTCTGAGCGACTAATTGCACATAAGTATATCCATACTTTTGTTCTGCGCCTGAAGTTCGAACTTGGATGTATCTCAGCGACACCATTTGTGATATTTGGAATTTGGTTCTGGCCTATTGGTCTTTGTTCGAAAGCGATTTCAACTTTGATTGTTTCGTTTCTCGTATCTTATCTCTCCTTTGAAGCATTTTCGGGGGTAGAAATGCTGTCGGATATCAGAAAAAATGTCTTTCGTCCTCAAGAAAAACGGAAGTCTACAAAATAAAATTCTTACATTGTGTCTTCTTTCAATGCGCCAGGAAGTAGACGCCGATGCAAACCAATATCATCGCGGTCCAGCGGCGCTTGTCGACATTCTCGTGAAGGAAGAATTTTGCCAGGATGGCGTTGGCGACCAGCGTCAGCGAGGCCGAGGCCGGAGCCACCAGGCTCAGGTTCATGTGGTTCAGGGCGAAGAGCAAGGAGAAGAAGGCCAGCGCCAGAAAACCGACTCCGGCAAAGAAGAGCGGGCAGGTGACGACGGCGCGGATGGCGCCCTTCATGCCGCTGTGCGCGCGAATCTCGTCGAGGTCGCCGATGGACTTCATAGCCGCGGCGGTGAGCACTTCGCCGGTGGAAGAGGCCAGCACGATGGCCGCGATCATGGCCGTGGCGGCCCAGAAGCCGGGAGTGGGAGCGGAGTTCATCATCGCGTAGTCTCCTCTTCAAGCTGAGCGGCGGCTTCCAGCGATTGCGCAAACGAAGGGGCTTCCAGCTCTTTTTCCGCGCCTTGCAATAGCGCAGGCCTTTCCGTCAACGACGGCCCATGGGCCACAAATCCTACGCCGATGGTGATGAGCACCACGCCCAGCCAGCGCTGCCAACTGATGGCCTCATGCAGCGCGAAGCGCGCCAGGAGTTCAACGATCATGTTGCCGAAGGCCGTGGCCGGCAGCACGTAGGTTAGGTCGGCCCAGGAGAGCGCGGTGAGATAGCTGGCGAAGAAGCCGATCAGCAGCGCGATGCCCAGCGCGATCCAGGGCGTGAAGACCGCGGCGATCAGCCAGGAGGGATGGGCCAGCGAGATGGGCGGCAGATGGGTCATGCCGCGCGAGAGGCAGGCGTCACCCAAGGGCGCGCTGACCGAGACAAAGGCCAGGATCAGGTATTGGTGCGGGGATAAGCGATGATGCGCCATAAGCGTTTTCTGGATCCATTTTCTGGAGTAAAGTTTCAGGTCCTTCGACTCGCTGCAATCGCTCCCTCTGAACAAGACTGAGAGGATGCGAAAAGGTTAGAAATAGGTACAGCAAATCAGCCACCGCTTCGCGGGGAGAGCAAGTCAGCGAGTTGGCCCGATGGCGGCGAAGTGGTGCGGAAGATCATCCCCGCCATCACCCGCTGGAACACGTCGAGGTGCTCACAAGGAGATTCTATGCGAACTGCGCTTCGTTTACAGGACGGATCGCAGTCCTTTGGGTCGAAACAAGATGGAGGGCAAACGCATTGCGCCGCCCTCCATCTCTGCGAACCAGGCGCCAACAACTCAAGCCTTGGCTGCGGCTACGGCGGCTTGTTTGTTGCGCGTTTCCTTGACCATCTTGTTGCGTTGCGCGCGCAGCTTGAGGAAGGACTTGGCCTCCTCGTAGAGACGCGGCACGTCGCGGTTGACGATGGCCTTCCAAACGACGCGGAGGGCGGCCTTGGGGCGGAAGTAGTACTCGTCGTAGAAGCGGTGCACCATCTCCATGACGTAGTCGGCGGGCAGGCCGGGGTATTCGATGTGCGCCATCTGGTGGCCGCCCTGATCGCTCATGGCTGTGGAATTGACCATGAAGCCGTTGGCCTTGACGTAGTCGTACAACTCGGTGCCGGGCAGTGCGTGGGCGATGGAGACCTGGATGGTTTCGCAATCGAGCTTTTTAGCGAATTCGATGGTGTTGCGGATCGACTCCTTGGTTTCGCCGGGCAGGCCGAGGACAAAGTCCCCGTGGACGCTCAGGCCGAGATCGTGGCAGTCTCTGGCAAAGTCCCGCGCGCGCTCGACGGTGGCGCCCTTCTTGATGTTCTTGAGGATCTGCGGATCGCCGCTCTCGAAGCCCACAATGAGCAGCCGGCAGCCGGCTTCCTTCATGGCCTTGAGGGTATCGCGATCGGTGGTGACGCGCGAGGTGCAGCTCCAGGTCAGGTTGAGTGGCTTGAGCTTGGCGCAGAGCTCGATGGTGCGAACCTTTTGGATGTTAAAGGTGTCGTCGTCGAAGAAAAACTCCTTGACCTCGGGGAAGTTCTCTTTGGCCCAGGCCATCTCCGCGGCCACATCGTCCGTGGATCGTTTGCGCCAGGCGTGGCCGCTGAGGGTCTGCGGCCAGAGGCAGAAGGTGCACTGCGCCGGACAGCCGCGCGAGCTGTAAAGAGCGACGAAGGGATGCAGCAGGAAAGGCACGCTATAGCGGGTTACGTCCAGATCGCGCTTGTAGACCTTGGTGGCCCAGGGCATGGCGTCGAGGTTCTCGATCTGCGGGCGGTCGGCATTGTGAACGATCTTGCCATCGAGCCTGTAGCTGACGCCGAGGATCTCGTTGAGAGGCTTTCCCTGCGCGTACTCGACCACGGAAAAGTCGAACTCGCGGCGGCAGATGAACTCCAGCGCCGAGCACTCGTTCAGGGCGCGTTCCGGGTCGGTGGTGACGGGCGGGCCGACGAAGGCGATCTTGAGGGCCGGGTGGGCCGCCTTGATGGCTTCGGCCAGGCGCTGATCGCTCTCCCAGCCCATGGTCGAGGTGAAGAGCACGAGGAACTCGTAGTCCTTGCAGATCTTGATGGTTTCTTCGGCGGAGACGTGGTGCGGCGAGGCGTCGAGCACCCGCGAGCCCTCCAGCAGACCGGCCGGATAGGTCAGCCACACCGGGTACCAATAGGATTCAATCTCGCGCGTAGCCGGCCAGCGGGAACTGGCGCCGCCGTCAAAATTCTCGAACGAGGGAGGGTTCAGGAAAAGCGTCTTCAAAGGCATAGGCATCCCCACAATTTTACCATTCCGGCGACTTTCAGCCCGAACTGTTGGTCTTTCGATCTACTTTGCGTTCGCGTGCAGTTCGTGCAGCCAATCTTCCATATGGCCCAGGGCACGCAGCAGGTTGAGGCGGGTCTTGCTCAAATCGAGGCCGGCGTCGAGGGCCTCAACGAACTTCTGCCGTTCTTGAATGCGCGCCAGTTGCTCGGCCTTGGGAGAGAGCTGCGGCGGCGCGGCGGGTCCAGTGGCGCCGTTGCCCGATTCCAGTTGCGCTTGCACGGCGGCGAGTTGCTGGACGGCAATCTCTTGCTTGAGGCTGGCGATCTCACTGAGAGTATCGAGTTCGCGCAGGCTTCCGGTCAACTGTGCGATCTGAACTTCGTTCTGCCGCTGCGCCTGTTCGGCCTCTGCCTTGGCGCGCAGAGCGTCGGCGGCCGACTCGCGGGCCTTATCCCGATGGTACCAGTCAAAGAAAGGAATCTGGATGGAGAATCCAGAAACGATGTTGTTGATCGGCAGAGGGATTTTGAAGTAAGCATTGGCATCGTTGAGCAACTGTGTGGTGCGCACGTATTGGAGGTTGAAGGTCAGTTCGGGCAGAAGCAGGGACATGGAATCGCCGCGAGCGGCCTTCTGGCGGGAATCGGCCAGCACCTGTGAGGCTTCAATGCCAGCCAGAGTACGGGGCGGGAGTTCACCGCGTATCTGCGGAATCTCGGGGATGCTGGCGCGGTCAATCTGGATAGCGCCGTCGGGCAGGCCGGTCAGCACCGCCAACTGCTTGGAGAGCGTAGCTGCGCGCGCCTCCTGGTGAATGCGGTTGAGCTTCAGTTGGGCAGCAGTCAGTCGCGCCTGGAGCAGATCGGCGAGGGGATCGACGCCGGCCTCGGCACGCTGCTGCGCAATCTCGACCAGCCGGGCAGCGTAGGTCTGCTGCTGCTGGATGGCTTCCAGCTCCCGGCCGACCGTCTCAAGCTCCAGATAGGCGGTTGCCGATTCCAGTGCGCTCTCTTCCCGAGCGTCTCGCAAGCTCAACTGGGCGGCCTTCAACCCAAACCGGGCGGCTCCGATGTATTGCTTCTGAGGCATGCTGAAGATCTGCGCCTGAACATTGGCGGTGATGAGCGAGGGCACGCCGCCGGTAAAACCGACCGAGGGAAAAGCAGGCAGGCCGGAACTGACAACCAAGCTGGGCAGAAGGGGATCTTTGCTCTCGGCCAGCGATGCCTCGGCCTTGCGAAGATTGGCTTCTGCGATCTTGACCTGGCTGGAGTTGCGCTGAGCCAGATCGACGACCGTGGACAGCGAGACCTGCGCCGCCAGCAGCGCCGGTGAGACGAGCAGCGCCCACGCCGCCAGCAGGCGGATAAAGAAATCGCGCGAATTGTATGCAGTCTTCACTGGTACGTTCTCAATCAATGCCTTGAATCCTGAGTCATTCTGTAGTCGTGCGCCAAAGCCTGGGCGGCGTTCCGTTCCCGCTGTGCCGCAGCGGGGTCGCCCAATCGATCCTTCAGGCGGGCCAGTTCGAGGTGGGCCACAAAGGCCGGCGCCTCTTCGCTCTTGACCGGGCTGGCTAGATAGCCCTCGATCATTTTGGCCGCCAACGCCGCATCGCGGTCCGTGTGCAGCAGAATCTCCGCTCCGCCAAAGAGGGCCACACATGCGCTGCGGTCGCGTTCGGCGGCGCGAGCGGCGCTTTGCACCGCCGACTCCATCTCTGCCCAGCGCTCCCGGCGGCGGAAGTAGCCGGCCAGGCCCACCCATTGAAAGGCGGGATGTGCGCCTACCGCGACCGCCTGCTTGATCTCTCGCTCCGCCGTGCCGTAGTCCTTGCGCTGCTCGGCGATCTTGGCGCGCAATTCGATGGCTCGGGCCGGATCGAGGCGGTCCAACTGTGCCGCCACGCTCTCGGCTTTGGCCGTGCCGCCGCCCACGATACCGGGCGCCTGCACATAGAAATCGCCCAAATCGGCCAACGCTTCGGCATTGCGGGGATCGAGGCGAGCCGCTTCTTCAAACTCCATGCGCACTCGTTTGCCCAGCGAGTAGGCATTCAAAAAGGAAGCCCGCTGCGCCCGTTCGCCCAACGCACGGCCCAGCCAAAGATGATCGTTCGAATCAACGCCGTCGTATCTTACGGCCTGCTCGCATTCCGCTGCCGCCCGGTCCCAGCGTTCCAGAGTGAGAAAGACCCGGCAAGCCAGATTGTGCGCCTCGGCCAACTCGCGCTGCTCAATGGAGCGTCCCGTGCTTGCCGTCAGAGGCGTCAGCAGGGCCAACGCCCGGTCTGCTTCGCCGGCCTGCAGGGCGGCTCTGGCCTGGGCCAAGAGCGCTTTGTGCTCCGGCAGGGGCGTCTGCCCCGGCGCCATCAGCACCGCGGCGCTCGCCAGGATGGCGGCCAGCAAAACTCTCACGGTACAACCTTGATGGGAACGCCCTCTTGCAGCGGTGCTCCGGTAGCTGTTCCCGTGGAAACCTGGTCCCCGTCGTTCAATCCGGAGGTAATCGCCACTTGGGTCAAATTGCTGGTCCCAATGGTGACGGGCGTACGTTGCAGTGTATTGTTGACGACCTTGTAGACGAAATACTTGCCGGCCTCGGAGTAGAGTGCTTCGCGGGGTACGGCCAGCGTGTTCGGCTCTGTGGAGGTGGTTGCCGTGACGGTCACATTGGTATCGGGCAAGAGAGAACCGTCGGCATCGTCGATCTCGACCAGCACCTCGCCCACGTTGCGTGTGCCGTAAATGATGACCGAGACGGGAACGCGCACGATGTGGCCGTGCCAAAAGTGTCGTGGCTTGGCATTCCACGTGATCAGAATCTTCTGCCCAATGGCCAACCGCCCGATCTCCGGCTCGTCGAAGTAGGCGCGCACCCGAACATGATGCAGATCGGCCAGTTGAATCAGCAGCTTGCCCTGTTCCACAAACTCCGTGGGGCCTCCGTTGAGGGTGTAGATGGTGCCTGCGGCGGGGGCGCGCACGACGGTCTGCGCCAGAATCTCGCGGGCGGCGGCCAGATTGGCCTCGGCCTCGGCCAGAGAGGCCTGCGCACGGGCAATCTCGGCATTGGAGTAGTGGTTTTTGGCGCTCTCTTCGGCGGCGTGCAGACTGGCTTCAGAGGAATCCAGCCGCTGCTGCGCACCCGCAACCTCGTTGGCAGAAGCCGCTCCGCTGGCATGAAGCTTGCTCAGCGCCTCCAAGTCGCGGCGAGCCTGATCGCGCTCGGAACGAAGACGGGCCAGATCCGCTGCGGCCTGTTGGCGCTCCTGCAGGGTTCCATTGTGCGTGGCAGCCTCGACGGCTGCCTGGGCGGCCTTGACGCCGCTCTCGGCGCTGGCCACTTTGGCTCTGGCCTGCATGTCGTCCAGTTGCATCAGCAGCTTGCCAGCCGCGACCTGGTCGCCCGGCTGCACATAGAGCGCCTTGACCGTGGTGGAGAGGGGACTATGCACCTCGTAGTTCACCTCGGGCTCGACTCGGCCGTTGGTGGGAACCGTATTGATCAGCTCGGTGCGGACGGCCTTGGCTACGCGCACCTGCAAACGATCCCTGGTCAGGGCCCGGACCGTAAAAAACACCAGAACCAGCAGGATGGCCGAACTGCGATAAAACCAGAGCCGGATGATTTGCTTTCGATCGTTCGTCATTCAATTAACCTGAGTCAGTATATAAGACTCTCAGACTTTACAGGATGGCGCATAAAAAAGCCGCTGGAGGGCATTTGGACGGCAAATGTCCCGGCTCGTACAATGGAAGCATGGATTCACCCTCGCGCTACACCGACAAACACGCCCAAGCGGGCCTGGACTTTGCCTTTCCCGCCATTGAAACCTGGCAGAATCAGTTTCCCGGCTACGAGATCCTGATCGACGATCCGGAGCTTACCTCGGTCTGCCCCAAGACCGGCCTGCCCGACTTCGGCCTGCTGACCATCCGCTATATGCCCAGAGAACGCTGCCTGGAGCTGAAATCTCTAAAAGAATATCTCTTTTGCTACCGCAATCTGGGGATTTTTCAGGAGAATATCGTCAATCAGGTGCTGGAAGACGTGGTCAAAGCCACCGACCCGGTGTGGGCTGAGATCAAAGGCGTCTTCCGTCCCCGCGGCGGCATCGGCACCACCGTCGTCGCCCGCTGGCCCCGGCCGAAAGAGTGAAGGAACAGGGAACAAGGGAACAGGGAACGAGGGAACAACTTTGTGCTGAAACGCCCAGTGGCGAGGCGGGTGAACTCTCCTCAGTTTGCTGGCAGATCGGTCGCCCAATTCACAATCGGTTGGCCTTCAATCTGCCGAAACGCAGAATCGTTGCTGACCAGCGTGGCCTGAGCGGCAACAGCATGGGCCGCGATGAGCAGATCCATATCCTTGATGGACTTGCCCACTGTCTCCAATTTGGCGCGGATCGATCCGTAGGCCACGGCCTCTTCCCGGCCCCAGGGAAGAACCCGCAGAGACGCCAGAAACCACCCCATGCGCTCTCGCAGCGCGGTCGCCTCGGGCCGTTTGCACAGCCCATAGTGTATTTCGGCCTCGGTGATCGATGAAATGCACACCACCGCGCCGGTTTGCGACTCGATCATTTGCCGCCGAGCCATTGCCGACCGCCCTTTGACGATGTAGCTGACCATGTTGGTGTCGAGCATAAAGAGAGGCGTCACAGCTCGGACCTCACTTGCGGATCTTGCTGAGCGCGCTCCTCGGCCGAGAGGAAATCGCCGGGGACGCCAGCCTCATCGAGCGCGGCGAAGATGGCCTGCAAATCGGTGGGCGCTTGGGAGAGAATCAGATCTCCGTTGCGCGGATCGCGGCGGATGTAGACATCCTTACTGGAAAATCGATACTCGGCAGGGATGCGGACAGCCTGGCTGCGCCCGCTCATGAAGACTTTGGCTTTTTCAAGAATGGCCATGGCGTCGACCTCGATTGATATATATCGTGTGATATATCGAGCGCGCCTGTCAAGGTTCGATTCAGAGCACTCACTACTCGTAGCGCAGCGCCTCGGCGGGCAGCACGCGGGAGGCTGCCGAGGAGGGATAGAGCGTGGCCAGCAGCGAGACTCCGATGGAGACAGCGGCCACGATCAGCCCGTCCAGAGGACGCGGGGCAAAGGGCAGGGTATCGATCGAGTAGACCTCGGCGGAGAGGTGAATAAAGTGGTAGTGTCCGCCGGCCCAGGCCGCCAAATAGCCCAGAATCAAACCCAGCGCGGTGCCGATCAGGCTGATCAGCGTCCCTTGCAGCAGAAAAATGCGGCGCACCTGGCCGGGTTCGACGCCGAAGCTCATCAAAACCGCGATGTCCCGCGTCTTCTCCATCACCATCATGGTCAGGGCGATCAGAATATTCAGCGCGGCCACGGTCACAATCAGCGCAATCACGATGAAGGTGACCACCTGCTCTAATTTAAGGGCGCGGAAGAGCTCGCGGTTCTGCTCCATCCAGTTGCTGGTCATGTAGCCGGGGCCGGCGGCCCTCTCGATGGCCTGGCCGATTCGCGGAGCGTCGTCCAGGTCGTCGACTTTGAAGCTGATTACCGAGAGCAGGTCGGGCTCGGTGAAGAGGCGCTGCGCGTCGGCCAGACGCAAAAAGGCCCAGGCGGCGTCGTACTGATAAAAGCCCGAATGGAAGATTCCCACCACGCGGAAACGCTGATACTTGGGGGCCAGACCCAGCGGGGTCAGTTCTCCCTGTGGACTGGTGACCAGTACGCTGTCGCCGACCTGGGCGCCGATCTGCTCGGCGATGTCCTTGCCCAGCACCAGAGGCGGGAAGGGAGCATTGCGTTCGGTCTTGGCGTCGGTGGGATATGCCGCAAGCGGAGCAAGTTCCTGGGCCGACCCGGAGGTGATGGAATCGAGGATATTGCTGACGGTGCGCTCCTGGGCGGGAAGGATGCCCTTGATGAGCGCGAATCCGGCACGCGGGCCGCGCGAGACCAATACTTGGCCGTAGATGCCGGGCGCCGCCGCCGTCACATGGGGGACGCGGCGCAGGTGCTCGATCAGCGGCTGCCAGTCGCGGATGCCGTCGGCCTCGATGCGCATCAGGTCCACATGCGCCGAGGCGCCCAACAGGCGGTCTTGCAAATCGCGTCTCATGCCGTTAGTAATGGCCAGGGCGATAATCAGCGCCGCCACTCCGGCAGCCACTCCGGCAACGGAGATGACGGTGACCACCCCCACCACCGCCTGCCGCCGCTTGGCCCGCAGGTACCGCGCCGCCAGAAAGAGTTCGAAACGCATGGTTCTACTTTAGTGCATAGGCGTCTTGCCGGGTCGATAATGGCTCATGCGACTCACGCGAATCGGCTACACTCTTGGTGCGATGCTGCTGGTGTGCATCGTTCTTCTGAATGCCCAGACCGCGCCCCTGGCCGCGGCGCAAACGCAGCCGGCGCAGGAGATGGTCGCTCTAGCCAATCAGACGCGGCGCGCGCAGGGACTGGGAACGCTAGTTTGGGACCCGGCGCTGGCCACGGCCGCTCTGCAGCATTGCCAGCGCATGGCCGCCGAGGGCCCCATCGCCCATCGCTACGGCGGCGAGCCGGATCTGACCGCGCGTGCCGGAGATGCCGGGGCGCACTTCAGCCTGATCGAAGAGAACGTCGCGGTGGGCGCATCGGCCGCGAGCATCCATCAAGCCTGGATGGAGTCGCCCGGCCACCGCGCCAACTTGCTCAATGCTGAAATCGATCGCGTGGGAATCGCCGTGGTGGCGGCAAGGGGCGTGCTTTATGCCGTGGCCGACTATACCCGCGGCGTTCCGGTTCTGACTGCGGCGCAGGTCGAGGCGCAGGTGGCGGGGCTGATCCGGGCGCGGGGAATCGAATTGCTCAAAGATCCCACCGATGCCCGCGCCGCCTGCGCGTTGGATCGTGGCTGGCCGGCGCTGACGGGCGCCCAACCGGGTCTGGTCTTCCGCTGGCAGGGAAACGAACTGACCCAACTGCCGCAGGAACTGGCGGCCAAGATCGCCTCCGGCCACTACCGCCAGGCCGCTGTGGGCAGTTGCCCTCCGCAGGATGTGGAAGGGCAATTCACCGTCTACCGGCTGGCGGTGCTGCTGTATTGAGGAAACTCCCGGCGGTTCCTTAGCGCCGGTCGCAGGGCGGAGGCACCAGCACCGAGGCCATGCCGGCGGCGGTGGCCGCCTCGATGCCCAGGTCGGTGTCTTCAAAGACCAGGCAGTCCTGGGGCGCGACGCCCAGCCGCTCGGCGGCCAGCAGAAAGCCGTCTGGGGCGGGCTTGCCGTTTTTGTAGTCCTCAGCGCAGACCAGGGTGGCGAATTTGTCCAGCAGATTCAAGCGTGAGAGCGAACCGACCACCGAGTTGCGGCGGCTGCCCGAGACCACGGCAAAGGGAATTTCGCCGAAACGCGCATCGATGTGCTCGATCACCTCGGGAATCGCCTGAAGATGCACAAGCTGCTCGTAATAGAGACCTTCCTTGCGCTTGGCGACGGCTTCGACGGGCATGGAAAGGCCGTTCATCTCGTTCAGGGAAGAGATGATCGCGGTTACCGGGCGGCCGCCCCAGGAGTAGAACAAATCCTCGGCGAAGGGGCAGTTCCACTCCGCCAGGGCCTGCTTCCAGGCGATGTAGTGCAGCGGCATGGAGTCGACAATGGTGCCGTCGCAGTCGAAGAGATAAGCGCGGAAGGAACCCGCGGGCAGGGTCAATTTCATTTGGAAGAAGAACTCCTTGGGTTGTGTCCGCAGGCGGCACGGGGCGGCAGCAGGAGCGGAGAAGAGCGCACCGGACTGCGCCAACGAGGCGAAAACAGGGACAGCCTGCATCTCACCCGCAAACAGATCTTCTTCCATGGTATCGTTTGCGGGGCTTGTGCGCCTGCGGAGCCGGTTCCAGGATGGGACGGGCGGCCCCAAATAGGGCATTCTCGCCGGCCCAGGCGGGTTGGCGGAGTTTTTTCTCGCCGGGATTTTGACGAGTGCCCCCCGGTCTGGTAATTTGGTTAAGGATCGTTGCACGCACGACACTCCTCAGTAGCTCAATGGCAGAGCATTCGGCTGTTAACCGAAGGGTTGTAGGTTCGAGTCCTACCTGAGGAGCCAAAACACCAATAAAATCAACAATATACGCGGCAGCCAAATCGGCTGCCATTTTTATTTTTGGCGAGTGGCTGTTTTGGTGGCTGTTGGCCAAAAATAAATTTGTGCATGGAGGAAAAGCCCGGCCCCGCCGCCACCGGCGCTCTCCGAAAGCAAAATATTTTGAGTGAGGCCCAGCGGCAATAAAGACCGCCAGCGAGGCTGCGTTGCACCCGGCGTTTGCTGCGCAACCACCCGTGCCCTCCGGTTGTCACACCGCTAACCGTGCCCTCCCCAGCGTCCTTGGGAAGCGGAAGATTCTGGGAAATTCCACTACAGCGAACCAAGGGATTTTTGAACGGGCGAGGATTCTGCATCAGCCGAGAACCCTTCCATTGAGCATGGGCGGGATGTATGTCCCGCCATATAGACGCCATCAGCCCGAGCTTTGACCCTTCAAACGATAAGAAAATACAAGAGATACAAGCTGGGTTGATAATATTGTTTAAGAATGAATTCCCAACCGTCACAACTCGAACTTGACGCGCTAATACGCTCTCTTGCAGTGAATCGTGGCAAATCGATCAGTTTGCTCTTAGGAGCCGGAGCTTCCATTTCATCGGGGATGCCTTCGGCAGAGCGCTGTATCTGGGAATGGAAACAAGATATTTTCGCCACTAATAATCCGGCACTCCGCGAGTCCGTGGGAGAAATATCGCTTGCTGGAACGAAAAGACGCATTCAGAACTGGCTTGACAAGAGAGGAGGATACCCGCCAAACTTCAGCCCATCTGAATATTCAGTCTATGCGCAGGCATGCTTTCCCACGTCAACCGATAGACGAAGCTACTTTCAGAACTACGTCCGTGGAGCCGTGCCGTTCATCGGTTATCGTCTGCTCCCGCTACTCGCACAAGTTGGTATGATTCGTACATTATGGACAACAAACTTCGATGGGCTACCCGCGAGGGCCTGTGCCGCAGAAGGGGTTTCCTGCCTTGAAGTCGGGATCGACAGCCAGCATCGTATCGCTTTAGTACCGACGTCCGGCGATCTGCGCGTAGTTTCGCTGCATGGCGACTACAGGTATGACGAGTTGAAGAATACAACGGGTGAACTAAAGTTACAGGAAACTGAGCTACGTAAAGAACTAGTTGCCGATCTCTGTGACCACGATCTCCTCGTCATTGGATACAGTGGACGGGATATTTCACTGATGTCTGCGCTAAAGGATGCTTACGTCGGATCGCGTGCAGGCCGCCTATATTGGTGCGGTATGCAATCGGGACCATCGCAAGAGGTTCAGGGCCTTTTGGATGCAGCTATTGCATCGGGTCGCGAGGCTTTCTATGTTCCATCAAGTGGATTCGACGATCTCATGGAACGGATTGCGTTGCGTATTTTGGGAGATACTGATTTAACGCGCGCGAAACATATTCTTGCGGCCGCCAGCAAAGAATCAGTGCGCAAGGGGCAGTTTATACCCCGTCCTGAGCCAGCCTCCACCCTCGTCAAAAGCAACGCTTATCCGCTGACAATCCCGAAGGACGTAATCAAGGCAGAGTTGAGATTTCCTCCGGGAGTAACGTCTCGGAAGTGGCTTGACGGCGAGATGAAGCACGTCTTGGGGGCTTGGGTGTCAACTCCAACCGGTGGCTTAATGTTGACTTCGATTGCAGACATAAAATCTGCCTTGGGGTCTTCGATGTTGGCTGCTCCAGTCGCTCTCGCCATTTCAATCGAAGAACTCACCCAGGATACCAAGATTCAATCCCTGATGCGTCGGGCGCTTGTCCACGATGTCGCAAAATGTTGCCTGTTGGAAACAGACGGACGCAGAGTGTGGGAACCAAGTTCGCATGAGACCAGGCCTTTTGATCGGCAGAGTTTTTCTATTCATAGGGCGTTATCACTTCGTTTAGCGATCCTGAAAGGGAAGATATATGTATTGCTATCACCAGATATAGTTGCTAAGCAAGCAAGCGGTGAGATAGCAGGAGAAGATGCGACAAAGGTACTGCGCAATGCCATTTACGGCTATCAGCACAACGACGTGTTTGACGCTGACCTGAAACGTTGGACATCTCGCATTACTAACGTTGAGATTCCGGACTTCGGTGGCCAGCATTTCTTCATCGGAAAGACTCCACTTTATGCAGGACTATTTCAACCAAAGCAACTACCTCTAAGCGCTGAGTGGCAGCGTTTTTCCACCTTTGGCGGTTTTGTCGTTGAAGATGCCAAGCTCATCTTTAGCTCGAAATCTGGCCAAGGTGAAGCAAAAGACGCAAATCCGCTTAAGGGTTTAGTACAGAACCGCCCATGGGACTATTCTGTGACGAGTAGTGGCCTTTCGACGACGGCGGAAGTGGCGGCCATTTGTCCCGCAGATCACGCGCGTAACTTAGAACGCTTCCTTTGCCAGTTAAGCGAGAGAAGCGATCCAAATAGTACCGAGCTTGACTACTTACAACCATTTCCCGGTTTTGCTGCTGGCTTTTCTCTTCCCCTTGTTCATGCTCGGCCTGGTGAGGCGACGTGGCAGGTCTTCGCAGCTAGCTTGTCTGGTAGCCCGTTGCAGTGTGCGAAGCAGATCGCCAGAGCTATCTGTGCGTCTTTGGATAGGATTCGAAGCCTCAACCCATCTGCAATTTCGTTCGTTTTTGTTCCGACTGATTGGGCCCCATACGAAGTAGTCGAGGAGGCTGGAGAGCATTTCAATCTTCATGATTACGTGAAAGCATATGCTGCGAGGAATGGTCAGAGCACCCAATTTCTCCGCCAGGTCAAGGTCGTTCCTACCCCAAGTTGCAGATTGAAGTGGTGGCTTTCACTTGCACTTTACGCTAAGGCGATGAGAACGCCGTGGCGGATCGATTGTTTAGACGATGACAGCGCCTTTGTGGGGATAGGATACAGCATCGACTCACAGGCTTCCTCGGGAAATCAGATTCTATTGGGTTGCAGCCATATCTACAGCGCGCGCGGCGAAGGATTGCAGTTTCGGTTGGGCAGGATAGAGCACCCTATAATTCGTGGCCGCAATCCCTACATGTCTTTGGACGATGCTAGAAGGACTGGCGAGACGATCCGGCAACTTTTCTTCGATGCGAGAATGCGTCTCCCGAAGCGAGTCGTGATTCATAAACGTACCCACTTCACTAAGGACGAACAAGATGGCCTTTCCCAGGGACTTGAAGGGGTTGCAAACGTTGAGTTAATTGAAATCAATACAGAAGAATCAATTCGCTTTCTTGCCTCAAGAATGCAAGGGGCCAAACCCGCCATCGATAAATTTCCGATGCCGCGTGGGGCTGCTATCGTTCTCAGTGATGATACGGCCCTCCTCTGGGTCCATGGACATGCACCCAGCGTACAGAAGCAAGGCTTCAAGTACTACCAAGGGAAGCGCCGCATTCCCGCCCCGCTTCTTATCAGGCGTTACCGGGGGGATTCCGATCTTGATCTGGTAGCAACAGAGATTCTTGGCTTGTCGAAGATGAATTGGAATCACTTCGACTACTACTCCAGGTTACCTGCAAGCCTTGATTCAGCTAGTGCTATCGCCCGCGTTGGACGCTACTTGACCCATTTCGGGTCTGCGCCGTACGACTACCGGCTGCTGATATAGCGGACTCAACTTTCGTGGTGGTCAAAAAGTGTGAGGATGGATGTCTATACTCAGAAGGTTACCGGCGCAGACTTCGATTTCCTGACGCGCCTTCATATTGTCGTGTAACCGCTTGCTCTCTCGTGTAAATGTCACCGTTCACTCTCTTTACAAACTGTCACCGTTCGGTTACTCTTTCGATATATAAGAGTGGAGGTGTGCAGGATGCGTATCCGAACCGCTACCGATTTGGGGGCTTTCATCCGGGAGCGCCGAACCAAGCTCGGGATGGATCAAGCTGCCTTGGCTAAGAAGGCCGGGACAAGCCGGAAGTGGCTTGTCGAAGTGGAGCAAGGGAAACCTGGAGCCGAAATCGGGCTCATCTTGCGCACACTGAAGAGCCTCGATATATCCATCGACGTAGAGGTAGATTCTCCAGCCGAAACTCCACCGAAGAGCAAGGCAAAAGCGCCGGACATCAACAGCGTTCTTGACTCGTTGAAGAAGCGCCCCGTGAAGAAGCAGATATGACAAATCAACTGATCGCTTTGCTCGATGGTCGCGAAGTCGGTACGATTCACTACAAGAACGCCAGACTTTCGTTCGTTTATAACGATGCATGGCGAGCCGATCCCGATGCTTACCCGCTATCGCTCTCCATGCCGTTGGCTTCGGCAGAGCACGGCCATGCGCGGATCGAGGCTTTCTTATGGGGACTGTTGCCCGACAATGATCGAGTTCTGGAAAACTGGGGCAGGCGCTTTCAGGTCTCGCCGAAAAACGTCTTTCGGCTGATTGCCCATGTAGGGGAAGACTGCGCAGGTGCTGTTCAGTTTGTCCGCCCGGAACGCCTTGAAGCACTGCAATCGGACACGATTGCCAAGGAAGTCAATTGGCTTACTGAGAATGACGTTGCCGAAAGATTGCGCGCGCTGCGTGCGGATCATTCTGCCTGGCGCAGCGCTCAAGACACGGGCCAGTTCAGTTTGGCCGGCGCGCAACCCAAGACCGCTCTTCTCTTCGAGCGTAAACGGTGGGGCGTTCCGTCAGGCCGTGTTCCGACCACGCATATTCTCAAACCACCGACGGGAGAATGGGATGGTCATACGGAGAACGAGCACTTCTCGCTGCTCTTGGCCAGGGCCGCTGGGCTGATTGTTCCCAACTCTAGCGTTCAGCACTTCGGAGACGAGATCGCAATTGTGGTGGAGCGATATGACCGTGTGCGAAGCGAAGGGCGCTGGTCGCGTATCCACCAAGAGGATATGTGCCAGGCGCTCGGCCTTCATCCCACGCGCAAGTACGAAAGTGATGGGGGGCCAGGGGCGCGCACAATTGCGGAACTGTTGCGGGCGCAGTCGAGCAATCCAGAAGAAGACATTGAGTCGTTTGTCGATGCGAATATCTTCAATTGGCTTATCGCCGGAACCGACGCTCATGCAAAGAACTATGCGTTGCTGCTGGGCGGCGGTGGCGCGGTTCGACTCGCGCCCGTCTACGACTTGGCAAGCATTCTGCCGTACCAGACGGTCAATGTTCAAAATGCGAAACTGGCGATGAAGATTGGCGGCGAATACCGGCTGAGCAATATCGGCCTTCGGCATTGGCAAAAGTTTGCAGTCGATTTGCGCCTGCAAGAAGGCTGGCTTATCGAGCGCATCCGAGCCATGGCCGCTTCACTTCCAGACCAAGCGGCGACCATCCAGAATGACCTTGAAACAGCGGGGCTGTTGCATGACACGATCACGCGGCTGGCAAGGAGGCTAAAAGCAAGGGCGTCCTCTTGCCAAAAGCTTCTCCCAGGCAGTGATTCAGCCGCAGGCTAGATCAGCTTGCCAGCCGCGCCGGATGATCGCCACGCGAAAAGCGCCGCAGATCGGCAACAGGTATCAGTACTCGCGCACCGATGCGACGAGCGGTCAACAGCTTATTGGCGACGAGGTAATCGAGTGCTCTTCGACTGATTGAGAGCATATCCGCCGCTTCTACTCTTCCGACCAGGAACTTCTCTTCGGGAGAGATCGTAACCCTCCCCGGACGCTTTTTCTCAGTGACGATTTCATCTGCCATTGGCAACTCCGGGTGTTTCTAGAGGTATCGCTCATGCAATCCGCGAGGCTCAGTTGCTATAGACTCAGCGAAGACGGGTGCATTGTCCAATACTTCCTGCCTATGGGACCATAGTTCAAACCTATGGATGTGTGTTGAGAGATTTTCATTTTTATTGCAAGGTCCTTCGAATTGGTGCTAAGTGCTTCCATGTGCAACAGCTTGCGACTCGCAAGAGACCCCGCAAATGGAGTCACCGACGAGTTATTGAAGAGGATTGTTGTCCCTTTTTGAGCACAAACCCCTGTTTTATCGTCTAACGTTTATGCACGAAGGAACGAGCACAGCCAAGGGGCCTGTGGTAGTCGTACCTACGGCCCGTGAATCCGCAACCACCTCCGCTCTACCAGAAATATGTCGAATCCCCGCCTGCAACATCGCACATCTCCAATGAATCCGCACCGAAATAGGGAATATCAACGGCTCTAAGGCCGCAAACAGATCATGGCCGCAGAGTATGCGAAGGGCTGGTGCAGCATGTACAGCGGCTTGGAATTCCGTCATCTCCGTTATTTCGTTGCAGTTGCGGAAGAATGCAACTTCGGTCGAGCAGCCATCAAGCTTCACCTGTCGCAGCCCTCACTCAGCGCTCAGATCAGGAAGCTGGAAGAAGGAATACACGCGAGGCTCTTCCAACGTGTGCGCGCCGGAGCGGAGCTTACGCCCGCTGGCAGGCATTTTCTTGAAGCGGCCAAACGGCTGCTGCACATGAGCACACTGGCCTTTCAGAGCACGTCTTCCGTCCATTCAGGAATCAATTTGCCGCTCCGCTTTGGATACTCGCCCTTCATCAATCATCAGCTTGTGCAGGGTGCAGTGGACGGCTATCGAGACCTCGTGCCCGACGGGCAAATAGAGCCATCGAGCGAGGGCTCAGGATCGCTTATCACTATGGTTACGGAAGGGCATCTCGATGCGGCTCTGGTGACCATGCCACTCGGCCCACACAAGCTATTCGTGCAGCGAATACGCACCGAGAAGCTCTTGGTTTGCTTGCGTCGAGATGATCCTCTTGCCCGACTTGAGAGCATACCGAAGAATCATATCGAAGACCGCGTTCGCATCGGCTTCTCACGGGCTCATCATCCTTTGTGCTACGACGAAATCATGCGGAGATTCGCAAAGGCAAAGATTCGGCTGACGCCCACGGACTTTGTTTCCTCTCCCACCGATATGCAATTCCTGGTCAAGATCGGCGCGGGATTCGGCCTGATGCTTGAATCTTCACTTCTTGATCCAGAGCTGACGCTGCGCGGTATTGCAGGGCTATCCATTCATATCAAGACGGCCTTTATATGCCCCCGCGACACGCAACGGCATGTGCTGTCGCTGCTCGCCTCACGTCTGGCAAAGATGTGTGAGAACGTCGATGAAATGAGCGGCAAGAAGCGTCCAGTGGGCAGTGTTGGCGTTGAGCTTCCCTGCCAATTGCCGATGTTTGGCTGATCCCGCAATCCACTCCTGAATAGACCCATAGGCGCAGGCTATGGTCCCATAGTTACAAAGTATTGGACACCCCGCGAAGCCGCGCCTAATGTCAGGCACATCACGACTGAAGAGTCGTTGGAGGTGCCAATGTTCCGCATTCGAATCATTCTCACAACATCAACGATTGAGCGCGCAAAGATCTATCTGGCGCGTGGAGGAGCACTGCTTCTCTGCGTATTGCTCGTTCCAATCGCTGCTCACGCTTCACCATTTGATTCCGGTATCAGCTCCCTACAAACACTGTTCACCGGGACGGTTGCCAAAGCCGCCAGCCTGATCGCTATCGTGATCGGCGGGTACGGCTTTGCGCATGGAGAACCAGGCGCGAAGAAGAACCTTGCCGGTGTTGCAGTTGGAACCGGAATCGCCGTCATGGCTGCCAACATCCTCACCTGGCTGTGGGGTTCCTAGCCCCAGCATTGCGGCAGCCATTCAATCACCCTCGTTCCCACGAAACCACTCACACACTGAGGAGGGCTTATGCAGGAAACAACACAGAAACGCCGCAACAGAGTCTTCAAGAGCCTGCATAAGCCTCTCACCTATATGGGCATTGAACGCACATTGTTTTTCATGGTCTGCGTCACCGCCGTCGGCGTATTCAATCTTTTCAATTCGATATTGGCTGGCATATTCGTGTTTATTGGCGGCGCGGTGTTTGGCCACTGGGCGACGAATTCCGATCCCGCATTCCTGAAGATCATTGGGCGTTCCGAGAATTTCAAATTGCGCTACGACGCAGCAAAACAAAAAGTCCCGAACGTGGAGGTGCGATGATGTTGAACCTTGCCCGCGTAATCAAACCTTGGAAGGAAGCGGACGCGCTGAGCGCCCACATCAATCTGTATGGCTTTTGGACCGAGACGACGTTTCTAACCAAGAGCGGCGATCTTGGCATGGTGCTGAGCGTTGCGGGCGTTGACTATGAAAGCCTCGACAACGACGAACAGCAATATGCTGTGAAGCGGCTTGAGTCCGCACTCAAAGCCTTCGGTGAAGGCTTCCACGTCTACCAGTATCTCTTCAAGACAAACCGGCCCGAGATTCCGTTCGCCACATATAATGACGAACTGATCGACGCGGCGATTGACCAGCGCAGGCAATTCTTCGAGTCGAAGCGAGACCGGCTATACGAAATCGAAATCTTTTACGTCATCGTCCTGGAAGGAGCGCGGTCAAAGACCGGCATCCTTTCTTCTCTTGCGCGTCTAGCACGCGATCCACAGGGCGGCTTCAGTGAACTCAAGGCCCAGTTCACCAGCGACAACATGAAGACGTTGCTGCGCTCACACATCGATGCCGACCTGGTAAGGCTGGAGCAGCGTGTACAGAACTTCACGCGCCAGCTCGCCGACCTCATGCCCATTGAGGTTCAAGGACAGCAGGCGCAGTTCAGGTTCTTTCGCCGGCTGTTGAACTTCGATGAATGGCGCATCGCTGGCCGACCCCAATCCACGCAGTACCTCGATTATCAGGTGGTCAATTCAAACATCGAGGCAGAACGCGATCATCTCCGTGTGGGCGATCACTTCGTCCGCATTCTCACCATGAAAGAGTCCATCGCTGAGACACGGCCTTTGGTTCTTGACCGACTCTTGAAGATCGAAGGCAACTTCTATGTTGTTACTGAGTGGACGCCGCTGTCGATGGCCAAAGCCCGCAAGGAAGTGGACAAGCGGCGGCGTCACTTCAATATGAGCAAGTCCGGCTTTGTCTCGCAGATGAGCAGTGACCCGGCGAAGACGAATCAGCGTGATGTGCTGATCGACGAATCGAAGCAGGCAGACATCGAGAATCTTGGCGAATGCCTGCGGGCTCTCGGTGATGGCCAGAGTCTCGGCGATTTCTCGCTCACGGTCGTGCTCTACAGCAGCGACCTACAGACTATCAATCAGGAGATGGGCGAATTTGCCGGTGTCTTTACCAATGCAGACGGCGCGCTCTTCACCGAAACGTACAACCAGCTCAATGCGTTCTTTGCCACGGTTCCAGGCAACTATTCCCAGAACCTTCGCAAGATGTACCTGCTGAATTCCAACTATGCTGACCTGTCGTTTCTCTTCACCATTCACCCAGGCGAGAAGACGAACCCGCATTTGCGCTCGGAGTATTTGGCGGTTCTCGAAACCGACAACGCCACGCCGTACTATCTGAATCTACACAACGGCGAAGTTGCGCACACGTTGATTCTCGGCATGACCGGCAGCGGCAAGAGTTTTCTATGCAACTTTCTGCTGACCAATGCGCAGAAGTACAGACCGCAGACTTACATCTTCGACATCGGCGGTTCCTTCCAGTCACTCACTGAGATATTCGGAGGAACCTATTTGAATGTCGGGCAGGAGAGCCGGGACTTCACCATCAATCCATTCAGCCTTCCGGAGACCAAGGAGAATATGCAATTCCTGTTCTCTTTCTTCCGTGTTCTGATCGAGGGCAACGACCAACGTTACCGGCTCGACTTCAAGGAAGAGCGCAAGCTGTGGGATGCCATTGAACGGATGTATGTCGTTGCCCCGGAGCAGCGCACGCTCTCCACATTCAGCCAGATCATCGGAGAGCTGAAAGAGCGGTTGCACCGTTGGACCAAAGACGGTCAGTACGGCTTTCTCTTTGACAACACAGAAGACACGCTGAGCTTTTCCAGCTTCCAGACTTTCAACTTCGCCGGATGGGGCGATGCGCCGGAGGTGTTGGAGCCACTCCTGTTCTACGTCCTTCACCGGGCCAGCAATGAGATTGCCGACCCCGCGAAGCTGGCGACGTTCAAGACGTTCTTGCTTGACGAGGCGTGGCTGTTCATCAAGAACGAGACCA
>CAZBPD010000016.1:0-76683 GCA_964493705.1 uncultured Occallatibacter sp.
TAGCGTCCGCGAAGATGCACAGAGCATCATTATAGTAACACTAGAAATGCTCTAGATTGAAGGCATGGACACGTTCGCAAATTACTTGCTCGATCTCGGCAATTTTCTTAAGAGAGATGCTCTCGATGTTAAGGCAGAACGTTCTAATGCGACATTTGCGGACAGAGCATTTTTGGATGGAAAATTGCTTGCCTACAACGAAGTTCTTTCCCTCATGCTCTGTCAAGCAGTTGCGTTTGGATTGGACCCCAAGTCTATCGGATTGGAGGATTTTGATCCGGACAAAGAACTCTAGCTCCAAGTCGGGTCGTGACCGTCAAGCCTATCACCCGCAATCCGGAAGTTGTAGATTCAGTTGTATTGGAGGACGGCAGCAAATCTACGCGGCGGGCCGCAACAACGCAGCCACCGCCTCTGGGTTGCGCTCGATCACGGACAGATAGGCTCGCGCCGGTGCGTCGGGGGTCTTGCGGCGCTGCTCCCAATCCCGCAAAGTGCCCACGGGAATCCGGTAAACAGCGGCGAAATCTTCCTGTGTCAGTCCTAACTTTTCCCGCAGACGTTTTACATTCACCTGTAGATTCAGGCCGGGCGTGTCGTAAACCGGAGCAGGAGCGCAATCTGGATCGGAAAGCGCTGCCGCGCGAATCTCCTCGTCGGTAATCCCTTTCACAGCATCCCAATCCGTATCCGTCGCTGGGAGCGGATCGCCCGGCTCAAGGACGACCGAAATAATACCAAGATGTTTCATCTCCATCGGCCTTTCTCACTGAAATGATGTGCGTTGTGTCAAAATCGCGTTCGGTGGTTACAACCACCAGGATTTGCGCTCGTCCCTTACCAAGCGTCACCAGACGCTCTTCCTCATAATCGAATCGGTCGTCGGTCCAATAATCGCAGTTAGGATCGCGAAGCGCGGGAATCCCATCCGCCAGTGGCAATCCGTGCTTGCCACGGTTCACGGCATCCTTCACCGGATCCCATGTGTAGCGCATGGCTGTATAGTACGGCTATGCCGTAGTCAGGTCAAGCGGCATTCCGCCTATTTTTCGGTCCATGGATTGACGATCGTCACACCGCAAGACTCGAAATCGCGCACGTTGCGGGTAGCGATGGTCGCGGAGTGGGTCACGGCGGTTGCAGCAATCAGGGCGTCCATCGAGTCTATGGGGCGGCCGATCTGCTTCCGCTCTCTCAAAATGGGGCCAACAGCTCTTGCGGCATGCAGATCGAATGTAAAAATTCGATCTTTAAAGATCTCGGAGAACATGGCCACAGCTTTTACCCGAAGCAGGCTTTGACGCCTGCCGGCGGGCATCACGTCCAACCCGGAAAGAACCTCGGCGACAACAACGGTGCAAATCCATAATCGTTCTTTGGGAATGGAGTCGATCCAGGCCATGACCTCCTCATTCGGCTTCATGGCTTCGGAAACGACGTTCGTTTCGAGTAGATAGATCATTCGAAGGTGGGGATCTGGCGATGCGATTTTCGTGAGGGAAGCTCCAGTTCAACGCCGCCCAAAGGCGCAAAAAGCTCATGAATCGCGGTACCCAGTCCGCGGCTCATATCGATAGCCGTTGGGGTTGATTCCGCAACTTGAGTCAATACGTCGTGCGCCTCGGCTTCCACCGTGCGGCCGTTGCGGGCGGCGCGCTCCTCCAGCTTGCGCAGGGCCTCTTCGTCGAGATGGATGGTCAGCGTCGCCATGGCACGAGCGTAGCACCGTTGCCGGGAGAAATCCAAAGCGGTGGCGCGGGTTTGCTTCCCGCTTAGAACTCGAAGCGCATGGCCAACTGGATGCGCCTCGCCGGGGAGGCCGAGGTGATCTGGCCGAAGGAGGAGGAGGTCTCCACCGGGTCGATGCCGCCGCCGTTGACGTGATTGAGCACGTTGAAGGCCCCGGCGGAAAAGCCCAGGCGGGGCGCTTCGTCGTCCTTGTTGCTGGTTATGGCGAAGTCGTGGCCCCAGCGCAGGTCCATGTCGACATAGCTGGGATTGGTCTGGGTGTTGCGCGCCACGCCGTCGGGCCGGGTGTTGAAGAGGTCGTCGCCATAGGCATCCGTGCCGGTGAGGATGGTCCACGGCGTTCCCGTATTGGCGAAGATGCCGGCAGAGAGGTTCAGCACGCTCTTTGGATTGAACATGGCGTACATACCCATGCGATGGCGGCGGTCCCAGCTTGAATTGGCCCATTCGTCGTTGGGGGCGAACTGGTTCTGCGGAAACCAGCCGATGCCGTTGGTGTTGGATTCGAAGTGCGACCAGGTGTAGCGGCCAAAGCCGGTGAAGTATTTGTTCAGGCGGCCGCGGTAGGAGATGTCCATGGCGTTGCCTTCCCAGAAGCCCGCCGACTGCATCTGGCGGATGCGGCCGAAGGCGGTATCGGGGCGTTCGGTGTAGCCGGACTGCGGAGTGGGGGCGTTGATGTCAACCGAGCGGAAGCTGTCGATGCCGCGCGCCGAGTAGACGCTGACCACGCCGGTAGCCTTCTCGCCCAACTGCCGCTCAATGGAGACGCCGTATTGAATCTGGTAAGGGATTTTGGCGTTGGGAGCCAGTTGCACCAGCGCCGCCGGCTGCGCGGTCAACGCCAGGCAGTTGGAGATGGGCACGCAGTCCGGGCCCGTAGTCTGCGTTGGGTCCAGGGAGAGCAGCACGGAACGGCGACGGGCGTTTCCATAGCGCTGGAGATCGAGCAGCGGGCCGGAGCCGAAGCGGTCGTAGTAAATGCCGCCGCCGCCGCGCACCACGGTCTTCGACTTCTCGTCGAGCACCCAGGCAAAGGAGAGGCGCGGCGAGAAGCCCAGGCGGCGCGTGGCGAGAAAGTTCTGCCAGTCGTAGCGCAGGCCGGGGGTGATGCTGAAGCGGGCGTCGATCTTGAACTGGTCCTGAATAAACGCGCCCATCTCCTGCTGGTGATAGACGAAGTGGGTGTCGCCGGTGTTCTGGGAGAAGCCGGAGGGAAGGTTATTGGAGAAGTTCTGCAAGGCCGTCTGCAGAACCGTGACGCCATCGGCGGCCAGCGTGGGCGCGAAGGTATAGCTGCCCAACTCGTTGGTGTGGTCGTCGAAGGCGCGGCGGTCGATGTGCGGCGTGCCGAATCCCATCTTGACCAGATGGCGTCCGCGGGTCCAGGTGGCCATATCGTAGATGCGGACGTTGTATTCGGTGCCGAAGGAATCGGCCTGCGCGGAGCCGCCGGTGAAGTCGCCCGAGACATTGACGCGCGCGGCTTCGACGGCGTTGCGATTGCGGTTGGAGTCGTGCTCGACGACCAGCGAGATCTGGTTGAGCAGGGAAGCGGAGAGGGTCGAATCCAGATGGATGACGGCGTCGTCTTCGCGGTACTCGGTGTTGTATCCCGCCTGGGCCAGCGATTGCCCGCCCACGCCCTGGTTCTGGCCGGTCCAATCCTGGTAGCTGTATTGCGCATAGGCCGAGTGGCGCTCGCCGAACTGATGCGCCGCGCGGGTGCTGAACTCCGTATCGCGGGTGGGCGCGGAGACGTTGGCCTCAAATGCGCCGCTGGGATTGCCGGGTGTGGCCGCCAGGGTAGCGCTGACGACGGCATCCTTGTCTTCTTCGGCGCGATTGAAGGTGAGCAGAAAACTGCTCTTTTGCGCACGAGGAATGGGCCCGGTGGTGTGGCCCTCGTAGACGCGGCGCTGCTCGAAGGGCTTGGTGGGGGCCAGGGCGTTCTGCGCGTTCATTGCCGAATCGCGAAACATGAAGTTGAACTGACCATGGTAATGGTCGGCGGCGGACTTGGTGACGATCTCCATCTGCCCGCGGCCCGGCCAATAATATTGCGCAGAATAGGGGTCCTGGTTGATGCGGACCTCCTGCACGGCGGATGCGGAGACGGTGGCGCGATTGGCCTCGACGCCATCCACCAGCAGGCCGGTGCCGCCGGTGGCGGTTACGTTGTCGTCGAGAAAGGCGCTCATGGCGGTGGCGTAGTCGTTGTCGAAGATGGGCAGCGCTTTGAGATCCGCCGAGGTCATCACCGAGGAGTCGCGGTTCTCGTCGGCCGAGGTCAGGTCTTCATTGGTCTCGGCGCTGACCCGAACATTGGTAGCGAAGGAGGCGATGGGCAGCACGATGTGCAGAGGAGGAAGCAACGAAGAGGTGCGTACCGAGGCGGCAGCCACCTCGACCGGCTTGCGTACTGTCTCGAAGCCCGGCGCGTTGATCACCAGCGTGAAGCTGCCGGGGTGCGGCGCAAGCTCTTGAAAGCTGCCGCTGCCGTCGGTTTGAGAGGTGACAGCTACGGCTCCGTTGGCGTCCAGCAGGTCGACCTGCGCGCCGGGAACGATGGCGCCAGTGGGGTCGGCTACAACTCCCTGGAGAATGGAAGCGGAACTGGTTGTGGGCGAGGGCGCGGGAGGATTGCAGGCCACGGCAGCAGCCGGCACCAGCAGCCAGGCTGCAAGAGCATAAAGACGCATGATGAAAATCTCCAAGGCAAAGAAAAAATGGAACAAAAAAAGGTGTTTCTACCGCGGTTGAAGCTGTTGTGCCGGTTTTTTCAACTCGGCTACTGGACAAACATTACGCAAAAAAAGCCATCGAAACCAGCGCGGCGGCATCCTTCACCCAAAGACGAACCGAAGAGCTTGAACGTTCGCGGATCGTCCCAAGTGCGATCGAGAAAGTCGATTTGAAGCGTTCGCCAGGCCCGCTCAAAAGGCCAGGAAAGATACAGAAGAGAAAACGATGGGCTATTTCTGTGCTTCGATTTTCGCAGGCGTCAGCGCCGCCGTCCACTCCGCGGCCGAGTCCACCAGGATGTCGGGCGGGGTCTCCATCAGGTTCTGCGGACCGAAGCCGAAGGCGCAGCCGATGCTCCAGACGCCGGCGTTGCGCGCCACCTGCACGTCCACGGAGCTGTCGCCGATCATGGCCGTCTCTTCGGGGCGTGCACCCACCTCGTCCATCAGCGAGCGCAGGCCCTCGGGATCGGGCTTTTTGGTCTTGAAGCTGTCGCCGCCGTAGATGTGCAGGAAGTAATCGGCCAGACCCAGCCCCTCGCAGATGCCGCGGGCCGGGCGCACCGGCTTGTTGGTCAGCACGGCCATGGTGCGGGGCGCGCCGCCCTGCGCCTCGTGCAGCGTGCGCAGCGCCGCCAGAGCCTCAAGAACGCCGTCGTAGGCGTAGGTGAAGTCCAGCTTGTGCTCGCGATAGTAGTCGAGAAAGAAGCGCTGGGTCTGGGCCAGGAGCGCGTCGTCGACCGCCTCTGGAGTGAGGCCGCGCTTGAAGGCCAGCGCGCGGCGCAGCAGCAGGGGCACGCCGTTGCCGACAAAGCTGGCAATCACCGGGTCGGCCAGCGTCTGCTGGCCCACGTGCTCCAGGGAGGCGTTGACGCTGTTGCACAGATCCTGCGCCGAGTCGATCAGGGTTCCATCCAGATCGAAGACCAGCAGCTTCAGCGATTCGACGGGAAGGGGATGAAAAATGCGCATCATGCTTCCAGTTTAACGGCCAGGGGCGGAGGCCGGATCGCGATCCGGAATGGAACGCTTGGCGTTCTGGCCAGGGGGAGTGCGATCATGGAGGACTGTGCTGGTGCGGCCTGCCTTAGGCCGCGCCGGTTTGGAAAGGGGTTTCGGGTGAAGAAACAATTTGCAGGGTTGCTTGTGGCAGTAACGGTTCTGTGGGCGAACAGTATGGTGTTTGCGCAGCAGGCCGCTCCGTCGTCCATTGAGCGCTTTAGTGTCAATATCTCCGCCGAGCAGATTCCCAACCTCGATGGGCTTAAGAGCCAGCTCAAGAAATACCAGGCCTGCACCTGTGCCTGCGGCTGCTACGCCAAGGACATCGATGTGCAAGCCGACCGCGCCATCGCCTTTCTGCGCCAGCGCGCCGCCCATCGCCAGGGCGCGGAGAAGCTGGCCGTAGTGCTGGACATCGACGAGACCACGCTCTCCAACTACGAGCAGATGCAGAAGGCCGATTTCGCTTACAACAATGCGGCCTTCAACGCCTGGGTGGATTCGGCGCAGGCGCCGGCGATCGGCGGAACCCTGCGCCTTTATCGGGAGGCGCAGAGGCTGGGCGTGGCGGTGCTCTTTCTCACCGGCCGCGCCGAAAAGCAGCGCGCAGCCACGGAGAAGAACCTGCGTGCGCAGGGATTTCAAGGCTGGGAGAGACTGATCCTGCGCTCCGCGGAGGAGAAGGAATTGACCGCAACTCAGTACAAATCCGCGGAGCGGGCCCGCATGGTGAAGGAGGGTTACGTTCTCATCCTCAGCGTTGGCGATCAGTGGAGCGACCTGAAGGGCGCGCCCGAGGCAGAGTTTAGCGTCAAGTACCCGAATCCGTACTATTTTCTGCCCTAAGTTCTTCTCGAAATAGAGACAATCCTCTTTCCGGTGGCCAAGAACACAGGCAATTGGGGATCGGGCTCCGGTTCGCGCTACTTCTTTCGCGGCGGTGGGGGTGGTGGAGGTTGGGGAGGCGGCGGCACCGGCTTCGGCATCGGGGGCCAGCTTCCTCTTGAGTCCCTGGTTTTTGTCATGCAATCTCCAGTCGATGAAGTCTGAAGACCTGATCTTGCCAACGCAGCATCCGCTTCGGATCGTTGGGTGCATCTGTAGTGGCTAGTTCGGACAGTTCCAGTTCCCGCCGCTGTAGATCGGCAAGTTCGGTTTCCGCCTCGTCGCTATAAGTATGGCTCCATAAACGCTTGTAGTCATTGCCGATCTGGCTCCACGCATAGTGCAGCTTGGCCATGGTTCTGATTTTGGCGTCCAGGTTCACCGCTACCGCGTAAGCGGTGATTACAGCCACAATTGTAGAAAGAAGAATGGGGAACCAAAGCGGCATTTTGGCGATCAACGTGGCTGCTGCTCCGGAAGAGAGAAAGAAGGAGAGCCCGGTGATCCATTGTTTGCGCTGGGTGAAAAGGCTGGAAAGATCGCCAAAATACAAAGAGCGGACCTCGGCCGAGATCTGGCCCTCCCATACGTCGGCGATTTGGGGATTGGTCAGCATGGCTACACCTCGCCATCATTTTAGCCCAAATCGAGGCCAAATGCTGGTTGCTGTTCCGGCAAAAAGACACAGGCGGACTCTCACATGGGACCATGGGAGTCTCGCCTGTAAGGAATACACGCAATCGCACTTCACACGCTGTTCGCCGCAATCCGCTATTGGACGCGAATGTCGCCCGAGCCAGTTTCGATGCGGACCGTGGGGCCGCCGCCGCCGATCTTGCCGGAGACGTGATGGCGATCTTGGGTGCCTTGCGTCAGCATCTCCCTTTCCGAGTGGATGGTGCCCGAGCCGCTCGAGGCGTCCAGCGTGAAACTGGCCCCGCCGGAGGCCAACTCGACGTTGCCCGAGCCGGTATGAAGATACCAGGGAGCGGAGGGCGCTCCCGCCACCTTGACGTTGCCCGAGCCGGTGCCGGCGCGCAATCCGCCATGAATGTTGCGCAACTCCACATTGCCGGAGCCGGTCTGGGCCTTTACGTCGCCCGATCCGGTCTGATCGGCGTAGATGTTGCCCGAACCGGTGTCGGCGGTAAAGCCGCCATGCAGGCCGGTGGCGTGGATGTCGCCGGAGCCGGTGGAGAGCTTGGCGTTCTCGCCCACGCCGTCGATGGTGACGTTGCCGGACCCGGAGCTGGCCTCAAGATAAGCGTTGGCCGGGGCCTCGATCTCGTAATCGATGCTGATGTTGTGCAGGCTCTCATGACGGGCGCCAATGCGCACGATATTGCCGGTTTGCTCGATTGGCGGGTTGGCCGCGATCTCCCGCACCCGCTCGTCGCTGCCGCCCCAGCCGGACTTGACCTTGCCGAAGATATGCACGCGGCTGTCGGAGCCGTGAATGATGTGAATGTTGCCTGAACCGGTGGCGACGGACAACTCCACGCGACCGTTCACCGTCAACGTACGCTCGAAGCTGGCCTCGCTGGCCAGCGCCGGCATGGCCGCCAGGGCCAGTGCCGCTACCACTGCTATGAGATGTTTCATCGCGCTCCTTTTACGAGTTGTCAGTTGTAAGTTCTCAGTTGCCAGTTTCGTCCAAACGGCGCCTCTTGTAATTCAGAAGCATTTTCCTTATGTGGTAGAAAACCGATGGTTGAGAACCGACAACTGAGAACTGAGAACTGACCACTGATCACTGCTGTAAAACCACTTGCTCGCCTTCCTTCAGCCCGCTCAGCACTTCTGTGACGGAGCCGTTGGAGAGGCCTACGGTGATAGAAACCTTGCGTTTGCCGTCCTTTTGCTTCTTGTCGGGAACCTCGACGGAGGCGTTCTTCTGGCCGTCGTAGACCACGGCGTTCTCTGGCACGGTGAGTACGCCCTTGTGCTCGTCGAGCAGGATCTCGGCGTTGGCCGTCATGTTGGCCTTGAGTTCGCCGCCGGGGTTGTCGATGGAGACGCGCACCTCGAAGGTGGTGACGTTGTCCTTCTCTACGCCCAGCGGTGCGATCTTGGTGACCTTGCCGTTGAAGACGCGGTCGCGGAAGCTCTCCACCTTGATGCGCGCCGGCTGATTCATATAGACGTGGGCGATGTCCGCCTCGTCGACCTTGCCCTGCACGTAAACCTGCGTGGTGTCGCCCTCGGTCATGACCAGGGTAGCCGTGGAACCCAGCACCAGGATGGAACTGACCGCGTCGCCCATCTCCACATCGCGGGAGAGGATCACGCCATCCATGGGGGCGACGATGGTGGTGTAGCCGAGTTGCTCTTCAAACTGGTTCAGGCTGGCCTGTGCCTGCATCACCTGGGCGCGGGCCTGCTTCAGGCGGGCCGAATCGACACCGATCTGCGCCTTGGCCGAGTCGCGCCGGGTGAGCGCGGCCAGATAGTCCTTGTTGGCGTCGTCCAGCGCCTGGCGGCTGACCACACCCAGTTTCTGCATCTCCAGGTTGCGGTCGAGCGTGGCCTTGTACATGGGCAGATCGGGCGCGGCGGCGTTCACCTTGTCCTGCTCGATATTGGCTTCATAGGTGGCGACATTGGCCTGCGCGGCGGCCAATTGCGCCCGCTGCGCTTGTACCTCGGCCTGAATCTCCTGCTGGTCCAACTGGGCAAGCTGCTGGCCCTTGTGCACCTGGTTGTTGATGTCCACAAAGAGCTTCTCGACGATGCCGCTGGCCTTGCTCTTGACCTCGACCTTGATAATGGGCTGGATCTTGCCGGTGGCTACCACCGAGCGGGCCACATCGCCGCGCGTCACCTTGGCCAGCCGGTTGGGATCGATAGAGGAGCCCTTCACCAAGGCTCGCAGCCCCAATCCCGCGATCAGCAACACCACCACCGCCGCTACAGCGATCCAGATCCAGAATTTTTTGCTCTTCTTTGCCGCCACGCTTGAACCTCCCTGAGTTTGCGGGAACCGATGAGGTTTCCCCGCCGTCGAAGACTATATTCTTGCTGGCCCGATTCCCGGTGGTCTGTTCAAATACCGGGGCCGTCCTATCGCTTCCCTCCTCACTACGCAATCCGCGCGCATGTGGTTCCACCGGAGAAGGGCTTTTCCGCGATGGTTGGTCGGAGCAGCATCGGACAGCCCGCAAAACGGGCAGAGATTCATAAGAGCGTTCTCTCGATGACAGAATCGGTGTTTTGAGCCGCCCCGATGGGGCTGAGGGGTGATTTCTGGCCATCTTCCCCACGCTGAAACGCGAGGCTAACCACCACTGCGCCTGCGGCGCGAGAGAACCGTCACCAGCCTCGTCCACGGTTCGGATTCATACGATTGCCCTGGGCCGAGAGCTTCCTTCGACCCCGCTGTCTGTGCAAGATGCTATTCTGCCAGCGAGATGCTTGGTCTTCCGCTGCTCCAGATCGTCGCCGTGGCCATGCTGATTCTGGCTAACGCCTTTTTTGTGGCCGCGGAGTTCGCTTTGGTCTCCATTCGCGATACCCGCGTGGAGCAGATGGTCGCCGCCGGCGTTCCCGGAGCCCGCGCCGTGCGCCGCCTGCAGCGCGAACTGGACGACTTTCTGCCCGCCGTGCAACTGGGCGTTACGCTTTGCTCGCTGGCGCTGGGCTGGATCGGCGAGCCGCTGGCGGCGGCGTTCTTTCTGCAGCTTCTCGATGCGCTGCACCTGGGGCTGACCCATGCCGTGTTCTACGCGCACTTTGCGGCGGTGGCCCTGGGTTTTGCCTTCATCACGTATATGCACGTGCTGGTGGGCGAACTGGTTCCCAAATCCCTGGCCCTGCGCCGCGCCGACGCGCTGGCCGTCGCCGTGGCTCCGCCCATGCTCATTTTCATGGCCCTGGCCCGGCCGGCAGTGCGCTTTCTCAAGGGATCGGCCGCCGTGATTCTGCGCGGATTCGACATTCCCATGACGGAGCGAGCCTCGGTGCACTCACCCGAAGAACTGAAGCTGATCGCTACCGCCGCGCAGCGCAACGGGCTGCTGCCCAAGTTCCAGGAGACGCTCATCCACCGCGCCCTGGAACTGGACGATGTGCCGGTGCGCGAGATCATGACGCCGCGGCAGAAGATCGTCTCGCTGCCCTCGAATCTGCCCATCGAGCAGGCCAGCGCCCAGGTGATCGAGCACATGCACAGCCGCGTTCCCGTCTACGACGAGACGCGCGGCCCCGAACACATTGTCGGCGTGATCTATTCAAAGGACCTGGCCCGGCTGATGTTCTTCCGCCCCGCGGCGCAGACCGGCGCACGACCGGGGCCGTTTGCGCAACTCAAAGTACGCCAGGTGATGCGCGACGTGCTGGTGGTTCCCGAGACCAAGACGGTGCTGGCGCTGATCCGCGACTTTCAGCAGCGGCGGCGGCAGATGGCGATTGTGGTGGATGAGTTCGGCTCGACCGCCGGCCTGGTCACCGCCGAAGACGCCATCGAACAGCTCACCGGAGAGCTCGAAGACGAGTTCGACGACGCGGCGCGGCCGGTGTTGACCACCGCCTCGGGAGCCCTGTTGATGGAGGGCGGGGTCAACCTGCGCGACCTGGAGACGCAGATGCAATGGGACCTGCCGCGCGATGGCGGCGTAGAGACCCTGGCCGGTTTCATGCTCATGCGCCTGGGCCACATTCCCGAGGTGGGCGAGTCAGTGGTCTACGACGGCCGCCGCCTCACCGTGGTGGAGATGGAACTGCGCCGCATCGCCAAGATCCGCGTCGAGCCAGCGGATTCAATCGCCGGCAGCGACGATTGAGATTTTTTCTTGCGCGCCCGCGATCTCCCGCATCCATGGAATGTAGGCGCGATCTTCTTTGAGAATGTGCTGCGTTACCCACTCATTGAGGAACTTCAACGCAGGCAGATTCATCACCGCCTGGCTGCGCTCCAGGTCTGCCATCATCGCTTCCACCTGCACGGTGAGAGAGCGGTGCGAGGCGCGATGCTCCTCCAGCTTGGGATAGCCGGACTCCGCCATTAAGCGCTCCTCGTCGGCAAAGTGCTCCCGCGTGTACTGAACCAGCCGCACGAGTTTTTCCGCCGTCAGACTCTGCGTTTCACCCCGGAGAATGCCGCGGTGCAGATCGTTGAAGAGATCGAAGAGGGCGCGGTGCTCGCGATCGATGGACTCGACGCCCACGGCGAACTCCTCGCTCCATTGCAAACTGAACATGATGCCAATGCCCCTCAGGGGAAGATATTCCCTTTCTGCTGCATCGGACCAATCGCCGGGAAGTTGAGAGACTGTCCAGAGAATGAACGGGGTTCAGCCGCACGGCAAGCAGGGATTGCGCCTGTCCGTGGCTTGTCTCTCGCCCCCAGGCCTGTTTCAATGGCAGTATGTTTTTCTCTGGAGGTGCGATGAAGAGCTATACCGAATATCTGGCGATGGAGACCCGCAAACGCAAGGAGATGGTGCATATCACCGACCTGGTCGAGCAGATCGTCAAGCGCAGCGGCGTGCGCGACGGGCTGTGCTTCGTCTCGCCCATGCACATCACCGCCGCTATCTATGTCAACGACCTGGAGCAGGGATTGATCGAAGACATCGGCAAATGGCTGGAAGAACTGGCCCCGGAGAACCCCGCCTACAGGCACCACCGCACCGGCGAAGACAACGGCGACGCCCACTTGAAGTCCTTGTTATTGCACCACGAGACCACCCTGCCGGTGACCAACGGCCGCCTCGACCTGGGCACCTGGCAGCGCATCTTCTATGCCGAATTCGACGGCCAGCGCCGTAAACGGGTGATCGTAAAAGTGCTGGGAGTGGTGGAGTAGGGAGTAGGGGTTAGGGGTTAGAAAAATACGGTAGAAGGGAATCAGGCCCGCGCGGTTTCTTCTCTGGCCAGACAGACAATGGTCAGCACGCCCAGCAGCAGGATGAGGCCTTCGACGCGTTCGCTGTTGTTGTGCAGCCGCTTGAAGTCGATACGCGCGGGGTTGGTTTCGGGAGCGGCGTCGATGGACCCTCCCGCGGCGATGCGGTCGCGCTCCATCGCCGGCACGATGGCGAACTTTGACTCCAGGATCAGCGCGCCCATCAAAAGCACCATGCCCATCATCAAAAAGGCGGGATTCGCTCTATACATGCCCTTGCCCGCTGCCGCACCCAAGGCGATAAGCGCCACGACTGCGGAAACCAATCCAACCTCATGCAAGATACCGAGCAATTGGCCCACGATCAATCCCGCCGTGTGCGTATCCGGGCGCAGTGTAGTAAAGACGATGGCCGCGACAAAGGGAAAGAAAAACTCCGCGCCCAGCCAGACGGCAAGCGCGAGAAATAGGACGGTGCGGAGAAGAGTTTTCATAAGTTCTCAGTTCTCAGTTGTCAGTTGTCAGTGGTCAGTTGTTAGTTGTCAGTTCTCAGTTGCCAGTACTGAGTTCTCAGCTCTCCGTTTTCAGTGCCCGGTTGCCGGAAAAGCGGAGGCCGCGCCGCAAATGATCCCAGCCTGAACGGAAGGCGGGGTGCACCCTGAAGATGCACCCCGCCAGGTTCGGAGAACTAAGGACCGATAACTGAAAACTGAAAAACTGAGAACTGTCTTCTAGCTTTTCTTCAACGCGCGCTTGAGCACCGTCTCCAGCGCTGCTTTGACCTCGGCGTATTCGTCGGCGCTGAGCGTGCCGGAGAGCTTCTCGCTTTCGAGAGCGAAAAGTTCATCCTTGAGCACTTGCAGGATGGCGGCGTTGCTGCTGGTAGGGAGGGACGTAGCCACAGAGAAGGTTGCCGCGGGGAGAGCAGCGCTTGCGCCGGCCGGCTTGCGCAGCAGGAAGGCGGCAATGGCGGCCAGCAGCAATGCCAGCGCGCCCAGAATCCACCACTTGTACTTGTTCAGCGGGTCCGGCGTGTTGAGCGGAGCGCCGATGCCGCCGCCCGGCTTGTTGTCGCCCGTGCCCATGTCGGCCGAGCCCTGTGCGCCTTGATTGCTCTGATCCTCGCGGGGCATCGAGCCCTGGCCGGAGATGGTGAAAGCAAGTTCGCGGTTGGCCGGCGTGTTCTTGGCGATAAAGGTGAGAATGCCGGGATCTTCCTGCACTGGCTTGAAGTCCAGACCCGCGCCGGCAGTGAAGCTCATGCTTTTGGGGAGCAGCACGGCCACATTTTCGGCGGGGAGCAGTTCACGCCCGCTGTAGGTGAATTTTTTGCCGTCGTAGGGGAGGTGGTAGCGCAGGTCGAAGACGGTTTCCTTCTCGCCCTGGTTGGGCTGAATGGGAACGTTGATGGTGTAGTGGCCCTTTTGCCCGGCCGGTTCTGGCGTCACGTTGGTGGGCATGGTGCTGGTGGGGCGGGTGGCGGCGCCGCCGTCGAGGACGGCATCGGCCGGCAGCACGATCTCGAAGCCATGCGTGCCGGTCTGAGTGCGCGCGGGATTGCTGTTGTTGTGGATGAAATAGCGCTCGTTCACCAGCAACTGGCCGTTGCCGGTCTCGAACTCGATTACATCGGCGGAGACGCCGATTCCATCCACCTTGGGCGCGGCATCGTAGACGCCGATGTCGCCCGGCGCGCTGCCCTGGGGAGCGCCAATAAAGTAAGTGGCGCCCTGATGGGCCACGCGAACCAGATAGGGACCGCTGCCCGGCTCATTCAAGGTGTAACGGCCGTTGCCGTCGGTGGTGGTGTGGGCCACTTCGCCCATGCCGGACTGCACATCGACCAGCACCACGGCGTCGCCCGCCGAGGGCTTGTTGGTGGTCTTGTTGGTCACCGTTCCGGTGACGGTGGCGGCCTGCGCCACCAGGCCGCCGGCCAGAAGGGCCAGCGCGGCGCTGCGGAGAAGAGTCTGTGTGGTCGTCATAACGGGAGGATGTCCTCTGTGTTCGCGGTTAGTTGAATCGATCTTGGGCGGATGGAGAATTCTGCTTACCCACCCACCCTAGCCGCAAAAACAAAAACGCGGCGAGGGTGGGGCACCCAGTTCTTTGTTTACGCCCAGCTCTTTGTTTGCACCCAGTTCTTTGTTCGCACCGAGTTCTCTGTCTGTACCTCAGGCGTGCTGCAAGCGCGCAATCTCGGCCAGCAACTGGGTGGTCTCAAGCTCCAGTTGCGTGCGCGCCTTCTTGAAATCTTCTTCGGGATACTTGCCGGACTGGAGATCGAAGTTCAGATCGCGCAGGTTTTCCGCGAGTTGTTCGCGGCGTTCCAGCAAATACTCCAGGCGCGTTTTCTCGCTCTGGCTGGCGAAGCCGTTGTCGGGCCAAAAGGTGTAGACAAAGAGCGCGATGGACAGCAAGATTCCCGCGATCAGGCCTTGGGTGGGGGTCATGAACGATTACCTCCGGCAACGATGGCGTTGCTTTCACGGTTTCTTGAACGATTCTCTGGACGACTTATGGAGCTTTGCATCACGCTGCCTCCTGGCCGACGACGGCAGAGGGCTTTTTGGCTGGAACCAACGCCACCAGCGTGCCCAGAATCATGATCAGCACTCCGGCCCACAGCCAGCTTACCAGCGGATTCATGAACGCTTTGATGATGGGCTGACCGGTGTCGGGATTGGTGCCTTCGTAGACCACATACAGGTCCCAGAAGACGGTCGAGTGGATGGCGACGATGGTCTGCGGCTGCTGGCTGGCCAGGTAGACGCGATGTTCGGGAGTCATCTGAAACTGGACTCTTCCGTCCTTGGAGACGTTCAGTTGCGCGAACTCGGTGTTGTAGTTCTCATTGGAGTCCTGGGTCGCGCCGATGTTCTCCAGCGTATAGGGGCCAAGGGTCATGGTCTCGTGCAGCGCCAGTTCCTTCTCGACGTTGCGGTTGAAGGCGATGCCGGCAAAGCCGATGACCACAATCACCACGCCGACGTGGACGATGTATCCTCCATAGCGGCGGGTGTTGCGGCGAATCAAAAGATAGGTCGCAACAAAGAAGTTGCGGCGGTTCTGGCGCATGATGACGCGGGCTCCGCGATAGAACTCGGAGAAGATGGCGGTCAGCACGCCGGCCGAAAGAGCAAAGCCCACCAGTGCATAAAACGCGCCGCGGTCGAAGACGCCGCCCTTCCAGGGATTCACACCCAGCGCGAAACAACCAATGAATGCGGCCCACAGAGCGATAGCCGGCAGCACGAAGTTGTGACGGACACTGCGCAGGGAGGCGGCGCGCCAGGGCAGCAGCGGTCCCACACCTGTCAGCAGCAGCAGGAACAACCCCATGGGCACGGCGATGCGGTTGAACCAGACCGCGTCGAGGGTGACCTTGGCGCCCACCGTGTACTCGCTGAGGATGGGGTAGAGCGTACCCCAGAGCAGTACGAAGCAGACCGCCAGCAGCACCAGCGCGTTGAAGAGGAAGGCCGACTCACGGCTAATCAGCCCTTGTTCGGGCGGGTCGTTCCTCACATGGCTGTACTGCAAGATGTAGGTAAAGATGCACACCGCCGCCACAATCACCAGAAAGACGATGAACCAGTAGCCGATGGAGGATTGCGCAAAGGCATGGACTGAGCTGACCAGCCCGCCGCGGGTCAGGAGCGTGCCCAGAATCGAGAGCATGAAGGTGGAGAAGATCAGCCACACATTCCAGCTCTTCATCAGCCCCTTTTTCTCTTGCATCATGACGGAGTGAAGGAAGGCGGTTCCGGTAAGCCAGGGCAACAGGCTGGCGATCTCGACCGGGTCCCATCCCCAGTAGCCGCCCCAGCCCAACACGGCGTAAGCCCAGTGCATGCCGAGGAAGATGCCGGCGGTCAAAAACAGCCAGGTCACCATGGTCCACTTGCGGGTGATCTTGATCCACTTCTCACCGGGATAGCGCATCATCAGCGCGCCCAGGGCAAAGGCGAAGGGAACGGTGAAGCCCACATAGCCGAGATAAAGCAGGGGCGGATGAATCACCATCTCCGGATACTGCAAGAGAGGATTGAGCCCGTTGCCGTCGCTGGGGATGGGGCCGCCGGGCACGTAGCCGGGAAGCAGCGAAAAGGGCTGGGCGGTGAAGTTCAGCACGATCAGGAAGAAGAGCTGCACTCCGGCCAGAATCGTTCCCGCATAAGCGTGGAGCTTCACATCCGTCTTGTGGGTCAGGCGCAGCACAAAGCCATAGACGGCCAGCAGCCAGGCCCACAAGAGCAGCGAACCCTCTTGCCCGGACCATAGCGCCGCGAACTTGTAAGGCGCGGGCAGGGCACGGTTGGAGTGGTCGGCGATGTAGAAGATGGAGAAGTCGTTGGCGAAGACCGACCAGACCAGGGCAAAGGCCGCCGCGCTGACGGCGATAAAGCCGGCAATGCCGGCGCGGCGCGCCGTGTCGGCCATCCGCTCGGGGCTGATGCGCGCGGAGCGATTTGAGGCCATCAGATAGAGGGACAGGCCGCCCGCCAACAAATTGTAGGCGGCCAATGCCAATGCAATGAGAAGAGCAAAACTGCCGAAAGATGCCATCAGGACTCCAGGATGATTCTCGCACGCTCACCGGCAGTCTCCGCGCCTGGAAGCGTGCGACAGGGAGCAGGGAATTCACCGATCACGGGTGCGTTCCGGGTGGGGGACGCCGCTGCTGCGGCTGATTGCGTGCAACACGTCCTGGCGCGCAATCCTGGCGCCCCGCTGGCGGAGCGCGCTCCCGGTGCAACCATTCTTGAACATCATACGCGTTTTCGGTGTGATCTGCCTCACCTGCCAGGTGGAGGATCGATGGGATGGGAGCCCGGAAGCCAGAAATTTCCATCCCCAAAATCCGCCATGCTCCATCCGTCGGGTTCTAGTCGAGGGGAGAGAATGTCACGTGCGATACTGCACAGTATAAGGTACAGTTGTACTGAAAAAGGTGCGGGAGTGGCATTGGCACGTAAGCGTCAAAGGGAGTTGGAGCGATGAGCAAAAAAAATATGGGTTCGAGCATCGACGATTTTCTCAAGGCGGAGGGAATCCTGGAGGAGTCCCAGGCCGAGGCGATCAAGGAAGTCGTTGCCTGGCAGTTGGCTGAGGCCATGAAGCAGCAGAAGATCTCCAAAAACAAGATGGCCACGCTGCTCAAGACCAGCCGCACCCAGGTCAATCGGCTTCTCGATCCGAAGAACGATATTACGCTCGGGAGCTTGCAGCGCGCGGCGGCCATAGTCGGTCGGCGGGTTTCCATCGAACTGGTTTAGGGATGGTTGTCTCTGGGAGAAAAAAGGGCGGGTTCGATCCCCTAGGTCGTGCAGCGCGTTTGACCCATGAATTGCCGCCTTTATTTCCTCTCCGGCCGGCCGATCCCCTGTTCTCTCCGTTCACTTGGCCGGCGTTATATCCGTCACCGGCAGGTCCCAGTGGCCGAGCAGGATCTCGAAGCGGCGCTGCTCCTCCTTCGCATAGGTCTTCTGATCCGGCCATAGTTCCTTGATGAACGCTTCTTCGTCGGGATTGGCGGTGGTTCCCACGGTTGAATTCTTGTAGCGGATGGTGACGCGAAAGTCCCAGCGGCCGTCTTCGGTGGTGTGCAGCGTGGGCGATTCGATCTTCACCGACAGAATGCGGCCGGTGGACTCGATCTTTTTCAAGAGAGGATAGTGGTTCTTGAGGAAGAGTTCCTTGAATTCGGCCTGATGGCCCCATTGGCATTTGTAGTAGTACTCGACGGTATAGGGCTGGTCGCTGCCGCCCTGCGGCGGCGCTCCCTGGGCCATCAACGGCGCGGCGAAGGACAAAGCGAAGATCACGGCGAGCAAGCTGAGCAGCGTTTTACGCATGGGACCCTCCTGAAATGGATTGTCGCCATTGTACCGTCCTGGCCTTTATTCCCTATTTCCTTGTTCCCTTGTTCCCTGCTCTTGGCCAATGCAGCACGCGCTTGAACTCCGGCGAAAACTCCTGCGCCAGGTGGATGGCGCCGGTGAGTCCGACCTGAATATGCCCGGTTTGCACACCCTGGGTCAGGGCCGTATAGTGATGCGGCCACCACGCTGCCTCGGCCATGGAACTGGTATAGATGCCGGTCAGTTGGGGCAGATCGAGGGTGAGATTGCCGTTGTGCGCGTGGGTCAGGAAGGTCATCTCCAGGGCGTGGCCGGAGCGATGAAAAAAGCCCGAGCAGGCGCAGGAGAAGTAGCGCGGATCGGTGCCGGCCACTCCCGCCAGGCTCTCATGCACCGAGTTCTGGATCAGGTTGCTGCCATAGCTGCTGCCCAGCCGCCGCGCGAATCCGCCGCTGCTGCGGGACCACGCCGAGGGGTCGTCGATCATCTGCAAGTACGCAGCCGAGGCAATGGACTGCACATGAATGGCCGCTCCTCCACCGTCTTCCATCCTCCACCGCTCCCAGCGCTGCACGCCGTCGAGCGGTTGGTAGTGGGCGGGGTCAAATGGAGCGTTCACCGTCAGCGTCTGAGCAGGGATCACACAGGGCGCTAAAAAAAGCGCAAAAAGAAAAATCCGAATTGAAAGGAGCACATCTTTATTTTCACCTAAAACCCCGCCGAAAACCTCTCCATGGCCACAAAAACGAAGAAATCGGGCGCCATTTCTTCAATGCGCGAGCTTTTCGAAGAGCGACTCGGGGGTTCCTTGCAGAATCAGCGCTAACGCCCCTAACACCGCCACAAAGTATAGCCAGGTGCTCCAGTCGTCCTGCGCGGGCTTGTCCTTGGTAAAGAGCCGGTAGGTGGCCCCCGCCGCAACCAAGAAGAAGATGCCTTCCCCAGTAAGAGCCCAAAGGGCCAGCGCGGCGGCCAGCAAACCCACGCGTTCCACCAGACCGAGAGAGCGCACTGCCTGGCCGCCATCCAGCACCCAGACGGGGATGAGATTGAGCACGTTAATTACTGCCCCGGTACGCGCCAGCGAAGCCCACAACAGATCGTGGGTGTGGTGGTAGAGCAGCAGGCAGCAGGCCGCGGCGATCCAGCCCGCAAGCGGACCGGCCAAACTGACCTGGGCGATCTGGCGGCGGGATACGCCCAATGCGTTCCAGCGCACATAGGCGCCCAAACCCGGCAGGAAGACCGGCATCTCCGCCGGCAGCCCGCGCCGCTTGATGTCGATATAGTGGCCCATTTCGTGCAGAAAGAGGCACACCGCGAACCCCACCCCGAAGCGCCAGCCAAAAATCGCCACGTAGATAGCCAGGAAGGAGAAAAAGCTGAAGAGGAATTTGAGCTTGAAGAGCGCCAACAGCAGTCCCTTGCTCTTGGCCAGAACGAGGACGATGGGGGCCAGGGGTCCCAGCCGGCGCACCCAGGGAGGAACAGGATTGGCTTGAGCCTGCTGCACTTCGGAGTGGCGCAGCTCCAAAGCGCGCAGGTGATCCCTCACCCACTCCGCCTGTTTGGAGTCGGGCGGGAGCAGCGGCAGCGAGCGGTTCCAAAGCTCCCGTGCCTGCACCCACTCCCGACTGCCTTCCAGCGCTTTGGCCTCGCGCGCCATGGCATCGAGTTCGACGCCGTGCAGCAGCGCATGGCACCGCGGACAAGCCAACGCATCCAGCGTCAGTTCCTGGCCGCAGTTGGGACAGGTGCGCAGCAGGGATGGACTCACCGTGGACAATGCTCTCCCCCGGTCAGCCGTTCACGCTGTACGGACCATCCACGTCCAGCGGTTTGGCTCCCGTCATGCGGAAGGCGATGCTGAGGCCGACAAAGAGAATCACCAACCCCATGATCCCGCCCCCAGGATCTTGCAAGGCCAGAAAGGGAGAAGCCAAACCCACCAAGGCCAGTTTAACCAGCAGCGAACCATAATGGATCTGCGGCTTTGCACTGGGAGCAGCCGGAGTTGACTGCTCCTCATCCGCACTCTCGCCACTCGCGCTGCGCTCCGCGGAGGCCGAAGAGGCGCTCCGTTGCTCCGCGCGATAATGCTTGATGCCGTATGCAATGCCGATGGGCACTGCCGCCATGGAGATGGCCGCATAGGTCAGCAGCACGGCGGCAACCTGGTAGCGCAGGCCGCCCATGCCGTTCGAGCCTTTCATGATCGCCTTGGCCACCAGCCAGCCCACCGCCAATGCGATGTAGCCGATGGTCCAACCTGTGACGATGGCGAAGGTGGCATAGAGAATCAATCCCAGCACCGCCGCACCCGCGCCCAGCAGCAGTCCGCGCAGAAAGGCGGCGTGGCTGTCGGTGGGCTGGCCTTCGCGCGCTTCTTCAGCGCAGCGCCCGCAAGCCATCTGCGCATTCACGCGAAAATACTCGGTTGCAATGAGGTTGCCGCAGATCCGGCAGCGATCCGTACCGGGAATGTGTGCGTATTCCGCGGAAGTGAACTGCGGCACGTCCTGGCTCAGGACGGGCTGGTTCGAGGGAGGGGCCGTAATTCCAGTAATCAATTCCTGATCTTCGTACATGATGCGCCTCAGCATATCATGCGAATCAAGCCGCTGAGATGAAAGATCTTCGTGTTAGTAAAGGAGTCATTTACAAAGGAGTCAACAGCCAATGAGTCAAGTCCCAAAAGTTATGTAGAATCCTCTTGACTTCAATACCGCACAGGCACACCATTAATACAAGTCCGGCGCCGCAGTTCGAGCTGCGACGCCGGGGTTAGGTGTTGCAAGGCTAATGGTGGATCTGCTGCCAGAGCCGGAAGACTCTGGAGAGCAGGTCAATCAAGAGCCCCATGGTACTCAGCAAATTGCTGAATTTGCTGGACCGACGGTGAGACGGTGGTTTCCGCATCGTCTCCTCCTTTCAAACACGCCGCCCCGGTGCAACCGCACCGGGGTTTCGTGTTCAGGGGCGGTCCTTTCAGGACCGCGCAACAAGAGTAGTCTGAAATTGCATTCCTGTATGAAGATTTCCCGGCATTTTATGCTGTTTTTTCTGAGAACCATTGCCGAGATCTTCATTTCTTGATGGCCGCTGTTCGAATAAGAACTATTCGCCTCTTCTTCGCTACTGCCGCGCTATAATTTCTTCATGGACTTCCAATTGGTGACCCAATATCAGCCGCGCGGGGACCAGCCGCGGGCCATTGCCGAACTGGTCGCGGGGCTCAACGCCGGCGAGAAGCACCAGGTGCTGCTGGGCGTAACCGGCTCGGGCAAGACCTTCACCATGGCCAAGGTCATCGAGGAGTCCAACCGCCCGGCGCTGATTCTGGCCCATAACAAGACGCTGGCCGCGCAGCTTTATCACGAGTTCAAGCAGTTCTTCCCCAATAACGCGGTTGAATACTTCGTCAGCTACTACGACTACTACCAGCCCGAAGCCTATATCCCCGCCGGCGACCTTTATATCGAGAAGGAAGCCACGGTCAACGAGGAGTTGGACAAGCTGCGCCTGGCCGCCACCCGTTCGCTCTTCGAGCGCCGCGACGCCATCATCGTCAGTTCCGTCAGTTGCATCTACGGCCTGGGCTCGCCGGAGGCTTACTTCGGCATGTTGCTGCTGCTCGAAAAAGGCCAGCGCATCAGCCGCAAAGACATTACCCGGCGTCTGGTCGAGATTCTCTACGAGCGCAACGATGTGGACTTCCGCCGCGGCGCCTTTCGTGTGCGCGGCGACATTATCGAGGTCTTTCCCACCTACGACGAGAACGCCTACCGCATCGAGATGTTCGGCGACGAGATCGAATCGCTCTCCCAGATCGATCCCCTCTTCGGCACGGTGATCCAGAAGTATGCCCGCCTGCCCATCTATCCCAAAAGCCATTACGTGGTGCAGCCGGAGCGCAAGACCGGGGCGATCGACACCATCACCGCGGAGCTGAACCAGTGGGTTGCCGAACTCGAGTCGCAGGGGCGCATGGTCGAGGCGCAGCGCGTGCATCAGCGCACCCGCTTCGATCTGGAGATGATCAAGTCCATGGGCTACTGTCACGGCATCGAGAACTACTCGCGCCACTTCAGCGGCCGCCTGCCCGGCGAGGCTCCGCCCACGCTGCTCGATTACTTTCCCAAGGACTACCTGATCTTTATCGACGAGAGCCACGCCACCATTCCCCAGGTGCACGGCATGGCCCACGGCGACCGCAGCCGCAAGCAAAACCTTGTCGACTACGGCTTCCGCCTGCCCTCGGCCATGGACAATCGGCCGCTCAGGTTCGAGGAGTTCGAAACCCGCGTGCATCAGGCCATCTATGTCTCGGCGACCCCAGGGCCGTATGAACTGACGCACTCCGCCGGCGTGATTGTCGAGCAGGTGATCCGGCCCACCGGGCTGGTGGACCCGGTCGTCGAGATTCGCCCCGTCAAGGGCCAGATCGACGATCTTCTAGCCGAGATTCGCGACCGCGCCAGCCGCAACGAGCGGGTGCTGGTCACTACACTGACCAAGCGCATGGCCGAGGATCTCTCTGGCTATTACACCGAGGTGGGCGTGCGCTGCCGCTACATGCACTCCGAGATCGAGACCCTGGAGCGGGTCAAGCTGCTGGCCGGATTACGCAAGGGCGAATACGACGTGCTGGTGGGCATCAACCTGCTGCGTGAGGGGCTGGATCTGCCCGAGGTCTCACTGGTGGCGATTCTCGACGCTGACAAGGAGGGCTTTCTGCGCTCCGCCGGCTCGCTGATCCAGACCATGGGCCGGGCGGCGCGGCACATCGAGGGCAAAGCGCTGCTCTACGCCGACCGCATGACCGACTCGATGAAGCGGGCCATTGGCGAAACCGATCGCCGCCGCGCCATTCAGACGGCATACAATCTGGAGCACGGCATCGTTCCGCGTTCGATTGTCAGCGCCATCGACATGGGGCTGGCGGAGATTCTCAAGGCCGAGTACGGCGACACGCTGGAAGAAGAGGCAGCGAGCCTGCCCGTGTTCAAGACTCAGGCCGAGCTGGACGGCTACATCGCCAAGATGGAGACGGAGATGCGCGAGGCGGCCAAGAAGTTCGAGTTCGAGCAGGCCGCCAAGCTCAGAGACCGCATCCGCGAACTGCGCGAGAAGGAATTCCTGGTCGCGTAAGGATACTCATGCGGTTGTAAATCGGCTGGTGTGCCCGGTCAGCTCGCGGGCGAGCTGCACCAGACCCTCGGCGATGCGCGCGGCCTCTTCGGCGCCCTCGGACGAGGAGGAGATGCTAGCGGAAATCCCGTTCATCGACTCGCCCACTTGCGCCGAGGCCTTCGATTGCTCTTCGGTCGCCTGTGCGATCTGATCGATGCGCTGCCGCACCTCGCTGGTGCTGACTCCCAATACATGAAGCGAGCGGGCGGCATCGTCGGCGGTAATCACGCTGTTACTCACCCGCTGGGAGCTGTGAGCGATGCTGCCGACTGTCTCCCGCGTGCCCCGTTGGATCGATTGCACAGCCTCGGCGATCTCTTTGGTGGCCGCTGTGGTGCGTTCGGCCAGACGGCGCACCTCCCCGGCAACCACGGCGAATCCTCGGCCATGCTCACCGGCGCGGGCAGACTCGATGGCCGCATTCAAGGCCAGCAGGTTGGTTTGTCCGGCGATCTCTTCGATCAGGGTGATGATCTGGCCGATACGTGAGGAGCTTTCGCCCAAATCCAGCACCAGGCTGGCGTTGCTCTGCGCCGCGGAGGCCAGTTCGCGCACCTCCCCGGCCACGTTTTCCACCGCCTGACTACTGCCCGCGGCCAATTCGCCGGTCTGCGCGGCTTTGACTGCTGCCTCATGGCAATGCTGGGTTACCTCACGCACGGTGGCGATCATCTCCTCCAGTGCGGCAGCCACTTGCGAGACCTCGGCCCTTTCCTCGGAGACGGCGCGGGCAATGCGGCTGGAGGAACTGGATACATCGTGGGCATCGCCAGATAAGCGAGCCGAAACCGATTGAATCGAGCCGACCATCTCCCCAAGACGATCGCGCATCTCGCCCATGGCTTCGATCAGGATGCCAAGTTCATCGCTGCGACGCTCTTCGGGAGCTACAACGGTCAGGTCGCCGCCGGAGATTGCACGAACAAAGTGCACACAGCCTGCCAGGCGGGCAGCCAAGGACCGCGCAAAGGCCACGCTCCAAAGCACCAGCGCCAACCAGAGGATGCTCAGGACTGCAATCAGAATGGTTTGTTCGTGCTGCTGCCGCGCCGCCACCTCTGCCGGAACGGTTTCAGCCAGCGCCGTGAGCCGGGCAGCCACCAGATCCAGAGCATCCGTGGGTGGCCGGTCTTTTCCCTTGACCATGGTGTCGGCGGCGGCAAAATCACGGCTTTCCTTGTACGCCGCCAATGCGGCCTCATACTGGCTGTCCAGCGTCTGGTGCGTCTGAGCGAACTCCTCCAGCCCCGCCTGCGCCTGCTCATCCTTGACCTGGCTCGCCAGGAGAACACTGTCCGACTGCGCCTGACTGGCCAGCGCATGAAACTCATGATCGTATTTCGCCAGCGCGGCATCGTCCTTGCCGCGCAACAGAATATCTTTCCAGGCCTGCACCTGCTTCTTGAAGTTGACCTGGAGCAGACGCACCTGCTGGGCCTGGGCAATCTCCCGATGGATCACTCCCGTGTACTCCGCGTTGATGCTCGAGCAGCGGACCATCAGATAGGTTGAGAAGGCTCCGCCGGCACACAGAGCCATCCCCAGCAGAAGGTAGATGGTTTGGGCAATGCGCAGAGTTCGCATGTAGTCCGAATCGGACCATTTCGATCTTGTGTTTAACCGGGAGTGCAGATTTTTCGTATTCTTGATGCCGCTTATTCCCCATTCAGGAAGCACGCACAAATCCGTATCTTTGCGCCGCTTTCAGCGCAAATGTATTTTTCGGCATATAGGGGATCGTGAGAGGTCGATTTGCGGTGAAGAAGTTCCCACCGAAAACGCGTGCGATGTTCAGAAATAGTTGCACCGGGAGTGCCGTCCTCGAATGGAGCCGGGCGCACCAAGCCTCGAGGCTGAGACCGGGCAATTCGCCGGGTTCTCATTTTCTTTTGTACTTCTCCTCATCTTTTTGACACTGGATGAGCTGCGTTGCCGCAGTCTTGTCACCAAGCGTTGCTGCCTGTTCGCGATTTGCGACGATCTGGCCGAGTAGAGCGATCAGGTCTTGCAGTACGGCTCGTTCCCTGGGGGTACCGAATGCACGAGAGTAGGCGTCCAGCATCTGTGTACGCTTCTTTGTCAGTTGGCTGTATTGGGAGGTCAAGTCGGCAATTTCGAGATGCTGATGGCTGGACTCCAGAGCCTTCTGGTCCATCTCGATCTCGGCTTTGCTCCTGTCCAGCTCATAGTAATCTTCTTGTGAGGGGGCTTCGTTTTCGTTCTTCAGTTGATAGAGCAGCCTTTGGCGATCTCCGGGGTGAGAGCGTTGAGCTTCTCCGAATAAACCCCAGCCTGAGGATCGTTCTTTCCGGGCATTTTCGGATGCCCAATCGTTGCAGAATCATCGTCTGATCCCTGATCCCTTAGTCCCTCAGTCCCTGCTCTTCCACTGCCGCACCAGATCCTCGGCGGCGTCGGGCCAATCGGGAAATTCGAAGGCGAAGCCGGCCTCAAGCAGGCGGGTGGGAACGGCGCGGCAACTGCCCAAGACCAGTTCGGCGTTGCTGCCCATGACGAGCGCGCCCAGGCGCACGGCGAGCGACGGGGCAGGGAAGCCGTTGGGCACATCCCAAGCCTCGCGCAGGGCGGCCATGAAGGTGCGGTTCTGCATCGGGTTGGGAGCGGACAGGTTGAAAGGGCCGTCCATATCTTCGCGGGCAATGAGGAAAGCGACGGCGCGGGCGTAGTCGGTTTCATGAATCCAGGGAACAAACTGACGGCCACTGCCCGCCGTACCGCCGAAGCTCATCCGCACCAGATTCGAGAGCACGGCAAAGACGTTGCCCGGCGCGGGGCTAAAGGTCACGGCGCTGCGCAGAGCGATCTTGCGGGTGCGAGGCGTGGGCGTAGAGAAAAACGCAGCCTCCCAGTCGCGCACCAGGCGGGCCATGAATCCGCGGCGGCGCGCCCATGGAGCGTGAGCCGAGTGGGGCGAAAGCACGTCGGCGCCATCGATGCGGCTGGATTCGCCGAGCGGCAGATCGAGGCCGCGCTCGTCCACCAGGCGGTGGTAGATGGTGGAAGCCGAGGCGTTCATCCATACTTTGGGCGGATGGTTGAGGCCGGCAATCACCCGGTGCAGCAAGAACGTCGAGCCGATGCGCGATTCGTAGAGATCTTTGCGATTGGCCGCCGTGAGCCGGCAGTTGATGGTGCGGCCGGTGAGGTTGATGCATACGTCGACGCCATCGAGCGTCTCGGTCCAGGGACCAGGCTGCTCTCCGTCCCAATGCACCGTCTGCCAGGCGGCCGCGTACGGACTGCGCGTCAGAACCGTGACAAAATGGCCCTGCTGCTGAAAGGAACGGGCCAGCATCTGCCCGACCTGGCCGCTGCCGCCGGGGAGAACGATGCGCAGGCGGCGAGATTCCTGCGCCTCTTGCGCGGGACTTTCGATGGTGAGGGGCTGAGCATCCATGCTGATCTCAGCCTACAGCGCCGGGGGCTGCATTGGCTTTCTTTACGGCATGGGCGGCAGCGGATAACCGCGCATCATGCGCCGGCGGCGATGAGCGCCGAGCTCGTGCGCGATCAGAACAACGACCAGGATGAAGAAGATCAGCGGGCCAGAGAGCAGCCAGGCGGGCTGCACCACGCGATTGTTGCCCACGGTCACGGATTCGGGAGCATGGATGGAGCCAAAGATCGCCACCATGTCGTGGGCGACCGAGACGTTTTCGCCCAGATGGATGCCGCCAAACATGGAAACCAGGTTGTTGCCGATCTGGACGCCGTCGGCGGCGGTGACACTGCCGAAGAAACTCACCACATCGTGGTGGGCGTTGCCTGCAAGTTGGATGCTGCCGAAAAAGACGACGACATTGCCTTCAATTTCGCCGTCCGCGCGGACGTTGCAAAAGAAGCAGACAGCGTCGTGGACGGCGGTGTTGCGGGCCACGTGGATATTCGAGCCGAACTGCACCGCATCGCGGGCGGCGCGGGCGGGCGCTGCGCCAATCAGCAGAGCGGCGGCCAGCAGGCAGAGGGTGAAGAGTTTACGGGTCATCCTAGGGCCTCCATACGGTGTACGGTTCAAGGACGGGCAAAGTTCCACTTCTGTTCGAAAAATCGGAGCCGTTCGCCGGTTCGCGGCAGAGCCGGTTGGTGGTCTCGAGGGGTTGCGCCGCCAGGGCAAACGCATCTTGATCGATCGGCCGTTTTCCGAGTGAAACAGTTGTAACCGTTGCTTTTGTTTGTTTTACGGAGGGAGCAGGGGTCTTCAGACCCCTGAAGCAGCGGCAAAAACAATAGGCTTTAGCCTCGGGTCTTTGCTCGCAGTTGCAAAATGGCCCGTGCCTGAAGGCCCATCCATCCATCGCCCTATTCAGGGGCCTGAAGGCCCCTGCTCCCTCCCCAAACTACCCTTTGTTTCGATTCGCAATCCAAAACTGGTACGCCAGCGGAATTAGGATGCGTTTGCACGGGCAGCGCCACGGCTCGATCATCCTCCCCGCCCGCCGCCGATGTATCCTGAAGGTTGGGGAAAGCACGGTTTTTTCTCGTTTCCTCCGATTCCCAATCCCGGTTCCCGCTCGACCCGATCAAATTATGGCCATTACGCACATCACGGTGCGCGGGGCGCGCCAGCACAATTTGCGCGACATCAGCGTACGCATTCCCCGCAACACCTTGACGGTGGTGACGGGGCTCTCTGGGTCGGGCAAAAGCTCGCTGGCCTTCGACACCATCTACGCCGAGGGGCAGCGGCGCTACGTCGAGACCCTCTCCGCCTACGCGCGGCAGTTTCTGGATCAGATCGAGCGGCCGGATGTGGATTCGATCGAGGGGCTGAGCCCGGCGATCTCGATCGAGCAGAAGACCACCAGCCGCAGTCCGCGGTCTACGGTGGGAACGATTACCGAGATCTACGACTACCTGCGCCTGCTCTACGCCTCGGTGGGAACGCCCCATTGCCCGCAGTGCGGCCGTCCCATCGCGCGGCAGACGGCCGACCAGATCGTGCAGCGCATTCTGCAACTGGGCACGGGCGAGCGGGTCACGGTGATGGCACCGGTGGTGCGCGGGCGCAAGGGCGAGTTCAAGGATCTGCTCGATTCGCTCGATCAGCAGGGCTTTCGGGCCCGCGTCGATGGCGAGATGCGCGACCTCAGCGAGCAACTCTATCTCGACCGGCGCAAGAATCACACCATCGAGGCGGTGATCGACCGGGTTCTGATGAAGAAGCCTTCCGCCGATGCCGTAGACGCCGCGCCGGGGGCAAAGTCGCCGGTCGAGAAGCGTCTTGACGCTGCCGTGACCAAGGCGCTGCAACTGGCCAACGGGCTGGTGCTGGTGGGGGTCGCCGGGGGCGAAGAGCAGTTGTTTTCGTCGTCGATGGCCTGCCCCGATTGCGGCCTGGACGTGCCCAAGCTGGAGCCGCGCAGCTTCAGTTTCAACTCGAATTTCGGCGCTTGCCCGGAGTGCCACGGCCTGGGCTCGCTCTACGATCTGGACCCGGCCAAGGTGATTACCGACTGGTCCAAACCGCTGCTGGACGGCGGTCTGGGACCGGGCTCCTCGTCGCAATATCTGTTGAAGCTGCTGCAACTGGCCTCGGTGCGCTACAAGATCGATTTGAAGACGCCCTTCGAGGAGTTGCCGCCGCGCCAGCAGCACATTCTGGTTTACGGGCCGCCCAAAAACGAAGCGCCGCGCACCGGCTTTCACGGCATTCTGAGCTTTTTGCGCGACTCGATTGAAGAGGCGCGCAGCGAGAGCTATCGCGAGTCGATGATGGCCTACATGTCGGCCACGCCCTGCCCCACCTGCCGCGGCAAACGGCTGCGCCCGGAGTCGCTGGCGGTCAAGATCGGCGGGCTCTCGATTGCCGACTTCACCGCGCTGCCGCTCAATCGCGCCCTTTCGGCGGCCATTGAACTCAGCTTCACCGAGCGCGAGGCGCTGGTGGCCGAACGCATCCGCCACGAGATCGCCGAGCGGCTGGAGTTCCTCTGCGCCGTGGGCCTCACTTATCTCTCCCTGGACCGCAATGCGGCCACGCTGAGCGGCGGCGAGGGGCAGCGCATTCGCCTGGCCACGCAGATCGGCTCGCGGCTGCGCGGGGTGCTCTATGTGCTGGACGAGCCCTCCATCGGCTTGCACCAGCGCGACAACAACCGGCTTATCCAGGCGCTGGAGCGGCTGCGTGATCTGGGCAACACCGTGCTGGTGGTGGAGCACGACGAAGAGACCATCCGCCACGCCGATTATGTACTCGATCTGGGTCCCGGCGCCGGCCGCCTGGGCGGCCATGTGGTCGCCGAAGGCACGCCAGAGCAGATCATGGCCTGCCCGGAGTCGTTGACCGGCCTCTATCTCTCCGGCGCAGCGGGCATTCTGCACCGCCCCGAGCCGCGCCCGCTCACCGGCAAATGGATCACCATCAACGGCGCGCGCGAGCACAACCTGCAAGACCTGACCATCCGCGTTCCGCTGGGAGTGATGACGGTGGTCACCGGCGTCAGCGGCTCGGGAAAAAGCACGCTCATCAACGACATTCTCTACCGCTCGCTGGCGCAGACCATCTATGGCTCGCGCGAGGAGCCGGGAGTGCACGAGTCGCTCACCGGGGCCGAGCAGATCGACAAGGTGGTGCGCATCGATCAGTCGCCCATCGGGCGCACGCCGCGCTCCAATCCGGCGACGTATACGCAGGTCTTTTCGCCCATCCGCGACCTCTTCGCCATGCTGCCCGACAGCCGCGAGCGGGGCTATAAGCCGGGGCGTTTCAGCTTCAATGTGGCCGGAGGCCGCTGCGAAACCTGCCAGGGCGACGGGCAGCGGCGCATCGAGATGAACTTCATGCCCGACGTCTACGTGCAGTGCGAGATCTGCAACGGCCGCCGCTACAACCAGGAGACGCTGGCGGTGAAGTTCCACGGCCACAGCATCGCCGACATTCTCGAATTGACCATCGAAGACGCGCTGGCCGTGCTGACCGACGTTCCCCAGGTGCGGCAGAAGCTGCAAACACTTAACGATGTGGGCCTGGGCTACATTCATCTGGGCCAGAGCGCCACTACACTGAGCGGCGGCGAGGCGCAGCGCATGAAGCTGGCGCGGGAGTTGAGCAAGAGGCAGACGGGGCGCACGCTATACCTGCTTGACGAGCCCACCACCGGACTGCACTTCGACGACGTGCGCAAGCTGCTTGAAGTTTTGCACCGGCTCGCCGATCTGGGCAATACGGTGATCATCATCGAACATAATCTGGACGTGATCCGCAACGGCGACTGGATTCTCGATTTGGGTCCCGAGGGCGGCGAAGACGGAGGGCGCATCGTCGCCGAGGGCCGTCCGGCGCGCATCGCGGCTACGCCCGGTTCGTATACCGGCGAATTCCTGGCCCGCTACTACGCCTCCGCCCACGGCAAGCTGGAGCCGCTGGAATCGGACTTTGCCCTTATGGAGTCTTTAGAGGATGCAGTCGATGCTGGAAGCGGGGATGCGCCTTTAGCCGGTGAACCGGAAGCCGCCGCCAAGGGCCGGAAAACGCGCGCTACGGCGGCGAAGAAATCTCCCGTCAAAAAGCCTGCGGCCAAAAAGGCGACCGCGAAGAAGGCACCAGCGAAGAAGGCAATCGCGAAGAATACAGCCGCGCGCAAGAAAGGGCAGCAGCTTTGAGCAACGGCAACGATTCCTTCGATCCCGCCAGCGGTCTGCCCGTCGAGTCCATCGAGACGGCTGCGGCTCGGGATGCGAATCACGATCCCGCCGCGGAGTCACTTGTGGCTGCTGAATCAGAGAACAGCGCCGCGGAGAATGGTGCGGAGCTTGCCGTTGCGGCTGAACCGGCGGGTCCGCAAGCCGCGGCCGGCGACGATCATCTCCTCTTTCGCTCCTGGTCGGAATCGGGTTACGGGCTTTCTCCCCGGCAGTTGCTGCGCATCGAACGCGTTCCCCACTTCGGACACTTCTGCATTCTGGTGGTGGTCGTACTATTCGCGCTGTTCAGCGTGGGAATGCTGACGCATTTCGTGCTTCAGGCGCATCTTTTCGGCATTGCGACGACGCAACAGGCTTCGGCGAACGTGCGCTTCATGCTGGCGACGCAGGGCGTGCTTTACATGATTACCCTGGCGATTAGCCTGGTGGTCTTCCCGCTGGTCTGGGGGAAGAGCCTGCTGGCCGGGGTGCATTGGAACGCGCCCACCGCCTTTCGCTTTCGCAAACGCCTGCTGGGAGCGGCCTTTCTCTGCTTCCTGCTGGCCATCGCCAACGGATTGCTGCTTCCTGGGCCCACCGACGCGCCCATCGACAAGATCTTCCGCACACCCGGCGTGGCCTGGATGCTCTTCGCCTTTGGGGTCACCTTTGCCCCATTCTTCGAGGAGATGGCCTTTCGCGGCTTCCTGCTGCCCACGCTGTGTACGGCCATCGACTGGTTCGGCGAGATGAACTCCGGCCGGCTGCCGCTGCGCCCCTGCCACAACGGCCACCCGCGCTGGTCGATGCCGGCCATGGTGGCTTCGTCGATCCTCACCAGCATTCCCTTTGCGCTGATCCACGCCGAACAGACCGCTTACTCGATTGGGCCCTTTCTTCTGCTGATGGCCGTCAGTCTGGTGCTCTGCTGGGTGCGGCTGAGCACCCGCTCGCTGGCCGCCAGCGTCCTGGTGCACGCTTCCTACAACTTCATGATCTTCTCCCTCATGCTGATCGGTACGGGGGGATTCCAGCATCTGGACAAAATGTGAGAAGAGCAGGGAACAAGGGAACGAGGGAACAAGGGAACAGGATCGTTGCTGAAGCGATGGCCGAAGGCGTGAATCGAAATTCGTATCGTCCCCACAGAATGGCTGAATCTGTTGTGAGACATTCGGAGCTTTTCTGTTGTTCCCTGTTCCCTCGTTCCCTTGTTCCCTTGTTCCCTTGTTCCCTTACAATGAAGCAGTGATGACCACCGCTTCGACCCACGCCCAGCAGCTTCTCTCGATTCTTGCCCGCCAGAGCTTCCGTCTTGGTGAGTTCAAGCTCTCCTCGGGCGGAACCAGCGACTACTACATCGACTGCCGCACCACCACCCTCGATGCCGAGGGCGGTCGGCTCACTGGGCACGCCGTGCTCGAGCTTTTGGAGCAGCACGGCATTGAAGCCGAGGCGGTGGGCGGCCTGACCATGGGCGCCGATCCCATCGTCTCCAATGTCGCTACCGCCAGCGCCTGGCGGGCGCAGTCGAATCCCACCGCGCCGCTGCTGCAGGGTTTTCTGGTGCGCAAGGCGGAAAAAGCGCACGGTACCGGCCGCCGCATCGAGGGCTATTGCAGGGATGGCGCGCGGGTGGTGATTGTGGACGACGTCTGCACTACCGGCTCCTCGACCCTGAATGCTCTGGAGGCCGCGCGTGAGGCCGGAATGGTGGTTGCCGCGGTGGTTTGCATCGTGGAGCGCGAAGAGGCCAACGGTCGGCCCGCCGTGGAAGCTGCCGCGCAGGGCGCTCCGTTTTTGGCGTTGTTTACCGCCAACGATGTACGCGCCGAGCATGTGATGCAGCTTTCAGCCGCTAGCTGCTAGCTTCTAGCACGATGATACCGAGCATTTGCTCTGTTGGAGGCCAATATGCCGATGAAGAACCCGCCGCATCCAGGGCGTTTTGTCCTCAGCGAGTGTATCGAGCCGCTGGGCCTCACCATTACAGAGGCCGCACAGGCATTCGATGTTACCCGGACGACGCTCTCCGAACTGGTCAACGGCAAACGCGGCATTTCGCCAGAGATGGCCATTCGGCTCTCCCAAGTCTTCGGCGGCAGCGCCACGAGCTGGATAACGCAGCAGGCCCTCTACGATCTGGCGCAGATTCCCTCCGGGAGAATTCGACTCAAGAGGCTGGCCATCGCCTAGCCACTGCAACCCTTAGAATGATTCAGAGGCAGTTTCGCCGCCTTGCACCGATCTGCTGCCTCGCCCATGACCTCATCCCCCAAATCGAACGATCTTGCCGAGCTGTTGCACTCGGTTTTTGGCTTCTCCCGCTTCCGGGCGAACCAGGAGGCGGTCTGCCGCGCGGCCATTGCCGGGCGCGATCTGCTGCTGGTGATGCCCACCGGGGCAGGCAAGTCGCTCTGCTACCAACTGCCCGCCATCGCCCGCGGGGGCACGGCGCTGGTCATCTCGCCGCTGATTGCGCTGATGGACGATCAGGCGGCCAAGCTCTCGGCGCTGGGGCTGCGTGTGGCGCGCATCCACTCCGGGCTGGACCGAGCGGTGGCCCGCCAGGCTTGCGTGGACTACCTGCAAGGAGCAATGCAATTTCTCTTCATCGCGCCTGAGCGGCTGCGCGTGCCCGGCTTCCCGGAGATGCTGGCCAAGCGGCAACTGGCCCTGGTGGCCATCGACGAGGCGCATTGCATCTCCCAATGGGGACACGACTTCCGCCCCGACTACCGCATGTTGGGGCAATACATTCCCGCCTTTCGTCCCGCGCCCGTCGTAGCGCTGACGGCCACCGCCACGCCGATGGTGCAGAAGGACATTCTGGAGCAGTTGGGCATGGTCAAGCCGGCCCGCTTCATTCACGGCTTTCGCCGCGACAACCTGGGCATCGAGGTGGTCGAGGTTCCCATGCCGGAGCGGCCCGACGCCATCTGCGGCTTGCTGGCCGAGACGGCGCGGCGTCCGGCGATTGTCTACGCCACCTCGCGCAAGGGCGCGGAGAAACTGGCCGAGGCCCTGGCGCGGCGCATTCCCGCGGCGGCGTATCATGCCGGCCTCGATCCCGAGATCCGCGAGCGGGTGCAGACCGCCTTTCAGGCCGGCGAGTTGGAGGTGGTGGTGGCCACCATCGCCTTTGGCATGGGCATCGACAAGGCCGACATCCGCACCGTGATCCACGCCGGATTGCCGGCCACGCTGGAGGGTTACTACCAGGAGATCGGCCGCGCCGGGCGTGACAGCCAGTTGAGCCGGACCTATCTGATGCATTCCTATGCCGACCAGCGCACGCACGACTTCTTTCTCAATCGCGATTACCCGCCGGTGCAGCATCTGGACCGCGTCTTTCATGAGCTGGGCGAGCAGCCGCATCCGGTCGAGGAGCTGCGCGCGAACTCGCAACTGGGGGACGAAGAGTTCGATAAAGCGCTGGAAAAGCTGGAGATTCACGGCGGCGCGCGGGTCGACTTCGGGGGCAACGTGACCCTGGGCGCGAAGGGCTGGAAGAAGACCTACACCGTGCAGGCGCAGTACCGCGCCGAGCAGTTTGCCAAGGTGCTCAAATTCACCACCTCGAGCGAGTGCCGCATGGGCGCGCTGGTGCGCCACTTCGGCGACATTGAAGACGCCAGCCAGCCCTGCGGCCAGTGCGATGTCTGCGACCCCGGCGGAGCAGTGCTGCGCCAGTTCCGCCGCGCCTCGGCTGCCGAGCGCGCCCTGGTGCAGCGGATCGTCGAGGAGTTGCGGCCGGTCGAGTACAAAGCCACTGGCACGCTGCAACGCAATCTCGATGCCGGTCTGAGCCGCGACGATTTCGAGGCGCTGCTGGGCGCCATGCTGCGGGCGCGGCTGATCGAGATTGAAGAGGCCGAATTCGAGAAGGACGGCGAGTCGATTCGCTATAGGAAAGTCAAGCTGACCGAAACCGGCCTGGAGACGCGGGCGACGACGCCGGTCGAGCTGCTGCTGAGCGACGGGGTGGTTGAAGAGTTCGCGGGTCGTGCTCCGGCCCGAGCCAAGAAGTCAATGGCCACTGCTGCGAAGAGCGCGGATCGCTCCGGCAGCGCGGGGAAAGCGAAGCCAGGCGCCCCGAGAACAGCGGTGGAGACGGCTCCGGCGCGCTGGTCGCAGGAGGACGAGGAACTGGCGGCGCGCATTCGCGCCTGGAGGTCGGCGGAGGCCAAACGGCTGGGCGTTCCGCCCTACCTGGTGCTGCACGACCGCTCGATTGTGGCGCTGGCCCAGGCGCGGCCCAGAACGCCGAATGAGTTGCTGGCCGTCGACGGCATCGGCCCGGCAAAGGCAGAGAAATTCGGCGAGGCGATGCTGGGGCTGTGCGCAGAATGATCAGTGCTTTTCGGGAGCCGCCTTTACCTCTAATCTTGTCGGCGAATCCGTGCATCTGATTTCAGGATGATTTCCATCATCATTACGAAAGTCGCAACCTAACTTCTCAGCCTTTTGGTACATCTCTCTGGCTTTTTCTTTATCCCCGGTTTTCTCATAGGAAACGGCAAGAAATTCATAAACTGTGTTGAACTCTTCTTCTGGTCGAGAATCCTTTTTAAGCTGTTCGAGCCATTGTGGAGCTATCTCAATCAAAACTTTATATTGTTTGGATGCCATCAAAGCCGATGCGTAATTCTCCATGTATCCCCAAGATCCCTCATGAATAACAGCTTGATGAAAGGCAAGGGCGGCACTGGTAAAATCCCCTTTTGCCTTATAAATAATCCCAAGTCCGACATATGGTCCATCTTTGGGGTTGATGGCAATTGCACCCTTGCAGGCATCCAACCCATCATCGACTCTATTTACCAATGGGTACTCAAAGCAAAGCGCAGAGAGAACCTTGAAATTGTGCGGCCGGATTTTCTTGGCGGCTTCATAGTGACGAACACTTTGGGCAAATTCCATTTTGCGATGGTAGGATTCGGCCAGTGCGCCGTGATAAGCAAATTCCACTCTGGGTGAAACCCAAATGATCGCAGCGCCGATGGTGAGAACTGCGACCGCAAGAACAAAAAACAATATCGTTTGCTGAACAGTAGATTTATCCATGGTGCGCATTCTAACGCCATCGTGAAAGACCTGCAACGTAAATTTCGATTGCATATGACTATGGACGGAATGAATTCGAAGAAAGGCATCCCTCATGGGCTAAAGCCCAGCTCATTTTATGCCGTTTACGGCACGACTGAAGTCGTGCCCTTTCAAAAACATAAACGACCATCTGTGGCTGACACCACTAAAATTCCGTTTCACAGGCGATCTGCGCCATTCCCTTGGCCCGTGCAACCACGCCCAGCGCGTGCGAGATGTAACTCACATTGTTGGTTTCGAGCGCTTCGGTCATGAAGACAGCAATGGCTTCGTCGGATTCTAGGTCTTCGGCGGGATCGTAGACAGTCATTTGTACCTTCTTCATTCTCCACCCACTGACGGTGTCGCGCAGACGCAGGCGGCGTAATCGGCGGCGCTGGTGTGGCCGAGCGAGCAGGCGTATTGCGACCAAAAGAGCTTCAGGATGGGAATCATTCCGCCCGTAAAGACGTTATGCAGATATTGATGGCTGGAGGGGCTCGCCGAGCCTGGGTCGGCATTGAATCCCTTTACCAAATCCTCGACGGAGGCGCGGTCGAAGGCGGGTTCGTTGTAGGCCTTGGCAAAGTCGTACTCTTCGCGCCATTCGGCGGCTATGCCGGTCAGGTTGGATGCGGCAATGACGCGATAATCTTTCAACTCGGCCGTGGCGGGATCGATCTGCGCCACGGTGAATGTGGGACGGTTACCATGCACCGGCGAAATCGAAGGTACAATCTTCAGCGCTATGGCTGCGCTGCCTGAGTTCTTCTTCCCGCCTTCCGGTTGAAGCAGGCGCAGTTCGTCCATGTGGGTGTGGCCGAAGAGGGCCAGGGAGATTTCGTGGCCATATTCGGTGAGCAGGTTGGGCAATTCTTCGGAATTAAGAAACATGATTGGCTTTTTGCCCGCGCAGACGTTGGTCCCCTTCGAAGCGGTGCTGTAGAGATTGACGCCGGGCGGGATGTGGCCCATCACCCAGACTTTTTCGTGCCGGGTGCGGGCTTCCACAAGCTGCTGGCGCAGCCAGGTGAGCTGCTCCTCGGCGCCTGCCGGGTCGGGCTGGCCGGCGCAGGTCGAGTAGCTTTTGGACATGAAGATGTCGTTGAGCACCAGCAGGCGCGTGGAGCGCATGGGCGCGGGCAGGGCGACGCTGTAATAGCCGCCGGCGGCGAAGCTGTGCTGAGCCGCGGCGCGCTCGGGGGCAGGGAAGCCGGCGCTCACTGTTTTGCCTTCATCGGCCAGAAAGGCGCTGTGCGGGTCGAGCTGGTAGTCGCCGCAATCGGAGTCATTGTTGCCCAGAGCGATGTACAGCGGAACGCCGGGGAAGGCGGTGGTCAGCTCGGATTGCACATAGGCCAGCGTCTTCTCGGCGAAGGCGCGGTAATCGCCGGGGGCGGCGTGGGGAAAGAGAGCGTTGAATTTGCAGTCGAATTGATGGGCCATCAGATCGCCGCTGACGGTGATGAACTTCACCCCCACGGCCTGAGCGCGCATGGCTTGCAGGCTGGATGCGAAGAGCGTGTAGGTGGTGTCTTCGCCCTTGGAATGGCATTGCTGCTGCAGCGCCGCGAAACGCAGCGCAGAATCGGGCGAGGGCGCGGCGGAGAGGATCGCCTGCCACTCGCTCACCGGCGCGGCGGCCAGTTGCGGGGCTTTACCGGGATCGGCGAAGGGCTCGAAGTGAATGTCGCTGAGCAGCAGCGCGGGAACCGGCGCGAGCTTGGCGGAGGAGTGCGATTGTGCCAGCGCAGAGCCGGCCAGGAGCATCGAGAAGCAGAGGAATGCGGGGAAGACGCGGGGGAAGCGGATACGGAACATGGGGGCTCCTGGAGAATTTGGATGCTTCGAGCAGAATAGCGCAGCGAGCGGTATTTATGGGGCATTCACAGATGTGGGTGCTTGGACTGCGCCGTTTGTACGGAAAATTTGCGGAGCAAAGTGACCAAAAGAAACCGCAGATCCTTCACTTCGTTCAGGATGACAGCGGATTGGTGTTCAGGATGACAGCGTTTTGATAGTGCAATCGCTTTGCATTCAATCATGAACCCTGAAGACGAAAAAGCCCGGCATCGCTGCCGGGCCTTGGGGAGTTGCGAGGATGCGATTCTTACGCCACGCGCTCGATGACCACCGATTCCAGCACGACAGGCTTCTTGGGCTTGTCTTGCGAGGCGGTGGGGACGAGAGAGATCTTGTTGACGATCTCCATGCCCTCGACCACTTCGCCGAAGATGGTGTGCTTGCCGGTCAGCCAGGTGGTAGGGGCCACGGTGATGAAGAACTGGCAGCCGTTGGTGTTGGGTCCGCTGTTGGCCATGGCCAGTTTGCCCGGCTTGTCGAACTTGTGCGCCGAGCCCTTGGTCTCGTCCTCGAAGCGGTAGCCGGGTCCGCCCATGCCGGTGCCGGCCGGGTCGCCGCCCTGAATCATGAAGTCGGGAATCACGCGATGGAAGATGGTGCCGTCGTAGAGTTTTTTGGAGGACTTTTCACGGGTGGTGGGATGGGTCCACTCCCTCGATCCTTCGGCCAGTTCGATGAAGTTCTTGACGGTGATGGGCGCGTCCTGCTCGAAGAGCCGGACGGTGATCTTGCCTTCGCTGGTGGTGAAGACGGCGTAGGTGCCTGCTGCGAGTGACATGAAAACTCCTGTGTGGTGGGGATCGAAGACAGCTTCTAGCTGCTAGCTACTAGCCTCTAGCTTTCCGTGCTTCCTCTCTCCGCGTTGTGCGACGTAAAAACAAATTCCAGGATGAACGAGCTGGCGGCTAGAAGCTAGCAGCTAGAAGCTCGCTCATTACGGTTTCGGCGCGGGCTTGGCGGTGGGCGGGGCAGCTTCCGCCGTTGCGGGCGGCATGGGCTGGCCCTCGCGGACGATGGTTACCTTCTTCAGCACCACCGGGGTCAGTGGTTTGTCGCTGCCGTCGCGCTCCACGCGGGCGATGGTCTTGACCACCAGCACGCTGGATTCGTCGCACTGGCCGAAGAGGGTGTAGTGCTGGCTGAGCGAGTCGTAGGCCTGTTCGGTGATGAAAAATTGGCTGCCATTGGTGTTGGGACCGGAATTCGCCATGGCTAGGCGGCCCGGCTGATCGAAGTTGAGATTGGGATCGAACTCGTCTTCAAAGCTGTAGCCGGGGTCGCCGCGGCCGGTGCCGGTGGGGTCGCCGCCCTGGATCATGAACTCGGGAATGACGCGATGGAAGATGGTGCCATCGTAATAAGGCTTGTTGTGCTGCTTTTTGCCCGTGGCCGGATCGACCCAGTCCTTGGCGCCTTCGGCCAGGGCGATGAAGTTGGCCACGGCTTTGGGCGCTTGCTTCTCGTAGAACTGGCAGGTGATGCGGCCCATGGAGGTGTCCATGACCACGGTGGGGCCGTTGGGACGGGTGGTGGCGGCGACGGTGGCCGCGGGCGCGTCGGGCAGTTCCTCGGCGGGCGGGGCCGGTTTGGCGGCCGTCTGGGCCAACAACGAACCAGGCGCCACGGCGGCAAAGGCGAGGGCGAATGCGAAAAGCGCTTGTGTAAGTTTCATACCAGCTTCGAGGTTAAACCATGCGGCGGGGGGCCTGCCAGCGGCGGAAAGGCTGCTTCGCTCAGCAGCCCTTTTTGCAGCGGGCCATGATGGCGGCGTGGAGGCGGTCGCGCAGGCCGGCGGGCAGGTCGTAGATCTCGTGGGAGCGGTAGATCTCGATGGTCTTGCGAGTGGTGTTGAGGGTCACCTCGCAGTGTTCGCAGCCGCGAAGGTGCGCTTGCAACTCGGCACGGGTTTCGGCGGGAACCGAATCGTCGATCAGATCGTCGAGCAAGGCCAAAAACTCGGTGCAGGTCACTTCTCACCACCCTTTTTCCTGCGGAAGTAGCGGCTCAGGCGCTCGCGCAGTTGCAGACGCGCGCGCAGCAGCCGCGATTTCACGGCGGGGATGCTCAAACTCAGCGTCTCGGCCGTCTCTTCCGTCGAAAGTCCTTCCACATCGCGCAGCACAAACACCATCCGAAATCCTGGTGGAAGCCCTTGAATGGTCTTGCGTAGAATCTCCGCCAACTCGGCCTGACCATAGTTCTGCTCCGGATTGGGCGCCCAGTCGGCCAGATCGCGGGGCACGCTGCCCTCTTCGGTCTCGATCTCCTCGTCGATGGAGACCATCTTTCCCGTTCGCCGCTTGCGCAGGCGCATCAGGCTTTCGTTGACCGCGATTCGCACCAGCCAGGTGTAAAACTTCGAATTTCCCTGAAATTGATCCAGTTTCCCGTAAGCCTTCAGGAAGGCGTCTTGCATCACATCCTCGGCATCCTCGCGGTTTTGGGTGATGTGCTGGGCGATGCGAAAGATCTGGCGCTCGTACTTGCGCACCAGAGTATCGAAGGCCAGAACATCCCCTTGGCGCGCCTGGTCTACCAGGGCTACGTCGGGATGCGGTTCGAGTTGGTCTGCACTCAGTTGGATGGTTGGCATGGTGGTTGGTTGCTAAATTCCACGGCAGGATGCGATTTTGCATCGAGGCCGTAAAGACGAGTGTAACGGACGGCAGCGCGGGGGACCAAACGGCGATGGCGGGCAAGCCGGGCAAACGCATCTTGATCGATCGGCCGTTTTCCGAGTGAAACCGTTGTAACCATTGCTTTTGCTTGTCTTTACGGAGGGAGCAGGGGTCTTCAGACCCCTGAAGCAGCTCGCAGTTGCAAAATGGCCCGTGCCTGAAGGCCCCTGTTCCCTCCCCAAACTACCCATTGTTTCGATTCGCAATCCAAAACTGGTACCCCAGCGGAATTGAGATGTGTTTGCCCTGGGCGGGCAAGCCAAAGATTCGCTCTCTGCGCGGTTGATCTCGCCCCACTCCGGTGAGGATCAGGAAAGCGGGCCGGCGTGTGACTTTCGTCACATGAATTTCGCCAAGGATTCGCTTCGGAAAGTGAGAATCTCTAGTTTCCACAGGAGAGCGTCGGGTTTGTTGGGAATTTAATCGGTTTGATAAATTCGCTGCCGATAAAATGAGGTAAGGCTTGGTACTAGGGTCATATTCTTTCGTAACGGAAGTAACCGTTTGTCCGCAATCTTCAAGTCCGACCGTCATCAGCCCCCGTCTGCTCTCGCGAGTGGGCGATTCCTCACCCTGTTGGCGCTGCAGTTGATTGCGGTGGTGGTGGGGCTGGCCATCTCCCGCGATCTTTATACCACCTGCAAGGATCTGATTGGCCGCCACGATCAACTGGCGTATGTACATCAGCAGACGGACGGTCTGTGTGAGCGATTGGACCGTCTTTCTCTGGTGGTGCAGGCGCGTCCAGCCGATCGCAAGCAGTCGATGCCGGCGGCGCTGGAGCTGGATTCGGCGGCGGCGGCAACCAAGAACCTGCTCGCTGCGCCGATCGACCTCCCTGCCGAGAAGGCGGTTTTGCGGCAGCGGCTGGATGAATTGCAGGGTCTGCGGCAGGCAAAGGGAACCGGCGGGCAGGGGCGGATACCTGCGGAGATTCCCGCGGCGACCGAGCGTTTGGAGGCTGCGCTGGTCTCGCTGAGCAGTGGGGTGGACCGGCTGGATGAGGAGAATCTGCATCGCCTCTATGACATCCGATCGATCAGCTTCTGGAACAACCTGTGCGAGGTTTTCGCCGGCCTGCTGATGGCGGTAGCGCTGTTTTGGGCCGCGCGGCTCTACCGGCACCTGCGCAAGGAGGAACTGGCGCGCTTTCGCGTCGAGTCGGAGCTCTCCGCCGAGCGGCGTGCACTGGAGCAGCGGGTAAAGACGCGCACTGCGGCGTTGGAGTCGGAGGTGCGTGAGCGGCAGCGCGTCGAGCTTCTGAACCGCGGCCGCAACCGCATTCTGGAGATGGTGGCGCGCAATGAGCCGGTCCCGGAGATTCTGCAGGTCCTGGCCGACACTCTGGCCGAATACCGCTCCACCTGGGCATGCGTGGTGCACACGCTGGACTCCGGGATGTTGAAGATGACGGCCAGCTCGGGGTTGAGCGACAAGGTGAAGCAGCATCTGCGCTCGATTGTGGCCGACTACTCGGGAGCGCCGGAGAGCGTGGCTCTGACCTCGCGGAAGCCTTATCTGATCGAAGATCTGGGAGGTGAGCACCGAACCTGGAGCCAGTTGTTGCGCGCCAACGGTCTGCTCTCCGTCTGGTCCACACCCTTTTTCGCTCCCGATGCGACGGTGTTGGGAACCATCACGATCTACACCCTGCTGCAATGGAACCCTACGACCGCCGATTTGGAGATGCTGGAGAGCGCCAGCAACATGGCTACGCTGGTGCAGGAGCGGAGCCGGATGCAGTTGCAGTTGGTGGACCACGCCTACCACGACAGCCTGACGGGTTTGCCCAATCGCCGCCTGGGCCGGGATCGGCTCTCCAGCGCCGCCTGCCGCGCCGAGCGCGCCAAGGGCCATATGGCGGTGTTGTGGATCGATCTGGATCGCTTCAAGCAGATCAACGACCGCTATGGCCATCCGGTGGGCGACGCAGTGCTGCAGAAAGCCGCACTGCGACTGGGCGCGCGACTGCGCGCGTGCGACACCCTGGCGCGTATGGGCGGCGACGAGTTCATGGCCATTGTCGAGGAGATCAGCAGCCGCGAAGCCGCCGAGACGCTGGCCGCCGAACTGCTCGATATGCTCGCCACCCCCATGCAAATCGGCGAGCTGGAGATTCAAATCACCGCCAGCATCGGCATCTCTCTTTTTCCCGAGGACGGGCGCAGTGTCGACAGCCTGGCGCAACACGCCGATCAGGCCATGTATGCCGCCAAATTCGGCTGCTGCGGACTGCTCTCTTTCTCCCCCGAGATGGACCGGGTTCCGGCGCAACGGCGGGAGTTGGAAGAAGAGATGCGGCAGGCGCTGGAGACGGGCAGCTTCCGGGTGGTCTATCAGCCACTCTGCCAGCCCGACGGCACGCTGGACGGATTTGAAGCGTTGCTGCGCTTTGAATCCCCGAGTTTGGGGCCTGTGCCCCCCTCGCGTTTTATTCCTATTGCCGAGGAGACGCAACTCATCATTCCTCTGGGTGAGTGGGTTCTGCGCCAGGTTTGCGTGCAGAATCGCGTTTGGCAGCAGGCAGGCCTGGCTACGGTTCCCATCGCCGTGAATATCTCCGCGCTGCAATTTTCCCGCGACGACTTTGCGGACGGGGTCGCGGAGATTCTCGAAGAGACCGGGGAAGCGGGTGCGAACCTGGTGCTGGAATTGACGGAAAGCATCGTTATGCACGACTTCGAGGAGTCGGCGCGGCAGATGAAGCGGCTGAAGAGACTGGGCGTTCGTATCGCCATCGACGACTTCGGCACCGGCTACTCCTCGTTGAGTTACCTGCACCGTTTGCCCATCGATATTCTCAAAATCGACGGGTCGTTCATGGAAAACCTGAACGAGCCGGAAGGCACGCGACCGATCGTCGAGGCAGTGCTCTCGATGGGCAACACGTTGGGATTGCGGGTGGTGGCCGAGGGCGTGGAGACGGCGGCGCAACTCAATACGTTGCAGGAGTGCGGCTGCTGCGTCATTCAGGGCTACTACTTCTCCAAACCTGCGGAGAACGCATCGGCGGCGGAATTCTTGCGCCGGGGAATGCTGGAGGGCGGCCACAAGGCCCTCTCCAACAGCCTGTGGAGCGAGCCGGCGGAGCAGTCGCAAACGGCTTTCGCAGGCTAGAGCGTCCCAAGAACGTTCCAAGAGCGTCCCACTTGAGTGTACTGGGATGTGACGTTGCTGGTTCCGGCTGGTTGCGGAGGGGGAGAAACAGCTTAAAGTGAAGGCATGAGGCTCCCCCATTCTCTCTTTTTAAAGCGGATTTCTCTTTCTCGCACGGTGGCCGCGGCGCTGTGCCTTTCATTGACGGGAATGCCGCTGTGCGGATACGGATCTCCCCTGGGCGCGGGACAAACGCCGGGGAACGATGCCGCGGCGCAGAGTTCCAGCCAGACGGGCAAGGCCAAACCGGCCGCCAAGGCGAAGACCAAAAAGAAAAAAACCGGCAAGGCCGTGCACTCGGCGCGGACCGCGCGCATTCATCAGGCGTTTGTCGCCTCCGCCGAACTGCGCCCGATGGCTCAGCAATTGGCCACCATGCGCACTCCGGCCGCGTATGCCGGCGTCACAACCTATGCGCAACATCACACCGGCGAGGCTGCCGCCACGGCGTATCTGGCCCTGGGGCACGCCTATCTTCTCGATAAACGCTATTCCGAGGCGGTGGCGAACTTCAATCTGGCGCGCAAGGCGGGCGAGGTGCTGGCCGATTACGCCGACTTCCTCGGCGCCGATGCGGAGTACGAAGAAGGCGCCCAGAAAGAGGCCGAGGCCCTGCTGCGCGGCTTCTCCACGCGTTATCCCGACAGCATCTTCAACAGCCGCGAACCGGAGCTGGAAGCGAAAGTCCTCATGGCGATGAACGACCCGGCGGGGGCGCAGCGAGTGCTCGCGGCGGCCGCGAATTCGCCCGCCGCCAACCGCCCCGGCTTTCAGCTTGTGCAAGGCGAGACGGCCTTTGCGCTGGGACAAACCGGCGAAGCTCAGCGCATCTACAAACGCCTGCTGCTGGCCCATCCACTGGCCGGAGAGGCGGAGTTGGCACGCGCCAAGCTGACCGCCATGGGCGCCGAATCCAGCCTGACCGTAACCGAGTTGCGCAGCCTGGGCGACGCTTATTACAACGGCGGGCGCTACAGTGAGGCCAGCGAGCAATACCACGCACTGGCCCGTTCCGCGGCTGTGGAAGCGGCTGCGCGCAGAGGTTTTGCCGTTGCCGCCGCAGCCTGCGATCTGAAGTTGAAGCGGCTCACCACGGCTCAGGCCGAGGCCCTGGCCGATACGGACGACGACAACGGCGCACGCCGCGCTTATCTGTTGCTGGAATTGGCCCGCAACCGCGACGATCGTAACCAGCAGCAGAGCATTGTAGCCAGCATGGAAACGCGGTTTCCGCATAGCTCCTGGCTGGCCGAGGCGCTCTACTCCAGCGGCAATATGTATCTGCTGCGCCGCGAATACGGGGCGGCAGCAGGGTACTACTCGCGCCTTGCGGCGGAGTTCCTCTCCGGCAAATATGCCTCGGCAGCGCACTGGAAGGCCGCCTGGCTGAGCTATCGCCAGGGGCTCTACGACGTAGCCGCGCGGCTCTTCGACGATCAGGTCCGCCTCTACCCCGCCGCCAAGGAGACCGCCTCGGCGCTCTATTGGCGAGCCCGTCTCTACGAGAGCCAGGACCGCCAGCCGGCTCTGGCCGCGGCCAACTATCGCACCATCCTGCGCGTCTATCCACACTTTTTCTATGGGCAGATGGCGCGCCAGCGACTGGCGGCGATGGGCAACCTGCCTGCCGCGCACATCCCCCACCTGGACTCATTGCAACCCCCCGCCACGCCGGCGCTGGAGGCCAGCTTTCCTGCCGACAGTCCGCACCTGGCCAAGGCCCGTCTGCTGGCCAACGCCGGCCTGAACGACTACATCGCCGAGGAGATCGCCGCCGACCCCGATTCCGCCTCCTGGAGCGCTCTGGCCGAGGCGCAGATCTTCGCCTCCGACGGCGAGACGTACCGTGCCATGCGCGCCCTGAAGCGCGCCCTGCCCAACGCCGCCTCCGCCTCGATTGCGTCGGTTCCGCTGGCGTATTGGCGCATCCTCTTTCCCCAGCCGTACTGGGCGACGATTCAATCGGAGGCGGCCAAGAACAATCTCGATCCCTATCTGGTGGCCGCGCAGATTCGCCAGGAGTCGGAGTTCAACCCCGCTGCCGTCTCCCGGGCCAACGCTCTCGGACTGTTGCAATTGCTGCCCTCGGTGGGCCGCGCGATGGCCCATGAAGAAGGCATGAGCGGCTTTCAGACCTATCAGCTCTTCGATCCGGATACCAATATCCGGCTGGGCACGCGTTATCTGCGCAAGACGCTGGATAAGTTCGGCGGCGTCACCGAGTACGCGCTGGCCGCCTACGACGCCGGCGACGAACGGGTCGCCGATTGGCAGGCGGGCGGTCCTTATAGCGGCATGGACGAGTTTGTGGAGTCGATTCCCTTTACCGAGACCAGGGAGTATGTCGAAGGCATTTTGCGCAACCAGGAGATGTATCGCGCCATCGATCAATATGCCCGCTCGCAGGGCAGATAGCTGCCTGTGGCCGGGCGGCAGCCTTCCCGCTTCGGGCGGCGTACCTCCTTCGGTACGGCCCTTTATCGATTGCGGTTGACATTTCCGGGTGCTTGCGGCAACACTGTTTGCACTCGGAGACTTTCCCCTGCCTCCGGGCGACCATTCGCAGCCTGCTGTTGTTGCACAAACAGGGCCGGCCTGCCATTCGAGGCATAGCCCTGTATCCTCATCCAACCGGAGGGCAGGATGTCAGCCGATTTGCAGCTTGTCAATGAATGGATACCCGACAGAATGGACCCCGGAACGGTTTTCGTTCTGGAAAACCAGCCTCCGGCGGAACACGCCCATAACCCCATTGTCGCCGTGATGTCCTGCCCCCGATGCGGCAACATGGACCCCATCACCCGCCGCCAGCTTCTGGGCAGCGACACCATGATCTGCGGCGGAGACTCCTGTTCGGCCGAGTTCAGGCTGGACGGGGAGGCCATCCTCTTTCGATCCCCGCAGTAACAACGGAACAGGCCATCCATAGCACGCTTCCTCCATTGGCTCTTCGCCCGATGAGAATCGGGCGGGAGCCATTTTTTGTTTGTCGAGGGTGGTGGCGGCGGCGGGCGCGGACGAGTTATCGAAACGCCATTGACAAGCGCGGCTTTTTTAATCTAAAGTTGCGCTCGCAGTCACCAGGGGCGGCGCCTCTGCTGCGTCTCACTTCCCCTCTGACTTATCGAACCCGGTTTCGGCGAGCGAGCTATCGTTGCGGTTAATGTTTCTATTTATGCTGGCTCCGCCCAAACGGAAAGAGAAGCGTGCAGGCCATGGCCAAAGACTTAGAAAGTCAACCCACCACGAAGAATCACGCAGTATGCTTTGCCGAGGCGCTGGCGGAAGAACTGCTGGAAGTGAAGGAACTGCGTCGCGCGCGCAAGATAGAGAACCCTGCGGGGACGGAAAATACCAAGGAATGGAAGGCAGTCGAGAAGATCGCGGCCGAGGCGGGAACCAGAGAACGCATCGATCTGGGCGGCCAGGCCGCGGCCGAGGATGCGACCAAGGTGGTCGGCGAGGCGCGCAAGATGCAGTTGGCCGGGCTGGCCTTCTCCGGCGGCGGCATTCGCAGCGCAACCTTCAATTTGGGCGTGTTACAGGGACTGGCTCAATACAATAAAGTGCGGCTCTTCGACTATCTCTCGACGGTCTCCGGCGGAGGTTACATCGGAAACTGGCTGGAGGCTTGGATTCTGCGCGCAGGCAAAGACCATGCTCATCCCCCGGCAACTGAGGCGGAGAAGATGCGCCACGGGATCGATGTCGTAGAAGAGGAGTTGCGGCCGGCGCGGACCGAGCGCAAGAAGAGCGTGGAAGAGCGCGAATGGCAGGATCAAAAATCGCACACCGAGCCGCCGCCGATTCGCTTTCTTCGCGACTATAGCAACTACCTGACCCCCCGTCTGGGTGCGCTGGGCGCCGACACCTGGACGGTCATCGCCATCTATCTGCGCAATCTGCTGCTGAATCAGAGCATTCTGGTGCTGTTCCTGTTTGCGCTGCTGCTGCTGCCCTATATTGCCGTTTGGCTAACCGGCGCGCTGCGTGTGGAGTGGCCCTGGGTGCAGCCGGTGGTTGCTCTCTTGCTGTTGACTGGGGCGTTGTCTGTGGGCGCTCGAAACCTGCGCGGCCTGACGGGCGCTGAGCAAAAGCCTGATCCAGCAAAGCCATGGCGTCCGCCGCAGCAACAGTTCTGGGTGATTCTGACTATCGTGACGCCGATCTTTTTGGCGGGGTGGCTGCTGACAGCTTGGTTGTGGGCCTATGCGGAGACGTGGGTCAACGCGCGCACCCTGAATTGGCCGCTGGGCGGGATGGCCTTACTCGGAGTGCCGCTGATAATTAGTTGGTTCTTTGCGCCAAGTCAGAAAGACGCCACCGGTACGATGCGCTTTGCGAAGGTTTTTTGGATGGCGGAGTCTCTGGTTACCGGCGCAGTTAGCGGGTATCTGATGCTGGCCGCGGTTCATCTTGTTTTTCAACCGGTGAAATCCTGGTGCGGCGCGGGATGGCATGAACTGTGTCTGGGCGTTCCATTGACCATGCTGGTCTTTCTGGCGGCCGCCGTCGTTCAGATGGGGTTGATGGGGCGCAGCTTCTGCGATCCCTATCGGGAGTGGTGGGCGCGCGTGGCGGGATGGATCTTTATCCTGACCATCGTGTGGACGGCGGGATTTGCGCTGGCCTTCTATGCGCCGCTGGGGGTGCTGTGGCTGCGCGGTTGGCTGAAAGCAGCGGGTCTGGCCTGGATTGGAACCACGCTGGTGGGAGTGCTGGGTGGAAAGAGCGAGAAGACGGGTGGCCTCGATGCAGGTGGCGCAAAGGTCGTGCTTCTGTCGATCACACCTTATGTGTTTATTGTTGGACTGCTCTCTTTGCTCTCGCTCTCATTGGAATTGATTTTGGCCCGTCTATTCGTTGCACAGGAATTGCTGGCGGGGGTGTGGCATCAGCTTCTGGCCGAGAGCCCCGGCGTGGAGAAAGCAGTTGACTGGGTTCTGAAGGTCAGTGGGAGCGTCAACTCAGGAATCTTGACGTTGAATGCGACGACCACCTCGCTGCCTCAGTCGGCAGCGCACACGATTCCGGCGTATGTGGACGCACACTTCTCGCTCTTGTACATGGTGACGACATGGGGCCTGATCCCGTTGTGTGCGGGGCTACTTGCGGCTTGCGTGATTTTGTCCTATTGCGTCGACCTGAACGAGTTTTCGATGAATCTGATGTACCGAAACCGTTTGGTCCGGTGCTATTTGGGAGCGACTCATGAGAAACGTTCGGCCAGTCCATTTTCCGGATTCGATTGCCGCGACGATCTGTTTCTCTCGACTCTGCGCAGCTCGGATTTCTATTCAGGGCCGTTGCCCATCCTGAATGGCACACTGAATTTGGTCAACACCAGGGATCTGGCGTGGCAGGAGCGCAAGGCGGAGTCGTTTCCCATGACGCCGCTGCGCTGCGGCTTCGATACATGGATTGAGCAAACCAATCTGGAGAGGAATTACAAACGCGAAAACATCAAGGGAGAGATCGCCAAGTATGCCTACCGACCGGCGGCAAGGTACGGCTATGCGGACGGGGGATTCTATGTGGGAACGGCAATGAGTATCTCCGGGGCGGCGGCCAGCCCGAATATGGGCTACCACTCGGTTCCGTCGCTGGCTCTGCTGATGACCTTCTTCAATGTGCGCCTGGGATTCTGGGCGGGCAATCCGAGAAATGAAGTTACCTGGAAATATCCCGGACCCAGAATCGGCTTGGGACAACTAATCAGCGAACTCTTTGGCCTGACCAGCGATACGGCTCGGTATGTTTATCTCTCCGATGGCGGACATTTTGAGAATCTGGGAATCTACGAGTTGGTCAAGCGGCGCTGCAAATTTATTGTGGCCTGCGACGCCGGTGCGGACCCCAATTACACCTTCGATGACCTGGGTAGCGCCATCCGCAAATGTCGCGAAGATATTGGCGTGGAGATCGAGTTGGACACCGCGCGGATGTTGCAGCGGACCAGCAACGATAACCAAGGGAAGAATACCGAGGCCGCAGACAGCGATAGCGCGGCAGTGATTCTGCGCCATTGCGCGCTGGGCACCATCCACTACGATATGGCCGACCCGGATGGAGAAAAGGGTGTATTGGTTTACATCAAGGCGTCGCTGACGGGGGACGAACCGTCGGATGTCAGGAACTATCGCATCTCGCACCCCAGCTTTCCCCACCAATCGACTGCGGATCAGTGGTTCAGCGAATCGCAATTTGAGAGTTACCGGCGCTTGGGCCAGCATGTGGTGGAGACGCTGTTCTCGCAGCCGGATGGCTCGCCGGCCGATCCGGAGATCATTCGAAAGTTGTCGCCCAGCGAGCTCTTTGCCCGGCTGGAAGAGCGCTGGCCCAAGAAAGCCATGCATCGGCGGGAGTAGAGAGAAACGCAAAAAAACCGACGCCGGATGGGCCGGCGCCGGCTTTTCTATTGCTGCGGACGGCAGTTACTTGGCTGCCTTCTTCTGTGCGGCCCAACGCTTCTTGACGGCGTCGGCAATGCGCTTGCGGCCCTCAGGCGTGAGGTTTCTCTTCTTCTTGGCGGCTTTCTTCGCGGGCGGTGCAACGGCGGTAGCCACTTTCTTCGGACGCCCCGGAGACTTCTTCGGCGCCGCATCGCCGGTCAGCAAAGCGCGTGCCTTCATAAGCTGTGCAATCTCGCGATCCAATTCCGCGAGAATCTGTGAAACTCCCATGATTCCTCCCTGATCTTCGGGTCAACGGCCGTCTTGCTGCGGAATCGAGTTATCATCCCGGCAGCGACGGACACGCGCCTCGCATTACAATACCTGCATCTGCACGCGAATGCAAACATAGTTGCGTACTGTCCAATATCCGCGCACCTAAATTCTAACCGGGGTTCTTTTTTGGGCTCGCGTCTTGCATTTGTTATTGGAAGATGGGCCGCCCGTTCGACCTTTGCCGCCGTACTTCCGATAGAATGGTTTACGCCATGCATACAGAGGCGATTCGCAGCGATTGGGTAGGACTGATCATCGATGGAAAGTATCCGCTGTTGCAGTGGTTGGGCGGAACGCAAGAGAGCGCTGTCTTTCTTACCGAATTGCCGGAATCGTCTTCCCAGCGGGCAACCATTAAACTCATTTCCGCCGATATTGCAGACGCGCAAGAGCGTCTTACCGGCTGGACCGCGGCAGCCGCACTCTCTCATCCCCATTTAATGCGCGTGCATCACGCCGGACGTTGCCAGATTGGCGCGCTCCCCATGCTGTATGTCGTGACGGAATATGCCGATGAGATTCTCGCGCAGATTCTCACTCAGCGGCCTCTTACCCCGGCCGAGGCAGGAGAGATGCTTGGCCCGCTGCTTGACGCGCTGCGCTATCTGCATGGAAATGGTTTTGTGCATGGCCATCTCAAGCCATCGAACATCATGGCTGTCGGCGAAGGGTTGAAGCTCTCTTCGGATCATCTGCTGGCCTCTGGAGCGATCGGCAAGCTCGATCCGGCGGCGGGCATCTACAACGCGCCGGAGGGCGCTGCGGGGACGATAACTCCGGCGGCCGATTTATGGTCGCTGGGCGTCACATTGGTAGAAGTTCTGACCCAGCAACCGCCGCGCTGGGAGGCATCGGCGCAGCAAGATCCGGAGACGCCGAAATCGATTCCCCTCTCCTTTGCCGGCCTGGTGAGAAGATGCTTGCGCTCCGACGCGGAGCGGCGCTGCACACTGGACGAGGTCCAGGCGCTTCTTCCAACCCATGTATTTTCCGGCGCAGCGATACGATCCAAGAGAGGTATGATTGCGAAACTACTCTGGGCGGCTCTCGCAGTTACGCTGCTTGCTTTGGTTGCTGTGGCGATCGTCTGGCAGATGCGCTCTCGTGTTGCCGCGCCCTCGCAACCGCTCTTGGTGAGCACCCCCGCAGCCGTAGCGCCATCGGCTTCAGCTCCATCTCCGGCCTCTGTGACGGAAATCTCTCAGGGTGCGGCGCATGAAGTTATGGGGAACGAGAGCGCGGTGGTCAAGAGTCCACCAAAGAGAAATGCAGTGGTCAAGGGCGCGGTCGCGACGCGCATATTGCCGGAGATACTCGACAGCGCGCAGGAGTCCATCCGGGGTTCGGTGCAAGTCAGTTTGCGGGTAACCGTCGCAGTCGACGGCACGGTGGCCGCGGCGGCGCTGGACTCGCCGCAGTCGAGCAAGTACTTCGTCCAGCAGGCGCTCAAGGCAGTGCGAGGGTGGAAGTTCAAACCGGCGCGGGTCGACGATCAAACTGTTTCCAGCGTGTGGAGGCTGCGCTTTGTCTTTACTGCGAGCGGGACTGAAGTCACTCCGGTGGAAGTTTCTCCGTAGTACTGTGTCTGTGTGGAAGAATCCGCTCCCCGGTCTCAAAAGCGAGAATGGAAACACCCCTTTCAATTGAATCCCGTTACTCAATCACAGGGTCACGCTATCGGGCGCAGGGAGGCGATGAAACTGCTTCTCGACCATCGCACTTGCGGAGACAGGGGGCGAAGGTGCATTCTGGCCCTGTCATGAAAGCCATCCAGATCTTTGCCACAGGCGGGCCGGAGATGTTGAAGCTGGCCGAGTTGCCCATTCCCGAGCCGGGTCCCGGACAGATTCTGATTCGCGTTGAGGCGGTGGGTGTCAACTTCATCGAGATCTACTTCCGCAAAGGAGTCTATAAAACAGCGCTGCCGTTCACGCCGGGGAGCGAGGCCGCGGGCAGTGTCGAGAAACTGGGGCCGGGCGTCAGCGGCTTTGCGGTGGGCGATGCCGTGGCATCGGTGGGCGTGCTGGGCAGCTACGCGGAGTATGCTCTGGTTCCCGCCACGCAACTGGTCAAAACGCCGGCAGGTCTGAGCCCGGAGAAGACCGCGGCGGCCATGCTGCAGGGCATGACGGCGCACTACCTGGCGTATTCCACCTTTCCCCTCAAGGCCGGCGACACCGCGCTGGTGCACGCCGGAGCCGGCGGCGTGGGCCTGCTGCTGACGCAGATGGCCACGCGTCTGGGCGCGCGTGTCATCACCACCGTTTCGACGCCGGAGAAGGCCGAACTCTCGCGCCAGGCCGGCGCCGCCGAAGTGATTCTGTATACCGAACAGGACTTCGTGGCGGAAGTGAAGCGCCTGACCGCGGGCAAGGGCGTGGACGTGGTCTACGACGGAGTGGGACGGACGACATTTGCAGGCAGCCTCGACTGCCTGCGTCCGCGCGGACTGCTGGCGCTGTTTGGCGCTGCCAGCGGCCCGGTGCCGCCCTTCGACCTGATTCAGTTGAGCGGCAAGGGATCGCTCTTCATTACCCGTCCCACGCTGTGGCATTACATTGCCAGCCGCGACGAGCTGGAGGGTCGCGCCAACGACGTCTTGAACTGGGCAGTGCGCGGCGAGTTGCAATTGCGCACCGAGCATCTCTATCCCCTCACCGAGGCCGGCCAGGCGCAGATCGATCTGGAAGCGCGGCAGACGACGGGAAAGATCCTGCTGGAACCGTGAAAGGCAGGGAACAAGGGAACAAGGGAACAGGGAACAAGGAACAAGGGAACGGGAATAGAGACTCGATGAGTGCAATCTCGATAGGCGCGAAGGATCGCGTATTTGTGTTGACCGGCGCGGGCATTAGCGCGGAGAGCGGCTTGCCCACCTTTCGCGCCGCGGATGGACTGTGGGCAGGGCAAAGCGTCGAGGATGTCTGTACCCCCGAGGCCTGGCAGCGCGATCCGGCGCGGGTTTGGGAGTTTTATTCAAAGCGCCGCGCCGATGGCGCCAAAGCCGAGCCGAATCCCGCGCATCGCGCCCTGGCCGAGCTAGAATCCAACCTCGGCGACCGCTTCTTTCTCTGCACGCAGAATGTCGACGACCTGCACGAGCGGGCAGGATCGCAGCGCCTGATCCACATGCACGGCGAACTGGCCAAAGCGCGCTGCGAGCGCGAGTGCGGACGGCCTCCAGTCGAGGATCGTGCGATTTATCGCAGTCTTGACGAGGTTGGGCGTTGCCCCTGCGGCGGGCGTTTGCGGCCGCACATCGTTTTCTTCGGGGAGATTCCGTTGGAGATGGACCGCATCGAGCGAGAGATCGCCCGCGCCACGATGATGGTGGTGGTGGGCACCTCGGGCTCGGTCTACCCGGCGGCCAACTTCGTTCACTGGGCGCGGGGAGCGGGGGCTCGAACGGTCTATGTGGGGCCGGAAGCGCCGCTCAATGCGCAAGCCTTCACCCACATCGTAACCGGAAAGGCGGGAGAAGTGCTGCCGGGTGCGTTTGCGATGGAAGGCAAGTAACTGCTTTTACTGAAAAGCCCTATTGCATTGCCTTGAAGAACAGCCGCAGATCCTTCACTTCGTTCAGGATGACAGCGATTTGGTGGAGCAATTGTTTTGCGCCGGATCAATCGTCAACGGTTGACCTGTGCGTCTATTTTGTTCGCGCTTTGATGAACTCGACGCGGCGAAAGCGCAGCGCCGTCCAGTCTTCGTCGATGGCGATGGCGCGCACGGTGTCGAAGCCCGCGAGCTTCTCCCAGCCGGTGTCGCGGTTGAAGTCGCATTTGAATCTCTTCGATGTGCCCTTGGGATAGGCGAACCAGACGACGGCGTCGCCCGCAGCACGAGCGATAATTTGCGGCGCCAGCGCATCGACCTCGCTCTGGCGGGTGACAAAGGCCAGCACAAAGGCGATTTCAGCGACATCCTCGACGGCTCGGTGCAGGTGCGGCGCGGCAAGCTGGGCCAGCTCCGCTTCAAAGCTCTGCGGCGCATGGAGGACGACGATCTCCTGACGGTTTCCGAGATTGAGTTTTTCCCAAACAGTAGCCATGGTTTCCAATTTTAAGCACAATGCAGAAAAAGTCCGCAGAGAATTTGCTTGGGATGCGGAGATTTGCAAATTGGGAACGCGCGCAGGATGTGGCCGCGATTGGGACCGGATACTGTGAGACGAGATGCGGGAGACCGGAATGCAGGAAAGCCTGTGCGGCGGTCAGGTATCATTCGGTAGACCGCAGTTTCAACCAAATTGAAGAGGAAACGCCTGTGTCCGAACAGCATTCTGCCGCTCCGTCTACTGCATTCACGCCCGAGTCCCGTCTTTCGCGCCCGCTGCGCATCGCCCTCTTCGGTTTTGGCACGGTGGCCAGCTCGGTGGCGCGGATTCTGGTTGAGTCCCAGCCGCAGGGGTTGGAGCTGACCCACATCTATAGCCGCAGCCTGGCCAAGCGCAAGGCGGATTGGGTTCCATCGAGTGTGACTTGGACCATCGACGCCGCGGCGCTGCTGGTCTCGCCGGAGGTGGATGTGATCGTCGAGCTGGCCGGCGGACTGGACCCGGCCGGCAGTTGGGTGCGCAAGGCGCTGGAATCGGGCAAGAACGTGGTCACCGCCAACAAGAAGCTGATCTCCTACCACGGCGTCGAGCTGGAGCGTCTGGCCGCGGCCAAGGGCGGCCATTTGAAGTACGGCGCCGCGGTGGCCGGCGGCATTCCCGTGATTCCCGGCCTGGAGCAGGGACTGGCCGGCGACCGCATCGAACGCGTCGAAGGCATTCTGAACGGCACTTGCAACTTCATCCTGAGCAAGATGGAGGCGGGCGCCGACTACGCTCCGGTGCTGGCCGAGGCTCAGTCCATGGGCTATGCCGAGGCCGATCCAACTGAAGATGTGGGCGGCTTCGACGCCCGCGCCAAGCTCTCCATTCTGATGCGTCTGGCGCTGCGGGTCCAGGTGCATCCGGACGAGATCGTGCCCAAGTCCATTACCGCGATTCGCGCCGTGGACTTCAGCTACGCCCGCGAACTGGGCTGCACCATCCGCCAGGTGGCGCGGGGCGAGTTGAAGAACGGGCGGGTGGCGGCCACTGTCGGGCCCACGCTGGTGGCGCTGCGTTCGCCGCTGGCCTGGTCGCGCGACACGGAGAATATGGTCATCTTCAGTGGCCGTTACGGCGGCAACGTGGTCTTCAGCGGCCATGGCGCCGGCGGCCATCCCACCGCGGTGGCCGTGGTCAGCGACCTGCTGGCTCTGGCGCACGGCTCGCGCCGCGTCGAATTGCCCTCGGCCAAAGCGGCGGTGGACGACGAGTTCGAGGTGCCGCACTACATCCGCTTCCTGGTCAACGACAAGCCGGGGATCATCGCCGACATCACCGTGGCCCTGGCCCAGGAACAGATCAATATCCGCGCGATTGTCCAGAAGCCCGGCTTCCCCTCGCAGGCGCTGGCCTTCGTGATGACCGTCGAACCCTGCACCTCTTCCGCACTCAAGCGCGCGCTGGAGCGCCTGAAGGGCAAGGACTATCTGATCGAGGACCCGCTCGACCTGCAAATGATGGAGTAGCAGGGAACGAGGGAACGAGGGAACAGTTGTCAGTGGTCAGTCAAACGACCGATGGGTCGATGAGCGGATTGACGATCTGAATTGCTCCGTAGTGTTGCCCCGCAGCCAGATCTTCGGAATAAAGGGTGGTTGCGCCGGAGTGCTCCGCGGCCTGCAGAATTAACGCATCCCAAAAGGAAGTTCGGTAGCGAGTCTCGACCTCCAGTGCTTCAAGGACAGACTCGGGAGTATTGATGACCACCTCCCAAGTAGCGTAGTCGCGGATCAACCGACGGACTTCTTCGGCAGTGAGCGGGTTTGCCGATTTGCGGCGCAGGTTGACGCACAGCTCTTGTAGAACCTGCGTACTAAGAACGCCTCTACCCGTGTCCCAGAGCTGGTCAACGAGCATTTTCGCGCGTAAGTGTTTGACCGCGGAGGAGCGGTCGTGGGCATAGATCAAAATGTTCGTGTCGACAAAGCACTTATCGCTCATGGAGTTCATCCCGTGAGGCAGCGGGCGTCCAATTCAAGTCGTATCCGGTGTGCAGCCTCGCTTTGGCGCGTAGCCGGGCCTGATGGTAGCCTCTGCGCTCCGTCACCGCCTGCTCCAGCCGGGTGGCGAGGAGTGCGCTGATCGACGATCCCTCTTCGGCGGCGAGGATTCGAGCCTCGCGCAGCAGGCCGTCTTCAATCTTCAAGGTAATGTTGCTTTTCATGGCCGCACATGCCTCCGTGCAGCACTAGTTTACGTGCTTTACAGTTGAAAATCCAGCATGTAGCCAGGTTCCCCTGAATCCAACTTCGTAGAAATCAAGAGTTGAACCTGTCAGGCATTCGACTTGGCTGGCGCCGGGCCGGAGGATTCGCGGACGATCAGCTCGGGAGCCATGACGACCTCTGCTGGATAGGGCTTTTCCTTGTCGGCGATGCGCTCCAGCAGGATCTGAGCGCCGCGCTGGCCCATCTCGAAGAGCGGCTGGCGGACGGTGGTCAGCGAGGGCGTCGAGTAAGCAGCCGACTGGATGTCGTCGAAGCCCACCACGCTGACGTCGCCGGGAACCGAGAGGCCGCTGTCTTTGAGGGCGCGGATGGCGCCGATGGCGGCGATGTCGTTGAAGCAGAAGACGGCGGTGAATGCCCTTGTCTTCTCCAGCAGGGCCTGCATGGGCTTGTAGCCGATCTCCGGCGCCATGGGGTGATGGCCGGTCTTCATCGACCAGCCGGCCGTGTCCAGACGGACCACGAGCGCGGGATCGATCTTGAGGCCCAGTTCCTTGGCCACCTTCTGAATCTCCACCCAGCGGAACTCGGAGTCGGGAATCGCCTTGGGGCCGCGCATGAAGGCGATACGGCGATGGCCCAGCTCAAAGAGATGGGTGAGCGCCTGCTGGACGGCCAGATGGTGATCGAGAACGATATTGGTAACCTTTTCAGCGGTGCTGTGAGCCGAGATGGCCACCACCGGCACGGCTACATCGATGGCGTCGGCGGGGGTATTCAGCAGCAGAAAGCCGTCGACGGCGCGCTCGACCAACATGCGCGGATACTGCTCGATCAGTTCGCGCTTCCAGTCGTGGCAGGCGGTGAAGAAGAAGTAGTGGGCGTGGGTCAGCTCTTGCACCACGCCGCTCATGACCCTGGTGAAGTAGCCCTCGCTCAGATCCGGCGCCAAGATGCCCACGCTCATGGAGCGGCTTTGGCGCAGCGAGCGGGCAAAGTAGTTGGGCCGGTAATTGAGCCGGGTGGCGGCCTCCATCACCCGGTTGCGGGTCTCCTGGGGGATGGACTTGGCGGAGGGCGAGTTGTTCAGAACCAGCGAAACCGTGGTTTGCGAGAGCTCCAGATGCTCGGCGAGCATGCGCAGATTGACGTGTCCTGCAGGAGTTGCCATCTTTCCCTTAGCCATGTTGGATTTTTACCACGTTTTACCATTTCAAGGAAACATTGTTTCCCGTGAAGAATAACGATTTTCTTGTTACTTGCGCAGACTCGGCCAAATGACTCCGCCAAGGCAGAGCACGGTTGCTCGCCCGCGGCGAGTATGGGTGCTCTACAAAAGCATCCATACTCGGCACAGAATCTCAAGCCGGGGGCTCTGCTTTTACCTGGCCTGGAGACGATTGACGCCGGGATGGAGCGGCCAAGTCTTTCCCTTCCAGACGAAGCTGCCGCTTAACTTGCCGGGCAGGGTGATAGTGGCTTCGAGGTTATCGCCGGCACGCTGGTAGTTCACCTGAATCTCGCCTGCCGGATGGGGAAAAGAGGCTCGAAGCGAGGGCAAGGAACCCAGGTGGGGAGCAATACGCACAGAGGCAAAGCCCGGAGTGGCCGGCTCGATACCGGCAACCAGAGTGAGCAGATCGTAGATGGGGTGGGCGGTCCAGGCATGGGAGTCGGAGCGGGTTTCGCCGGGAGTCTCCGGCCAGGTGCTGAAGTGCAGCGGCAGCAACGCTCGCCAGGGTGCAAGGGAATCGAGATAGGCATCGGCCATGCCGGCGTGGTCCAGGGCGCGGGCCAGGTAGAAACGGAAGTAATAGGAGGCGCTGAGAATCCCCTCCGGCGTGGTTCCCGGCTCGATCTTGAGCAGATGAGTGAGCACCTCGCGCTGGCGTTCTTTGGGAATGGCGTCGTAGAGTACACCCAGCAGATTGGCTTGCTGGCTGAAGGTTGTCTTGTCCGGGTTGTCGGCCAGCAGAGCGCGTTCCTCTGACCAGCAGAGGCGGTTGATTTCCGTGCGCAGGCTCTCCGCCTGGCCGCGATCCCGCTCGGCAAGAAACGGATCGCCCAGCGCGTTCTCCAGTTCGGCGGCATCGGCGAGCGCACCCAGGTAGTGCAGCGAGGTCACGCAGGAGAGACCGCTCTTGCTGTAGGTGGGAATCGTGCCGGAAGAGACCCAATCCACAAAGCTCCAGCCGGGAAACTCGTGCAAGATGCCTTTGGGCTCGCGATACTGGGCAAACCAGCCCAAAACAGCGCGGATTCCCGGCAGCGTGGCGCGGGCCGGTTCGGGATCGGGCCGATAGAGCCAGTAATCGTGTACCATTCCGACCCAAATCAGGGAAAAAGTGGGGATCGATTGGGGCAGGGAACTGGGGTAGCGGCTGAGGGTCAGCCCCTCCGGAGTGCGGGATTGGTCAAAGGCCGCGATGGCCTGGCGGGCCAGCCGGTCGTCGCCGGCCACGGTGTAAGAAATCAGCGCCTGTACCCTGGTATCGCCCACATATTGAAGCTGCTCGTAGTAGGGCGTGTCCATGTAGGTTTCGTGGGCATCGAGACGAGCTGTGCGCCAACTGGTCTGCCAGATCTTCTCCAGATCCGGATCGGGGGAGTGGAAGCGGGCGCGCTCCTGGAAGGGATAAGCGGTGAAGTGCGCGGTGAGCGACTCCAGGGTAAGGGGCGCGGCGGCGGTTTCGATGTCGATGTCGAGATAGCGCCAGGTGCGCCACCAGAGAGGAGCGAAGATGCGATGCTGGCCGCCGTCGGGGAGGAATTCGTCGTAGATGCCCAAGGCGGTGCGACCGGCCACGGCGTCGCGATCGCCCTTGTGCTGATGCTTGTCAAAGAGGGCTTCGGCGTAGGTGAAGCGGATGCGCGCGCCCTTGCCGCCGGAGACGGTCAATTCGGGGTAGGCGGTAGTGAGGGTTTCGCGGTCAAGCAAGAGGTTGTAGTGAGTCATCGGGTCAATGGTGAATTGAAACCCGGGATAACGCCACCGAGGATCGTCTCGCCTAAGACCGGTCCCTTCCATGCCGGTCAAAAACCCTGCGTCAGACCCTATCTGTACGCGAACAATATTTCCAGCGGAGGTGTCTGTGTACTCCATCGGCGGTAGCAGGTCCGGTGTAAGTTCCCAGGCATTCGCGCTGTCGGTCCCGGCGGAATGCGCCGCGCCGGAGTTTGGGTAGATGCTTTCGCGGATGGGCGAGGCGGCCGGCAGCCAGGCAGTGCTGTCGTTGGCCGGGTCGCTCGAGTTCCAGTCGGTGCGGCTGGCGTCAAACTCTTCGCCGAAACCGGCCGCCATATAGGCCGAAAAGCCGTTGACCGGACGCCGAATGGGGCGAATGCCGGGGTCTTCCTCAACCTGCCAGCCTTGAGGAGTGCTGATGGAGGCAGAACCGGCAGCTTGGCTTTCCAGCAGGAAGGCGGTGCGATCGCTGACCTGGGCCAGCGGAGCATAGATTGCGAAGTTCCAGACGGTTGCCGTAATCAGGTTGGAGCCAGGACGAAGGTAGGGTGCAAGGTCGAAGCGTTCGTAGCGCCAATGGGCCAGATCGCCGCGCGCCGGGCCATCGCCGACGCGTTTGCCGTTCACGAAAAGAAGAAAACGGTTGTCGGCGCTGACGCGGACGATGTACCGCTCGGGGAGCGCATCCAATTCCAGCGTCCGGCGGAAGTGCAGTACCAGCGGCTCGCGCAGCGGCGCCGTGGGATGGGTGATCCACGAGGCCGTCCACGGGCGATGGGCTGGATCGGGCGCGTCTGTGGTCTGGGATTGGGCAGCAAGGCTGGCGGCAGCAAGAAGCAAACCAAGGAGTTGCAGGTGTGAGCGCATCCGGATCGGGACCCCGCGCACCAGTGTACAGGAGCGATGCGGAGCGCCCAAGTGCACCGAATTCTTCCCAAATTTGCATAGCTATGCACTTGATTTTGCAGCTTATTCATCGTCTGTTTACATATGCCCGGTAGCCTAGGGGAGGTGACTGTCCAAGTGCCTGAGATACGTATCGCCCAAGTCCAATTCCAGCCGGAAGAGGGTCCCGCGGAGGGTCTGCTTCCAGCGGAGAGCGCCCCCGTTGAGGCCTCGCCGGTTCGCACCTACCTGCTCTCGCGGGGGAATTCGGCGATTGCCGATGCCGGCTTTCATGGCCTGATGGTGGTGTGCGCGCTGAGCATCTTCGGCATCGTCGTCCTCATCGCCACCGAATTGGTGCTGCGTTCGAAGATGGCGTGGGGACAGTTTGGCCTCGATTTCTTCTACAAGGCCTTCGTCGACACCTACACCGGGCAACCCATGTATTGGGACCCGGTCAATGGACACTTCAGCGCCCTGCCGTTCCTCTACGGCACGCTGGTCTCGTCGTTTCTGGCGCTGGCGCTGGCCGTGCCGCTGGCTATCGGCCTGGCGGTCTTCTTGACGGAGATGTGCCCGCAGGTGCTGCGCGGGCCGCTGGCCTTCATCACCGAGTTGCTGGCCGCCATTCCCAGCGTGATCTATGGACTGTGGGCGGTGTTTATTCTGGTGCCGCTGCTGCGCGAGCACGTCGATCCCTGGCTCATCAAGGGTCTGGGCTGGACGGGCTTTTTTGCCAGCGACAACCCCACCGGCCTGGGCTTTATCGCCGCCGGCGTGATTCTGGCGATCATGATTCTGCCCATCATCTCGTCGCTGACGCGGGAGGTGATGACCGCGGTTCCCCGATCGCAGCGCGAAGCAGTGCTGGCGCTGGGGGCGACGCGCTGGGAGATGATCCGCGTGGGCGTTCTGCGCAACGCCCGCATCGGCATTGTGGGCGCCATCATTCTGGGCCTGGGCCGCGCTCTGGGCGAGACCATGGCGGTGGCCATGGTGATCGGCAACAGCCCCGATATTCAGCGTTCGCTGCTGGCCAACGGCAGCACCATGTCGGCCGTCATTGCCAACGAATTTGCCGAGGCCTCCGGCGATCTGCATTTGAGCGCGCTGATGGAACTGGGGCTGGCGCTGTTTATCGTAACCATCATTGTCAATGCCATTGCCCGCCTGCTGGTGTGGATGGTGACCCGCGGTGCGCCCTCGCAGGCGCATTGAAATGTAGCTCCTAGCCACTAGCTTTTAGCTGCTAGCTAAAGGAAGTTGTCGATCGCGGAGCGGGTGTAGGAAACAAGGACTTCTAGCAGTGGGCCTCAAGCTAGAAGCTAGTAGCTAGAGGCTAGGAGCTGTTTGCGTGCGCGAAGAGCACAATTTACGGGCGAAGATACGGAGCGGGATCGATGGCGCGGCCACCGGTCTGGCGGTGCTTTCTACCGTGCTGGTGGTGGCGCCGCTGGTGGCCATCTTTGTCTATCTGGTCTACAAAGGCGCCAGTTCCATCAATCTGGACTTTTTCATCAAGGTTCCCAAGCCGGTGGGCGAATCGGGCGGGGGCATGGCCAACGCCATCCTGGGTTCGGGAATCCTGTTGGGAGTGGGCAGCCTGATCGGCATTCCCATGGGCATCGCCGGGGGCATCTATCTGGCCGAGTACGGGCGCGGCACCAAATTGGCCAACGCCATCCGCTTCACCGCCGATGTGCTGAACGGCGTGCCGTCGATCGTGATGGGCATCGCCGCCTACTCGCTGGTGGTAATTCCCATGGGCCACTTTTCAGCATTCTCGGGCGGCGTGGCGCTGGGCATCATGATGATCCCCACGGTCTGCCGCACCACCGAAGAGATGCTCTTGATGGTGCCCAACGCAGTGCGCGAGGCAGCGCTGGCGCTGGGCGTGCCCAACTGGCTGTCGGTGTTGGCGATTACCGTGCGCACCGCTTCTCCGGGCATCATCACCGGATGTATGCTGGCCTTTGCGCGGGTGGCCGGGGAGACCGCGCCGCTGATCTTTACCGCATTCGGCAACGCCTTCTGGAGCACCAACCTCAACCGGGAGATTGCCGCTCTGCCGCTGCAGATTTACGTCTACGCCATCTCCCCCTACGACGAGTGGCACCGTCTGGCCTGGGCCGGGGCGCTGGTTCTGATTGTGCTGATTGTGATGGCGGTTTCGCTGGTTCGCTATGTGACCAGCCGCGGCGTATTGAAGGGAGCAAGTTAAGTGGGCGTCGGTATCGAAGTAACCAACCTGAATGCATGGTACGGGACCAATCACACGCTGCAGGACATCAATCTGCACATCCCGGCCAACCATGCCACGGCGCTGATCGGTCCCTCGGGCTGCGGCAAGAGCACCTTTGTCCGCTGCCTGAACCGCATGCACGAGACCAATCCCATCGCCCGTGTGACTGGATCGGTGCGCATTGGCGATGTGGACATCTACGCCGACGCCAAGCCGGTGGAGATTCGCCGCCGCGTGGGCATGGTCTTCCAGCGCCCCAATCCCTTTCCCACCATGTCCATCTACGATAACGTGGCGGCGGGATTGAAGCTGAACGGCTTTCGCAACCGCCATGCGCTGGATGAGATCGTCGAGCGCTCGCTGAAGAACTCGGCGTTGTGGGATGAAGTCAAGGACGATTTGAAGAAGGTCTCCGGCGCCAGCCTGAGCGGCGGCCAGCAACAGCGGCTTTGCATTGCGCGCGCCCTGGCCGTGGACCCCGAGGTGCTGTTGATGGACGAGCCGGCCTCGGCGCTGGACCCGGTCTCGACCTCCAAGATTGAAGATCTGATCTTTCAACTCAAGTCGCAATACACCATCGTGATTGTGACGCATAATATGCAACAGGCCGCGCGCGTGGCGGAGAAGACCGGCTTCTTCCTCAACGGCCGCATGGTGGAGTTCGACTCGACGCACAAGATCTTCACCAATCCCAGCGACAAACGCACAGAAGATTACATCACGGGCAGGTTCGGATGACGCGCATACGCTTTCAGCAAAGCCTCGAAGATTTGAAGGAGCAGTTGCTGGTGATGGCCGGGCTGGCCGAACAGGCCATTCAGCGCGCCATTGAGGCCTACCGCGTCCGCGACCTCTCCATCTGCGATCTGGTCACGCGCAGCGAAAACGCCATCAACCGCCTGGAGCGCGAGATCGATCAATCCGCGCTGGACCTGCTGGCCATGGAACAGCCCATGGCCGGCGATCTGCGCTTTATTTTGGCCGTCATCAAGATCAATGCCGATCTGGAGCGGGTGGGGGACTCGGCCAAGGCCATCAGCGACCGGGTGCGCCATATCGAGCAACTGGGCGCCGTCGAGTTGCCGGTGGACATTCCCAAGATGGCTACCCTGGCCTCGGCCATGGTGCGCAAGAGCCTGCAATCGTTCATCGAAGCGGACCCCGAGATGGCCCGCTCCGTGCTCGCCATGGACGATGCCGTGGACGCCATGAACAAGGCGGCCTACAAGGCCCTGACCAAGGTGATGGAAGAGCAGAGCCACCTGGCGGCGCAAGCTCTTAATGCACTGATGATCAGCCGCGCCCTGGAACGCGTCGCCGACCACGCCACCAACATCGCCGAAGACGTGATCTTCTGGGTGCAGGGCGCCGATGTGCGCCACTTCAAGAGCGTCACCGGCGGCCGCGATCCCAACGCGCAAGGATAAGCTCGTCTTACCGGAAGGGAATCTCCACCTCTGTGTAGCTGCCCGGCAGACTGGAGTTCACAGCAGTTACGATTTGGTCGAGATGCAATCGAACCATGGGCCATTGGGAATTGCCCAGAACGACCAGTGCGATCCTGCGTTCGCTCTGGTCTTGCTGATAGCGGATATTTTTATCTGTGCTGAGAAGCAATTCATATCCTGCATGCTCGGCCCGTTGAATCAGTTCGCCGTTCCCCAACTCGTGCCAGCCAATTTGCCGTGCAAAAGTGACTTGGTGACCGATCAGGCTGCGGGCAATCGTGTTCGGAGTGCCGTTGTCAAAGAGGATCTTCATCAGGCGTACGCAGGTTCCTTCTCCAGGCTTTCCGTGACAAAGCGCACCACCGCTTCTACTTCCTCACGCTTTACGTCGAAGACTTCCGTGATCTCCTGAATCGACATTCCGGTCTCAAGATTGGCAAAGACCGTCTGCACCGGCATGCGTGTTCCCTTAAAGACCCAGGCGCCGCTGACCTTGCCGGGAACGCTTTCAACGGCTGCACATTGGGACCAGTCGAGATTGGCCATGGATTGCTCCCTTCTTTCATAGGTTACGCCCATATCTTGTTTCAGCGAAAGCACCATCGTAGCGGGTCTCAGACTTCCCACCAATCGAAGAGGCCCATGCGGGGATAGAAGAGGCCGGCGCGAATGGGTGTAGCGACGCCGTGCAAGCCGCGCAGGACGGTTGCGTAGGCCGCCAGTTGCGGGGCGAAAAGGGCGCGCAAGGCGGGCAGAGCTTCGGCGGGGCCTTGCACTTCGGCGTGGGCGGTCTTGTAATCGACGATCCACCAGCATCCCTGCCCCTCGGCGAGTGGCTCTGGGCCGGCTTGGAAGACGCGGTCGGCTTGCACGGTGCGCAGGCCGCTTGGGGTGATCCCCGTCCAACGCGCTTCGCTGGCGGCGCCGGGATGGGGCGCGAGAATCCACTCCCCGATGGAGTTGTGGGCGGCGTTCAACGCCAATTCCAAGGCCTGGGCGGCGATGCGGCCGGCTTCGCCGGGGGCAATGCCACGCGAACGGATCTGGGCGGCGATGCGGGCCTCGAAACGCTTCAGCGCGGCGCAGGCGGAGGCGGCGTCAAGACTCGTGCGCAGGAGGGAAAACTCTTCCAGCAGGGAATGAACCGCAGTCCCCAAGGCGCGGGAGATCATGCCGCCCTCATGCCGCCGATAGAGGCCTTCCAGAGCGTGCGCGGTGCTGACGGCGGACGGCGATGGATGAGCGGAATCCGCAACGCGAAACTCCGGCGGCAGGCGGCGCAGCAGCGTGGGGCGAAGGGGCGCGGGGAACTCGATCAGGTTGCTCTCGCCGGCCGCGGCAAGATCTTGCACCACCACCTCCTGTTTGGCCGCGGCTTGGGCCGCCTTCCATGCTTCAAAGCGGTCGCGCACCTCGGCTTCCAGCGCCGGCCAGGCGGTGGCCAGCAGGCTGTTGGTGGGCGCGGGCAGGATCAGGTCGCCGCTGGCCTCCTCGCGGACCGCGGGGCGGGCGAAGAAGTGCAGATCCTCGCGGGCGCGGGTGGCGGCCACATAGAGGATACGGCGCATCTCCTGGGTCTCGCGTTCGCGGGTCGCGCGATCGACAAATGCCTTGGCCTTGCCGCGATCCGCGCCCTTGGATTGTAGCGGGGCGATGAGGAACTCGGTAATCTCGCCGCTCTCATCGGGTTCGGCCAGGCCGCGCTCCAGCCAACTAAGCATTCTTCCTTGACCGGCGGGGCTGGCGGCTTGCAGTTCGGGAACGATCACCACCTCGAACTCCAACCCTTTGGATTTGTGAATGGTCATCAACTGCACGCCGCAGTCGCTGGAGGCGGCGGGATCGGGCAGAGCGGTCAGCTTGTCCAGCGCTTCGTCGAGGGCTGGGCCGAGCAGATCCTGCGCGCCGTTGGGCAGGGCGTCGAGGCAGCTCCAGAGCAGGTCGAGGTTGGCGCGCTGGGCGGCGTCGACGCATTTAGCTCCGCCCAACCGCAGCCACACCTGCTGCAGCCAGGTTCCCAGCGAAGCCGTGGGCAGGGCGGCGCGCAGGGCGGGCAGGCCGCGCAGAGCCTGCAGAACGCGCTGGGCGGCTTGACGGTCGTCCTCACCGAGAAGCTCCAGACGCTCTTCGAGCAACTCGGCAACCGGCCGGGCGAGCAGCGATGGGTCGTCTGCGCTGGTGAGGCGGTGCAGCCCGGCCAGCGAGAGTCCGCACCAGGGCGCGCGCAACAGGCCCAGCCAGGCTACACGATCCAGCGGCAACAACATGGCGCGGGCCAGCGCGAGCGCGTCGAGCACCTCGGGGCGCTCACGCAGTTTCTCCAACTCGATCGCACGGAAGGGTATCCCGGTCTTGCGCAGGGCTTCGGCGATGGGCAGCAGGGCGGAGCGCGCCCGACTCAGTACGGCGATGCGGTACTTTTCGCCGCGAGCGCGGGCCAGATCCATGCGGGCCTGGTGGCTTTGAATCAGCGCCACAATCTGGGCGGCTTGGGCGGCGCGGGCGGCCTCCTTGCGCTGCTGAGCCTCGGCATCGGCGCACACGCCAGGGCCGGTCTGAGGGACGAACTCCAGATGCAGGTTGAACCGGATCACAGGCTCCGGTGCGACTTCACGGGCCGGAAGTGCGGAGGAATAAGTAACGCCGCTGCCGTCGTTTGCGGCGAATACTTGAAGGAAGATCCGGTTCAACTGCTCGACCAGCCGCGGCGTGGTGCGGAAGTTGGCCTGGAGGGGAACGAAGTCGAAACGCAGGGGTTCGTTGTCCAGGCTCTCGGCGCTGGGAAGCTCCAGACCGACGTTTTTCACGCGGGAGAAGAGCTCGGCGTCGGCGTCGCGGAAGAAGTAGATGGACTGCATGGGGTCGCCGACGGCAAAACAGGAGCGGCCTTCCCGGTCCGGCCAGGCGGCGATGAGCGAGGCCAAAAGTTGGTGCTGGCGGCGGCTGGTGTCCTGAAATTCATCGACGAGCAGATGGCGGATCTTGTCGGCGATGGCCAGCGCGGCGTCGCTGGGCAGGCCGTCGTGGCCGCGCAGCACCCGCAGGGCGATCTGCGCCACCTCGGTGTAGTCGACGGCGCCGGCCTCGGCAAAGGCGATCTGCAACTCTCCGGCGGCGTGGCGCAGCAGGGTGAAGCAGGCGCGCACAATCTGCCAATCCTCTTCGGTAAAGCCCGCTGGGGGCAGTGCGCGCACGGCATCGAGTTCCGCTTCCAAGCCTGGGATCGAGCGCAGCGCGGCGATCAGTTCAAAAAAACGCGCCTTTTCCTTCTTGCGGTCAAGAGGGAAGCCGTTGCGCACATTGACCGTTTTGCGGAAGAAACCGTCCAAAGTGAGCAGAAACTCGGCCAGATTGGCGTAGGCCAGCCGCGCCTCCTCGAGCGCCGTGCTGGACGGGAACGGCGCGCTGGGGAACTCGGCCAGCTCGGCCAGCTCGCGCTGGAGGCCGCCCTGGTCGCAGGCAAAGCGGGCCAGGAGCAGGGCTTCTTCGATGGCGGCCGGCGCTTGGGCAAAGAGGCTGTCCAACTGCAGGATTCTGCCCCGCACGGCGGCGGCAAAGGGCCGCTCCAGGCGCTCGCGCAGGGCCTGCCAATCCTGTTCGCGGTCGAGGACAAAGTCCTGCATCCAGCGGTCGCGGAGTTTGAGCATCTCGATGAGCAGGTCTTCCATCTCCTGCCAGCCGTTATCGCGCCAGAGCAGCAGGGACTCGATGGCTTCGGCAAGCGGCTGGCCGAAGCGGTCGATCTGGAGCAGGGTGGCGCGGGCGGCGCGGCGATAGAGCTGCTCGGGCTGAGCGGCGATCTCCAAGCCGCCTCCCAGGCCGGTGAGCAGGGGCTGTTGCAGGGCCAGTTCGCGGCAAAATGCGTCGATGGTGGTGATGCGCAACTGCGCGGGCAGCTCGATGAGATTCCAGCCCAGTGTGTGGGAGCGAGCCAGGGCGCGCTGGGCCAAAGCCTCCATCGCAAAATCGTCGTCCTCGCCGGGCTTGAAATCGAGCGCCGCTTTCTCCAGTTCGCCCAGGATGCGCTGGCGCATCTCGGCGGCGGCGGCATTGGTAAAGGTGATGGCGACAATCTGTCCAGGCTCCTGGACTTCGGCCAACAGGCGCAAGAAGCGGCGGGTGAGCAGGTCGGTCTTGCCGGAGCCGGCCGGGGCCTGCACCAGGATCGAATGGGCGGGATCGAGCGCCATTTCGCGCTGCAATTGATCGGGAGGAACGGGGCGGCTACTCATCTGCTTCCTCCTCCTCTGAGTCTGTTGTGGGCAACGCCTCGCGGATGCGGCAGAGGCTTTCCAGACCGCAGCGTTCGCAGGTCTTGGGAGCTTCGCGCGGGTCCACGTCGGCTTTTCCCGCTACAAAATCGCGGGCAAGCTGCTCGATGCAGTCCTTCCAGTCGATGAGTTGCTCCGCGGTGAGGTTGTTCTTCACCAGTGCGTTGCCGCCGGAGAGGCTGGGCAGCAGCGTTCCCTTGGCGTCGGCCACCCGCCCGGCAAAGGAGTGCTCGCCGGGGCGAATCTTGGCAAAGACCAGCCCGCCCAACGTCTCCTTTTCCTTATCCAACGCGAAGCCGGCGTAAAGCGGCAGTTGCACGTCCTCGGGGCGGGGCAGTTCCCAGGATCTGGGCGAGACGTTGCCGGTCTTGTAGTCGATCACCAGCAGGGAATCGTCGCCGAGCCGGTCGACACGGTCCAAACGCAGCTTGAGAGTGAGGCCGGCGAGGGTGACGGAGCGGTCCACCTCGGTTCCCAGCACGTCGAAGGCGGCGCGGGAGGCTTCGTAGTCCAGCCAATCGGCCATCAGGCGGGTCAGGCGGAGTTCTTCCAGCTCCAAGTAGCGGCGCGGCATTCTGGCGCGCAGTTCCGGCCGGATCTCGGCGGCCAGCACCCGCTCGACGTGGCCAGCGGCAAAGGCCTCGCGGTCGCCGATCTGCTGCAATTCGCCATAGCTGCGAATCCCTTCGGGCGGACCGCTCCAGATGGAGTGCAAAACGGCATGCAGCCACAGCCCGCGCTGCGAGGGAGTAAGTCCGGCCTGTGCCGGCTCCCAGCCCTGCGCACCCAGGCGCGCCGTGGCGAAGGCCCGGAAAGGGCATTGCGACTGGGCGGTCAGCACGCTGGCCCCGCCGGGCGCACTGCCTAAGGGGAAGGGAATGTGGCTGTCGTCTGCAAAGGGAACCGTTTGCAGAGAGGAAAGGGCGGACGGAGCCGGCGGCAGTGGCTGCGGCGGGCCGGCCAGCGAGACGACCAGGCGCGAGGGGCGCGTCTCCGCGCTCTCCCGCTGGCGAGCAAAGCTGAAGTGAATTTCAGGCGCCGAGGCAAGCAGGCGGCTGGTGACGGCCTGGGCCAGCGCACCGTCCAACTGCGCGCTGGCGTGGGGCATTCCCGCCTCGCGCTGCACATCGATGGGCAGCAGCGGATGCAGCGGGCCGGAAGCTGGCCAGTGGTCCTCGTCCGCGCCCAGAAACCAGAGTCCGTCGGCGGTCAGTCCGGCCGACTCCGCCGGTCCAGCGATCAGAATGGGCGCGTCGTGGGATTCGGGCGCGAAGAGTGTTTCCTCCAGCAGGCGCTCCAATGTAGCCAGGTATTCTCTCAATTCGATGCGCTGGCCGTCGCAGCCCAGCGAAGCGGCCGTTTCGACCGTCTGCCGCCAACTGCGCAGCGCCTGAAAATCGGCGCTCTCCAGGGGCTGAAATCCCGGCCAACCTGCCGCTTCGAGCCACTGCGGCAGCGCTTCGGCCCACTCCAGCGGGCGCTGTGGGCTACGGGCTGAGGCTTCCAACTTGAGCTGGACTTCACCCACGCGCTGCCGCCAGTCGAAAAGCAGGCTTTGCGCGGCGGTGGGCTGGCTGGCAAAAGCGCGCAGCGTCCATTGCGGCTGCTGCTGGCCGCGGCGGCGCAGGGCGCGCATCTGCGCGTGCAAAGCCGTGTTTTCGGCAACGCTGGCGGCGATCTGGCCGCTGGCGAAGAGTCCGTCGAGCTCGGCTTCGCTCAACGGCTGGCCGCCCAGCCAGCGCAGAACCATGGTTGCGCCCTGGATCAGTGCGACCTGGCTAAGTGGGATTCCCAGTGAGAACTCGAAGGCCGCCTCGGGCCGGGCGTTGCCGCCGCGCAGCGATTGCAGGAAGGCGCGCTCGATCTGGCCGCGGCTCTGGTTCGCGGCGGCGTCCTGGGTGATGACCAGCAAGCGGGCGCTGGGGTTTGCTGCCAACTGCTGACTGCACCAAAGAGCGCAGGCGGCCAACTCCGCGTCCGAATTGGCGGCGGCGTGGAAATGGACCTCTGTTGCAGGTGGGCCAGCCGGAAGTTCCCGCCACTCGCCCCAGGCGTTGAAGAGCTTCCGCTGCACCGGCAGAAGACGGTCGAAGCCGGCCAACAACAGCGGAGGGCGCGGGTCGGGGCGTGCTTCGAGCAGTGGAATCAGCTCCAGCGGCAGGCTGCTGGGGCTGAGCAGTTGGTTAAGGGCGCAAACGCGGTCAAAGGCCGCGAGCCACTGGCTGAACTCCGCCGCATCCTGCTGCCATGCACTGCGTGCCTTGGCGTTCAAAAAGTGGGGTGCGTAGGTGGAGAGCCGCTCCTGCGCTTCCATCGCCAACCGTGCGAGGCCGTGCAGCGGGCCTTCGAGCAGCGTGGCGAGTTGGCCGCGATTCGAGGCGATCTCGGCCCAGAGGGCCTGCTCCTGCGCTGCATTGAGCAGCAGGCGGCCGTCATCGGTGCGCTCTACGAAGCTGGACTCGACGAAACTGCGCCAATCGAGGATTTTTGGGGTTGGCCAGGCGGTCAGGCCGTCGGCCAGCCGGTCGCTATGGTAGGCGGCGGTGAGCGCCCTGGCCGCGCGGTCGCTGGCGGTGACCACCATGCCGCCATCTTCGATCCACTTAAGAATCCAGGCGCTGGTCGGGCTGCCTTCTCTTGCTGGCTGGCGAAGATTCCCCATGGCTGCTTTATACGCTGCCGGGCGGGGCGGGCGCTATTGGAAGGGTTTGCGGAGTAGCGGCGAAGTTGTACAGTGGACTCTTGAGCCGAGCGGAAATGCGGGACCGAGCAAGTCCGGAAAAGGGACGATCTCGCCCGCCAAAAAATCGCTGAGACCCTTCACGTGGTCAGTCCACTGGTTGTACACTGAGGATGCGGCGCGAGGATCGATCACCCTTTTTCGAGCTTGATTTATTGGTGAATTGGGAGATTCGGTTTGGTTTGTGCAGCGCGATCAAGGTGTTCAGTGGACAGACCTTTTCGATGTACAGGCCGCGCGGCAAGCTGATTTCCATCGATCCCGTTTGAACGGGAAAAGTTGAACAGTCAACAGGCGCTTGCGGTCCCGGTTTTTGGCCGGGGTCTGCAAGCATAAGAAAAACAACTTCACAGGTAGAAGGAGTGATCGACCCATGAGTCACGGATTGCAGATCCGCAAGGATGCCGAACTGGATTTTCTCTCGCTGGGAGCCTTGGTGCACCGGCTCGACCCAGGGATTATCCCTTTCCGCAAGGCGACCGAGTGCCAGATCCACGTCAGCGGCGGCGAGTTCAATGTGGCAGCCAACCTTTCGGATTGCTTCGGGCTGCGGACGGCCGTGGCTTCGGCGATGTCCGACTATCCAATCGGCGACTTGATCAACGAGCGGGTGCGCGCCATGGGCGTCAAGCCCTTCTACAAGCACTTTCAGCACAACGGCGTCACCGGCCCCAATATGGCCACCGTCTACAGCGACCGCGGCCACGGCCTGCGCGCTCCGGTGGTCTTCTACAACCGCTCGAACGAAGCTGCAGCGCTGCTCAAGCCGGGCGACTTCGACTGGAAGGCGATCTTCGCCAAGGGCGTGAAGTGGGTGCATAGCGGCGGCATCTTCGCCGCGCTCTCCGCGACCACGGCGGAACTGGCTGCCGAGATGATGAAAGAAGCCAAGGCCGCCGGCGCTATCACCTCCTTCGATCTCAACTTCCGCGAGAAGCTGTGGAAGATCTCCGGGGGCAACGAAAAGGCCGTCGAGACCATCGCCAAGATCGTCGAGAACGTGGACGTGCTGGTGGGCAACGAAGAGGACTTGCAGAAGGGCCTGGGGATTCCTGGGCAGGACGTTACCGCCAAGTCCAAACTTGATCCCAGCGTCTTCTTCGGCATGATGGATCAGGTGACCAAGATGCATCCCAAGGTGAAGGTGGTGGCGACTACCCTGCGCGAGGTGCACTCCACCAACCGCCATAGCTGGAGCGCGGTGGCCTGGATCAACGGCCAGACATACAGCGCCCCAACGGCCGAACTGGAAGTGATCGACCGCGTGGGCGGCGGCGACGGCTTTGCCGCCGGCTTCATCTACGGCCTGCTCGCGGGCGAGGCGCCGGAAGACGCGATCAAGCTGGGATGGGCGCACGGCGCGCTGCTGACCACCTTCCCCGGAGACACCACCATGGCCACACTGGACCAGGTGCGCGCCTTCGCCAAAGGCGCTTCCGCCCGCATCCAACGCTAATGCTGGCCGCATGGGCGTATGGCTTCGCCCCTCCCGCGGCGCTGTGGGCGCCTTTGCTGCCTTCGGCACTCCCGCGCTGGAAAAAAGCGCGGGAGCAGGCTTTTTAGGGCTTCACACGTTGTGGCGACCAGAAAACGTTGAAACCTTCCAGATGCGTTCCACACTATGTCCGAAGTCTTAAGAATTGACTGATGCTGTTTCGCACATCCGGTTCGGCGGCGCCTGTAGAATGCCGTTGAGCCGGATTTTGTTTTGTCCGCATCAAACAATTGCGTTCAGGAGCAGAAGCGGGGACCCGATCCCTGAGTTCTGATCCCTGACCCCTGCATTTGGAGGCTTGTTTTGGCGAAGGTAACGTTAATTTTTGCGGTATTGCTGGCGGTTCTTGGTCTGGTCGGGTTCTTTGGCACCGGCAGCGCACATCCCACCGCCCTGATTCCCACCTGGATCGGTTTGGCCCTGGGGGTTTTCGGATTTCTCGCCATCAGTCCCAACGAGGGCCGGCGCAAACTCTTCATGCACGTGAACGTGACCATCGGCTTGCTGGGCTTTCTGGGTGCGGTGGGGGAGATCGTGCGCAGCCAGTTGCACTCCAAAGCCGAGGGCATGGAGCCCGACGCGATTGCATTGACGGCGAAGTCGGCGTTGGCCGCTTTGCTGCTGCTTTACGTCATTCTTTGTGTGCGCTCCTTTATCGAGGCGCGGCGCACGGGGAAGGTGTAGCCGATGGCCAGTATGCATGGCGGGGCAACGAGCATGGGAATGCGCGCCGAGCGCACTCCGCACGGACGCAGCGCGCGCCAGGGACAGGCCGACCTGCCCAAGCGCAAGCCCAACCTGAAAAAGATGTGGCCGCAAATCCGCGCCCTGGTGGCTCCGCGCAAGGGGCTGCTGCTGGCCGGGCTGTTGTTGATGGTGGTCAATCGCTTTGCCGGGCTGGTGATGCCCTATATGTCCAAGCCGCTGTTGGATACGGTGCTCAACGCCAACCATCCCCATCCGGAGATGCTGCCGCGCATTATCGCTCTGGTTTTTTCCGCGATGATCGTGCAGGCCGTCACCTCTTTTTCGCTGACGCAATTGCTCAGTAAGGCCGGGCAGCGGTTGATTGCCGAGATGCGCCGCAATGTGCAAAAGCATGTCGGCTTGCTTAGCGTTTCGTACTACGACGAGAACCGCTCCGGCACGCTGGTGGCGCGCATCATGAGCGATGTCGAGGGAGTGCGCAATCTGGTCGGCACCGGGCTGGTGGAGTTCACCGGCGGCCTGCTGACGGCGCTGCTGGCCTTCCTCTACCTGTTGCATTTGAGCGCCACCGTGACCCTGACGGTCTTTGTCGTGATGGGCATCTTCGTCCTCATGCTGCAATACGGCTTCAAGACCATTCGCCCCATCTTCCGCGAGCGGGGCAAGATCAACGCCGAGGTGACCGGCCGCCTGACCGAATCGCTGGGCGGCGTGCGCGTCATCAAGGGCTATCACGCCGAGGAGCGCGAGCACCATGTCTTTGCTGTGGGCGTGGACCGCCTGCTGGCCAACGTGATGAAGTCGCTGACCATGACCAGCTCGCTGACCGCTGCTTCCACCGCCGTGATCGGCGTGGTGACGGCGCTGGTGATGGGCCTGGGCGGGCACAACGTCCTTCGCCACAGTTGGACGGTGGGAGATTTCTACAGTTACAACATGTTCCTGGTCTTCATGATCGCCCCGGTCTTCCAGATGGTGAATATCGGCACGCAGTTGACTGAGGCCTTCGCCGGGCTGGATCGCACTAATGAGATCATGTCCGAGTTGGAAGAGAACCAGACTCCCGGCCGGACGGTGGAGATTCCGCCCATTCAGGGCACAGTGCGTTTTGAGCACGTCGAGTTCGCCTACGATCCCGAGAAGCCGGTGCTGCACGACGTGAACTTCGTTGCTCAGCCGGGAACAGTGACTGCGCTGGTCGGCTCCTCGGGCTCCGGCAAGTCCACCATCATCAGTCTGCTCTGCGCCTTCCACACACCGCAGCAGGGCCGGGTGGTGGTCGACGACGCCGACTTGGCGCAGGTGGACCTGCCCAGCTTCCGTTCGCAGTTGGGCGTGGTCTTGCAGGAGTCGTTTCTCTTCGACGGCTCGATTCGCGAGAACGTGATGTTCAGCCGCCCCGATGCGACGGAGGATCAGTTTCTCTCCGCTTGCCGCACGGCCCGCGTGGACGAGTTCGCCGAGCGCTTTCCCGATGCCTACGAGACCATTGTCGGCGAGCGCGGCGTCAAACTCAGCGGCGGCCAACGGCAGCGGCTGTCCATTGCCCGGGCGTTGCTGGCCGAGCCGCGCATTCTGATTCTGGATGAGGCGACCAGTTCGCTGGACTCCGAGTCGGAGGCCATGATTCAGGCCGGTCTGGCGCAGTTGATGCAGGGCAGAACGACCTTCGTCATCGCCCACCGCCTCTCGACCATCCGCCGCGCCGAACAGATTCTGGTGGTTGAAGAGGGGCGCATCGTCGAGCGCGGCAACCACGCCGAACTCTACGCCCTGAAAGGCCGCTACTACGACCTCTACACCCGCCAGCACGGCCTGGAAGCCAACCTCTTCCTGGCGCCGGGCGAAGGGGATGGGGAAATGGATGGAGAAAAATCCTGACGATGGGTCATTGGAGATCGTTCGGGCTTGAATCTTTAGCACAATTCGTTTCATCCCTGCCAAATCTTTTGAGACATGGTTGGGACAGGAGGGGATTCCTGCCCGGAGCAGCTTCTTTCCGTCTTTGGGGGTCCCACCATCGAGAACTGCGTATCACCTCTTGACACGGCGTCCCACCTCCGCGCAGACTGGTAAAGGAACCACCCATCGAAATAGAGGACCACGATGCGAGAAGATGCCCCGCAAGGCGCCTACAAGGTGCAAGCCCTGGACCGGGCCTTTGCCGTACTGGATTTGCTGGCCGAGAGCGATACGCCGTTGGGATTGGCGCAGGTCGCCTCGTCGCTGCAACTGCACAAAAGCACCGCGCACCGCTTTCTGATGGTGCTGGAGCGGCATCGCATGGTAGAGCGGACCACCAGCGGCAAATTCCGTCTTGGTCTGCGCCTCTTCGACTACGGCAACCGCGCCATTGAGCAATACGATCTGCGCGACCGCGCCCAGCCGCATCTGCGCCGCCTGGTGGCGGAGACCGAAGAGACCGCGCACTTGTGCATTCTGGAGGGCGCGCACGTCATCTATATCGACAAGATCGAGCCGGCCCGCTCGGTGCGCATGATTACCCGCATCGGCTCCAGTAATCCGGTGCATTGCACCTCGGTGGGCAAGGCGATTCTGGCCTTTCTGCCCGAGGAGCGCATTGCCGACATTTTGCGCCGCTGCCGCTTCGAGCGCTTTACGCACCGCACCATCTCCTCGCCCGAGGCGCTGCGCACAGAGATTGAGAAGACTCACCGCCGCGGCTATGCAGTGGACGATGAGGAGTTGGAAGAAGGTCTGCGCTGCATCGCGGTGCCGTTGCTCGATGCGCAGCGCCAGCCGGTGGCCGCCGTCAGCATCTCCGGCCCATCGTTCCGCGTGACGGCGCAAAAGCTGCCCGCCATCGCTAACCAACTGCTGCAATGTGTCCGCGGCATCAGTGCGGACATGGGATATGTGAACGCGGCGCGCAGCCGTGCGGCCTGGTCGGCCTGATCGGCTGCTGGCAAGCGGGATCTTTGCGCGCTCGATAGAATCCCGTCCCGCAAGATGAACCGGCGGGCGGATGGAACCGGGAAGGGGACGTGTTTTGCACGGGGCGGGTCCCCCAAAGCCTCTTCTTTCTGATAAACTCAATCTTGTTGTTGCGGTGCATCCGCAGCTTGCCGGAACGGCGAGCGGGTAGGCAAGAAGTCTTTGTCCAAGCGGAGAAACCCTTGGGGACGTAGCTCAGTTGGTTAGAGCGCTGCCCTGTCACGGCAGAGGTCGCGGGTTCGAGCCCCGTCGTCCCCGCCATTCATTGCAA
>CAZBPD010000017.1:0-72018 GCA_964493705.1 uncultured Occallatibacter sp.
TCCGTAGTTTGCCGTCAGGGAAGGAGAGAATCCCGTAATCGTCTGCGTCGCCTGGTTTACCTGCAACTGGACCGTCGTCGCCGGTGAAGGCGTACTGTAGTCCGCTGTATCGTTCGGCGTGCAGGTCACACTCAGAATCTGCGAGCCCGCGCCGAGCAGCGCACCCGTTGCCGGCGTGTAGACGCAGTTACTGGGAGTCGACGGACTGGCATTCAACTGGGTTCCGCTCAGCAACGTTCCGTAGGTGATCGCCGCGGGGGTCGCCCAGGTAATTGTGGGCACGGCCTTGGCCACCGTGATCGTCTGCTGGACTTCGGTCGCAACGCCGTAGTTGGCGCTGCCGGCCTGATCCGCCGCAACCACTACAGAACCGGCGCCCGTGATGGTCAGGGTGCTGCCATTCAAGCCGCTCACATTTGCCGGTCCGCTGATCACCTTAAAGGTGACGGGATTGCCCGAGCCACCGCCCGTGGCCGAGAGCGTAAGAGGCGCGACCAGGTAGGTCACATTGGCCGGCGGCGAGAAGGAGATGACCTGCGGCTGCGGAGCGATGGTCATGGTGCCGCTCGCGCTTCCCTGGTAATAGGGGTCGCTGACGGTGCCGACTACCATGTAGGTTCCAGCCGCCGTCGGCGGAGCCGAGGTAGTGGGATAACTGGTCGCGCCGGTGCCGGTGTAGGTGAAGGTCACCGTCTTGCCGGAAGGCGTAGTGGTCGCCGTCGCGGACAGCGCCGCTCCAGTATAGGTCTGCGAGAGGCTGCCCAACTGCACTGTCGCCGAGAGCGGAGTCACCGTCAGCAGCGCCGAATTGCTGGTCGCCGTGTAGGTATTCCCGCCGTAGGAATTGGTCGCCACAACCTCAAAGAGCCAGCCATTGGTGGCGCTCGGAAGCACCATGGTGGTCATCGATGCGGAGGTGGTTCCCGTGCCCGCCCCGAAATTATTCCACGTCGTACCACCGTTGGCGCTGTACTTCCACTGATAAGTGGGAGTGGGATAGCCTGTCGCGGTTGCACTGAAAGATGCCGTGCTGTCCGCATTCACCGATTGCGGAGAGGGCTGGGCTGTAAACGCGGGGGGAGAATCCACATTGAGAAGGGCCGAATTGCTGGTTGCGGTGTAGGTGTTCCCGCCAAAGGTATTGGTCGCCACTACCTCGAAAAGCCAGCCATTGGTAGCGGCGGGCAGGGCATCGGTGGTCATGGAGGCCGAAGTGGTCCCGGTACCTGCCCCGAAATTGCTCCACGTCGTACCGCCGTTGGCGCTGTATTTCCACTGATACGTGGGGGCCGGATAACCGGTCGCGGCGGCGGTGAACGTAGCGGTACCGCCCACAACGGCAGTTGCAGGCAATGGCTGCAGGCTGATGGCCGGGGCCGAATCCACCGTCAGCAGAGCAGAAGTACTGGTAGCCGTGTAGGTATTCCCACCATAGGAGTTGGTGGCCACAACTTCAAAGAGCCAGCCATTGAGGGCGGCGGGCAGGGCATCGGTGGTCATGGAGGCCGAAGTGGTTCCGGTACCTGCCCCGAAATTATTCCACGATGTACCACCATTGCTGCTGTATTTCCACTGATAGGTGGGAGTTGGATAGCCGGTCGCGGTGACGCTGAACGATGCCGTGCCGCCCGCAACCGCGGACGCCGGTAACGGCTGGATGCTGATGGCCGGGGCCGAATCCACCGTCAGCAAAACCGAGTTACTGGTAGCCGTATATGTAGTCCCGCCAAAGGTATTGGACGCCACAACCTCAAAGAGCCAGCCATTGGTGGCGGCGGGCAGGGCGTCTGTGGTCATGGAGGCCGAAGTGGTCCCGGTACCTGCCCCGAAATTGCTCCACGTCGTACCACCGTTGGCGCTGTACTTCCACTGATAGGTGGGAGCTGGATAACCGGTCGCGGCGGCGGTGAACGATGCCGTGCCGCCCGCAACGGCGGTCGCTGGCAGCGGCTGGAGGCTGATGGCGGGCGCCGTATTCACCGTCAGGACAGCCGCGGGGGTACTGTAGGTGACGTTGCTGTTGGCATCCGTCACGGCTACAACCACATTGAGTCCGGTGACGAAGAGACCGGAACCGACAGCGGGAGTCGTATAGACCGAGGTGCAGGGAGAGGCGGTGCAGGTCGTATTGGTCGCAGACCCGGAGCTAAATGGGACCAAGCTCCCAGGTGAACCATATCCCCACTGGAAGGTCAGGGGCGCGACACCCGTAGCCGACACCGAGAACTGTGCCTGCGTTGCGGGGTTCACCTCTGTGCTCTGCGGCTCACTGGTGATCAGCGGAGACTGGGCATGAGCCTCTATCAATCCGCAGAACGTCAACATGCAAGCCAAACTCAACAGACGCGACCAGCTACCAAACCTCATTGTGGACATCACGACTTCCTTTCACTTGGACATTCGGCCGACGTCCAAGTCTTTGAACTGCCGTTTCGTTAAATGTGCTTGGCATGCGCCAACCCATGCTGCCTCATCCCGAAATCACGTCACTGCAACAAGCAAAGCGAAATGATTCGAAACGGGACGAATGCTGAAATGCCCCGAAGCAGCGCTTCGAAGGCAAACCATCGAGGACCATCGCCATGTTCGGCTTCCGGCATTCTGTTCTCTACTCCCTGGGACTCCGCGAGAAGCGGATTCATCGGGGATTTGCGGGAGCGATCAATCTCTGCAAACCTCACGCCGGGGTGCAATGCGCCCCCACGCGGATCAACGAACAAGGATTCTCAAGATGCCGTGTTGGGTAGTGCAAATATGTCTTCTCCACTGCCCCCGCCGGCTGCTGTGATCTGTTCGACATCGATCTTCTTCAGTTGGGGAGCAAGCCATTCTTTTCTGTTTTCCGCAGTGGTTTCATTCATGCTTTCCATTGCCACATCCTCCAATGAACCTTCGGTTGCAACTACACTCAACATCCATGATCCCGCAATCCCAAGAAAGCAAATCATTCGACCTTGGGGGGGGGGAACTGACACGCGGACGCAAAGAACTATCCGCACCCCTTACAAATGCTGCGACTAAGCAGAACACCGGCGTGTCTGCGTTCGGACAAGAGCGACGGCTCCAATGCAAAATCGGGTCGATCCAAAAGCGCAATCTCCCCATGTCGTCTCTGAGCGTTGCCTGACAATGGGAGGATCATAGCACAGAAGGATTACGGATTTGGGAAAAAAATGGGTGAACTGGCATCCGCCGTCCCTCCGTTAGCATCTAACTAAAACCAACGATGGTAAGGCTTTACCAAAATGGGAAGGTTCTCAATTTTCTCCCGGACGCCCCATCTCCCGCATCTGTGCAGCCCAGGATCGCGCATAGGTCCCCCCCCCCGCCACCAATTCCATGTGGCTTCCAGATTCCACCACCCGGCCCTTGTCGAGGACATGGATCACGTCCGCGTGCATGGCCGTGGTGAAGCGATGGGTGATCATGAGACCCGTTCTGCCTTCGGTCAGGGTGCGGAATCGGCCCAGCCAATCCTGCTCCGCCCAGGAATCCATGGAGCTGGTCGGTTCGTCGAGAATGACCAGGGCCGCTTCCCGAAAAAAGGCTCGCGCCAGCGCGATCCGCTGCCACTCGCCACCGCTCAGCTCGGCGCCGCCAAACCATTTGCCCAGCAGCGCAGTGAATCCGCCGGGCAGCCGCTCGACCGGCTCCATCGCCCCCGCGGCCTCGGCCGCACGCCTTACCCGCGGCTCGTCGTCAAGGCCCTCGACCTCTCCAAAAGCGATGTTTTCCCGCACCGTAGCTTGATAATGGACCGGGTCTTGAAAGAGGACCGCGATGCCCCGGCGCAAAACCATGGGGTCCATCGTGCGCAGATCCACCCCGTCCAAAAGAATCCGGCCCGCATCGGGATCGTAGAAGCGGCAGAGCAGCTTGATGAGTGTGCTCTTCCCCGCCCCGTTGTGCCCCACCAACGCGACCACTTTGCCCTGGGGAATCTCCAGATCGAAGCCGTCGAGGGCGCGATGGCTGGCTCCGGGATAGGCGAAAGCCACCCCCTCGAAGCGGATCGAGTCCTTCACCGGCAGCCCGGCCTGAAGCGAATCACCGCCAAGGATCTGTGGTTGCAAGGCCAGAAACTCGTCCAGATTCTCTACGAAGAGAAGACTTCGATAGATCCTTCCCGCCCCCTCCAGCAGCGAACGGAGCAACATTTGCGATTGCTGAAAGGCCTGAAAGCAGAGCAGCAGGTCGCCCAGACCCGCTTTGCCGGCCAGGGTACGGTGGAGCATCCAACCCAGGCCCGCCAGACTGCCGGCCCAGGCCAGGGTGCCGGCGCCCAGTTCGGTGACCGCCCCCTGGCGCTCCAGACGCAAACGGCCCTCGCGCAGAATCGTGCGCAGATTTTCGAAGGCCTTGCGGTGATAGCCTCCCAGGTCGAAGAGGCGCAACTCAGCGGCTGTGCTTCGTTCGGTCAGCAGCCAGTCCAGATAGCGGGTGCGGCGTTCCAGACTGGTGTTTTTCAAGCGCCAGCGCTGCTCGTGCAGAACATGGCGGGCCACCAGCAGCAACCCCGGCGCCCCGGTCAGAATGAGCAGAAGCGGCAGCCAGCCTGCATAGGTCCACAAAATGGCTGCCAAAGCCAGGAAACCCAAACCATTCTGCACCAGCGATCCGAGGCTTTCCAGCAGGGCCAGCGGCTGGGAGAGTGCGTCAACCCGTGCGCGGTGGAGCTGGTCGTAGGATTCGGCTCGATCGAAAAAGGAGAGATCCAGACGCAGCGCCTGCTTGTGGATCAGCTCGTGGATGCGGTCCTGCACCAGCTCGGCCTGCACGGCCCGCACCCAGGAGAGGAGGCTCGACAAGAGCTGTCCCAGAATCCACAAGCCGGCGATCCCCAGAACCGGCGGTGCGACCGACGCCCACCCTGGAGTGCGCACCAGCCGGTTGACCATGGTGCGCAGCAGCAGCACCTGCACTGCGGGAATCAGACCCTGACTCACCAGCAGAAATCCCCAGGCCAGTGTCCAGCCGCGCGCCACACCCCAGACCAGCGCCAGGGCGCGGCGTCCCGCCGGCAATTGTTGAAGAGCACGATTGATCTGGCCGAACAGCATGGTTTGCCTCAAGCTCAAAAAGAGGAATTACGCCAGCCTGCGCAGGAACAGCCCTACGCCGGTTCCCCGGAGAACGATGGCGCCCGCCCTGGAACTGGAAGCAGGATCGACTCCTGCAACCAGATCGTCCAGGCAGCGGCGCACCAGTGGGATGTCGAGAAGCTCCCGGGCGGCAGGCAAGGCGTCGAACGAGTCCAGCGTCTCCCGCATGGCCGGCAACTCCTGCAGTATCCGGTGGCCGATATCCGCAGATTGGAGCCCTCGCTGCCTTCCTGCCCGCACGCCCTCGGGCAGACGCCCGCGAAAGGCTCGGCGAAACAGATCGCTACTTTGGCCGTTGCGGCGGAACTGGCTGTCGGGAACCCGAAGAAGGAACTCCACCAGAGACAGGTTGGCGGTGGGGTCCAGGATAGCAAGTGCATGGCCGGCTCCCGCTTCCGACTGAATTCCCAAGCCCACGCCCCATGAGGGTCGATAAAAAGAAAATCTCCCATCTTCCAGAGGAGAAGTCGTAAAGGTAGGATCGTATCCCGCCCTGCGCATTCGGTTGTCCAAATCCAACCTATCGGCCATCTTCAGGTTGAGCGCCGAGTACTCCCGCCAGGGTCTGCCGTCCGTTGATCGGCGTCGCTGCAAATAACGCCGATACGGTCGCACGATGGGACCGATGACCTGCCTCCTGAGCGTAAGCCAAAGGCCCGGCTCGGCATGACGAAACAACTGAGCAGCAACCTTCATCTCTCCTTGCAGAAGCGCCAGAAGCGCCGACCCATTTCCAGTCCACGATACGGTGGCGTTGCCGAATCCCCCGCAAAGCACCGCGCCTGCGCCCTCCCGAGCGGCGGTCTCCAACAGGGCCTGAAGCCAGAAATGATTGCTGGCCGCATGGCTGGGGCCGTCATGCAAACCGAGAACATGCTCAATTCCCTCAAGAACGCTGTAGTGCGCAGCATCGACAGGAATGTGTCGCACATTGTCTCCAGCCAACGTGGCCGTCTCGTGCGCCAGTTCCCATTCGTTTCCAAGTCTGCGGATGCTGGCGCCGTCCGGGGGAAAGAACGGTACCGACGTATACGCTGTCAATGCGCGTCCTTGAGCCGCCAACAGAGGAGCCGCAAGGGCCACCACCGAACCCGAATCGCGGCCGCCGGAGAGCATGGCCGCAATCGGCTTTTGCGATCGCAGGCAACTCTGCACCGCCCGGCCATAATGCTCCAGAAGGGCCTCGACATACTCCTCGTCGCGGCGATAACGGAGCAGTTCGCGCCCCTGCGGAGACCAGTGCCTCCAGGAGTGGGTTTGGCCGTCCGGTCCGACCGCCATGGCATGAGCCCAAAGCACCCGCCGGAACCCCTTGTAGGCTGTCAGCTCCGCATCGTTCTGCCAACTGACCAGGACCTGCGCCAGACGCAGCGGCTCCGGCTCCTTGACCACCCCCGGCAGCGCCAGCAATGCCTTGAGGCTTGTCGCAAAGGCAATAAATCCCTTGCCTTCGTGGGTATAAAGGGTTGCGTTTCCGCAGGCATCGAGGGCCAGTAGTAGTCGGCGCTCGCGGGAGTGCCAGGCGGCCAGGGACCAATCCCCTTGCAGATGTGTGCAAACCTCGTCGCCCCAGCGATCGAAGGCCAAGGCGACCAGGCGCCCATCGGAGATCCGCGCTGCTTCTTCCCCAGAGAGGTCGAATGCCGCCAGCAACTCTGCGCGATTGTCCAGCCGGGCGGCAGTGGCCACCCGCCCGCGCTCGACGGTCATCGGCTGGCGTTCGAAGGCGTCCTCTGGATTGGTCTCAAGCAGCAGATGGCCCATGGCCAGCGAGCCATCTCTCTGGCAGCCGCCGCCGTGAGGGCCGTAATAGGCCATCGCCGCCCGCATCTGCTCCAGAGCTACGGGGTCAACGGGCGCACCGTCGAACCGGTAGATCCCGTAGATCCCGCTCATGTGCGTCTCCTGGCAAAGGTGGTGAAGATCTTGAAGCGTTCGTGCCCCGGACCACCGGTAATCATGCAGGGTCCTACGCGCAGCCAGGCGTGCGCGCTGAACTCGGCGCCATCGATCCGCCCCGCTCCGAAGCTGACCGTCCCCTCCAGGCCGCGCCGCCGCAGCATCGCCGTAGCCGCCAGCGCCTGGGCCAAACAACGGCTGTCCCACGGCACCCGCCGCGCCCAAACGCCCACCGCCCAGCCAATCTGCTGGGCCAAGCGAACCTGCTCGGCGGCAGCGGCGAGGGGTGTCTCCGCGCCGGGTGCGCCCAGCCAGGCGGCGATGCGGTGGAAGGGCAGGAAGGCCATAAATAGCCGGGCCAGCGCCAGCGCCAGCAGAGCCTCTCCCAGTAAGCGCTTTCGGCCGGGTGGGAGGCCGCCCAGGAGGCGCAGCTTATTCCACACGGAGAAGCCCTTCCCGCTCCATCTCCGCCAGGAATTTCTGCACATCCGCCGCGCATCTCTCGGGCGAAACCCGATATTCCGCCACCAGACGATCCACCAGAGCGGAAAAACTCAGCGGCGTCTCCAGCGCTTCCCAGATGCTCTGCGCCGGGCCCTCGAGGCCGTAGTAGGCGCCTGCATCGATGCTCATCAGCACCGTCTCCCGATCCAGATCGGTGGAGATCATCCCCTGGGTGCGGCACAGCTTATCTTCAGGGCCAAAACGGCGCATTCAGTTCTTCTCCTTGGTCGCAATCTCCGCGAAGTGCTCTGTCCAGGCCGACTCCAAAAACCGGACCAAATCCCCGATCGCTTGCGGATCGCGCCGCCGCGTCACAGAGACCAGCGTAGCCTTCTGCGCAATCTGCCCGGCCAGCCGCATCTGATCGCTCTGCGTTTGCTGGCCTTTCAGGTAATGCGGCCGGTACAGATTCTCCAGCAGGCGCTGCACGCGGTCGAAGCCGCGCAGCACCTCGAACCGGGGCGTTTCATCCTCTTGGTCGCCGAGAATGTGGATCGCCCGCAACGGCACCGGATGCGGGCAGTAGCCATCCCCCATGGGCACCACGAATTTGTCCACGTCGAAGCGCGCCCCCTGGGGGGTTCCTAACCTCTCGTAGGCGTCGGCGCAGAGGCGAAACTGCGCCAGGGCGGGCAGAATCTCCAACCCAGCGTCGCTCGCCGAGACCGCGCAGACATCGTCGCTGAGCAGCCGGTAACCTCGCTGGTGAAAATGCGCCGCCAGCGTGGACTTGCCCGCTCCCTGTGCGCCCACAAAGATCATCGCCCCCCAGGGCGTCTCGACTGCGCTACCGTGCAGCGGAAAAAGCCCGCGCTGGTAGAGCAGTGCGCCGATCGTCGAACCCAGCAGAAACAGCCGCACCTTATCCGAGGAGGCATCGGCCAGTGGTTCGACCACGATGCGCTTGCCTTCCTCGGCGCGATATTGGCCCACGCCGTCGACCGCCAGCCGAAAAACTCCCGGACGAACTTCGTAATGGCCGTGCTCCAACGCATCGAGCGCATCCCGGCGCGGCGGCAACAGGCGGATCGTCACATCCGGCTCGCCAGCAGGATCGGGAAGTGGCAAAAGCTCGGGACAGGCGATCTCCGCATGAATGCGAAGGCCATAGGCCCAATATGCGTAAAAAGACATCTTCGACCTGCACCCAATCCCCGAGTATCATCCCTGCTTTCATGGCGTTTGGCAACGGCAGGGATCAAGGAACTTCAGTATACGGCAGCCGTCCCTATCCATATATATGGATACATACGCGACATGATTGATTTCGAACGCTACAAAATGACCCATCGAAGGTCATTCAAACTGCATGAGAGGTCTTTTCAAATGCCGTAAGTACTGCAAAATCAATGCGCTTTTTCACCGCCGTGGAAAAATCCTGATCTTTGCCTGGATCGGCTTCAACTCTGCCTTGATTTTTGCGCCTTGACCCAGATCCCCGCGCCGCGAACCGCCCTACTCCTCCAAGGGAAGCTCGGCCGCCAGAATGTTCATGGGGGTCAGACCACGCTGGCGCAGTGCCCGCAGGCTGAGGGCATCGTGACGCTTGGCCAGCCGCCGGCCATTGTGGTCCACCACCAGCCGGCAGTGAAACCAATCCGGGTCGGGCAAACCCAATGCATCGTTGAGCAGAATCTGCCGGGCGGTGGATTTGAGCAGATCCGCGCCGCGCACCACTTCGCTGATCTCCATCGCCGCGTCGTCGACCACGCAGGCCAATTGGTAGCTGGGGACGCCGTCGCGCCGCCACACCACGAAATCCCCGAAATCCTGCCCGGCGATAAACCGCTGCGGCCCCAGATTCAAGTCCTCGAAGTCAATCGCCGCGCCGTCGGGCACACGGAAGCGCCAATTGAAGCCGTCCGGATTCTCCAATTCCATTCCCGTGGGGCCGGGAAGCTGCGGAGCGTAATCCTGAAACCGCCGGCAGGTTCCGGGGTAGATGGGCTCGTCGTCCAGCGCTTCGATCTCTTTCGCGCTCGCTGCACCGCCGGGGGAGGAGCTCTCGTGCGGTGCGGTCAGCGCTCCCTCTAGATCTTTACGCGTGCAGCGGCAAGGGTAGATCGCGCCGGCGCGCAGCAGCTTTCGCCACGCGGCCAGGTAGATCTCCTTCCGCCTGCTTTGCACATAGGGAGCAAAGGGACCATTCCGGTCTGGCCCCTCATGCCAGCGAATCCCCAACCAGCGCAGGTCTTCCATCGCCGCCTCGGCGTAGGCTACACGGCTGCGATCGGGGTCCAGATCCTCCATGCGCAAAACCAATGTCCCCCGGGCGTCGCGGGCGCGCTGCCATGCCGTCCAGAACGTGCGCGCGTGCCCCACATGCAGATAGCCCGTGGGCGAGGGCGCAAGCCGGCCGCGATAGCTTGAGAACGGCGTTGGAGGAAGACTGGCCATAGCTGGCTCTTAGTTTAGCCAGCCCATTCTGTCCCGCATATGGCCAGCTTGGTTCCCTCTGCGGGTCTCGCGCGAGAAGGATCGCTCTGAAAGCGCAACCCCGCCAAAAGAAATATCAAAACATCTCCGGAATGCTGTGAAAGGCGATGCGCGTGGGCGCGGCTTTGAAGGCGGTCAGCATCGCCGCCGGGGCCAGCGTGCTCAATCCATATTTTTGGTTGATCTGATCCATAGCCTCCTGCAGGCGGCTGCGCTGCTGCTCTTCTTCGCTGGAGTCGAAGAGGCTGAGCGTGTGCAGTTGGTCGGGGACCAGATCGGCCAGATGTACGCCGATAAAATACGGGTGATCGTACTCCGCTCCCGCCGGCCGGTCAGCCCACAACTGGCGCAGGGCGGCAATCAAAACTTGACTGTCCTGGGTCTCGCCGAGGCGGATCTCCGCCTTCCAGCCGCGCGTTGGAACCCCGTAACTGCTGACTGGTTTATTCGATCCGCGCGGTGCAGCAAAGCCCACTGCCAGCCCGATGCGTCCCGCCCACAACCCATTCGAGCGCAGCCGCAGCGCAGCCTTGTGCAGCAATTTGTGCGCCACCGCCCAGGCCTTTTCCGCCGTGCGCATCTCCGGCCCCAGCACGTGCTGATGGCTGAGCGACTTCATATGCTCGCCTTCGGCGATCTCGAAGTCCTCGCCGCGCAGCCAGTGCCAGAGCCGCTCGCCCAGCACCGATCCCCACTGCTCGCCGGCTTGCTCGGCATCGAGCGCCATCAGGTCGTCCATAGTGCGGATGCCGCGTTCGTTCAGCCGCTTTTCAGTCTTGGCGCCGATTCCCGGCAGATCGCGCAGTTCGAGCGTTCTGAGCGCCGTGGGCAGCAAGTCCAGCGGCAGCGCCACCAGCCCGTCGGGCTTCTCCATGTCGCTGGCGACTTTGGCCAGGTAGCGATTGGTGGCCAGCCCCACCGAACTGCGCAGCGTCGACCCCACTCGCTCCTGGATGCGGGCTTTCACCTGCCTGCCCAGCTCCAGCGCCGCCAGCAGAGGCCGTTCGCGCCCCAGCAGCCGGCAGGCCATTTCGTCGATGGAGAGGACAGCCGTCACCGGCAGGCAGCTCTCCACAGCCTCCACAATGCGGTGGTGATACTGCACATAGATCTCGTGGCGCGCCTCAACCAGCACCAGGCCGGGACACATGCGTTTGGCGTCGCCCACCAGCGTTCCGGTTTTGACTCCATGGGCCTTGGCCTCGTAGCTGGCGGCAATGCAGCAGGTGCTGTCGGCCATCATAGGCACCACGCCCACCGGCCGTCCCCGCAGCTCCGGGCGCACCTCCTGCTCCACCGAGGCAAAATAGGAGTTCAGATCGACAAAGAGCCAGTTCAACAGCGGCTCCGTCCCTGCACCGTTGCGCGTTTCTCCCCCAGCAGGCGCAGACTCCGCCGGGGGAGGCAAGGCCGTCTCCGCTTCCCCGTACGGCTGCGGAACGAATTCCGATCTCATGACCATGGTGTTTTCATTTTCGTCTTTTCTTCGCCGTAAATCAATAGAAGACTGCGGTGTTTCGCCGATGATAAACTTGCCTCGACGAATTTCGTCTTTTTTATCAGGAAGGTATTCACCGCCGCGTTTCCGGTGCGGCCGGTGTGGGAGATGTTTCTATGTGGTCTGAGCATTTGCACAACATGATTCACTGGTTCATCTCAAGCGCAAGCATCATCGCCACCATCGTGACCGTGGGAGTGGCCGTACTTCTCTTCTCCTGCCTGGGATGCTCGAACTGCTCCCACCGTGAGAAGGACGATATCTTCAGACGCCACGAACTGTAGCTGTTTGGATGCGCCGGATGGCGAAAGGCCCTCATTGCTGGGTGAATCTCGCGCTCGCCTAAAGGCTTGTTCGCCTCAATGCGGCAATACATAAACCAGACTTCCTTTTGCCAGACTCTCCGACTCTTCCGGAACCATGACAAAGCAATTGGAGCGGGCCAGCGCGGTCAGATCCCCGGAGCCATGCATGGGGATGGTCTCGACTTCGTGCCAGCCGCCCTCGGAACTATTGAAATCGCACACCGCAGGCAGAAAGCGTGTGAGTCCATCCTTGCCTTGGACCTCGGCCTTGAGCCGCGCATGAAGGAAGTGCGGGCCGTGCAGCGGGCAGCCGGAGAGGGCCGCCAACAGGGGTGCGCCAAAGAGCAGAAAGGTGACAGCCGTGGAAACCGGATTGCCCGGCAGTCCCAGAAAAGGCAGCGGCGTCTTTTGCGTCTCCAGCGTTGCCGTGCGCAGCAGGTCGCCGAAACCCAGCATCTGCTGGGTGGTGCTGTGCAGAATCTCGCCAAAGACCGCCGGCTTGCCGGGCTGCAGCCGCACTCCGGTAAAAAAGAACTTGGCCCCCTCCTTGGCCAGCGCCGGCTCGACGAGATCGAACTTGCCCGCCGATACCCCACCGGAGAAGATCAGCAGATCGGCCTGGGCGGCGGGTAGAGCCGCCTGTTTGATCGCGCCTCCGATAGCCGAGGCGTTGTCGGCCACAGTGGGAAAGACCCAGGGATCGCCTCCCGCAGCCACCACCATGGCCGCCAGCATGGGTGCGTTGGAATTGCGGATCTGCCCCGGTCCCGGCGCGTGGTCTGCCGCAACCAGTTCGTCGCCGGTAGTGATAATGGCCACTCTAGGGCGTTTGAAGACAGAGAGATGCGCCGCGCCGCAGGAGGCGGCCAGAGCGATCTGCGCCGGGCCCAGCACCGTCCCAGGGGCGAGCAGGAGATCGCCGGCGCGCGCCTGCGCCCCTTGCTGCACGATGTTCTTGCCCGGATGCAGGTTGCGCCGCGGGAGCAGCCGTACGTGGCCGTCCTGGGATTCAACGTGCTCCAGCATGGCGACAGCGTCGGCGCCGGCGGGGATGGGTGCGCCGGTCATGATCTCCCAGACGGCGGCGGGGGGCAGCGGCCCGGCGGGCGGTTGGCCGGCATGGGTGCTGCCGGCAATGACCAGAAGCTCATGCCTTTCAGCCTCCGCCGCGCGGCAGGCAAAGCCGTCGCGGGTGGAGCGGGCAAAGGGCGGCTGATCGGTGTCGGAGAGCAGCGGCGCCGCCAGCACACGACCGGTAGCATAGGCGAGTTCGGTGCGCACGGGAGTGGTCTGTGCCCGGCTCCGCGCCAGCGCATAGTCGGCTACCAGCGCCGAGGCTTCGGCGTAGCTGAGCAGATGGTCACTCATGGAAGGATTGTAGAGGGTCGGCCTCTCCTCCTCCGAGATCACCTTGAAAACGCTGGTAATTCCTTTCCCTAAATAAACCAAGGGCGCAACCGTTCACCGGTCGCGCCCTGGGAGTTGATGACTGAAAATCGCCTACTTCTTGCCCGCCTTGGGAGCCTTGTAGACGGTGTCAACCTTGCTTGCCGACTGCGCCAGAATGCCCTTGGCATCGGCGGCAAAAGGTCCCGTCGGAGCCAGATCCAGGTATTTCTGGTAGGCCTCGGCGCATCCGGCGGGCAAAACATAATGGCCGGCTGCATCCACCGTGGCCTTTACGATCAAGCCCTGGCCCTTCAGGTAATAGGGCAGAGCCTGGTTGGGATCGACGGCGATCGCCTCTTCCGCGGCGGCCACCTGGGCGTCGGTATTGCCCACCTGACTGAAGATGACCGCTTCGTTCTTCAGATTGAGGAAGGCCTGGGTGGGATCGTCCTTGGCAGCCTGATCGTAGGCGGCCTTGGCTTCATCCACCTTGCCGTTGCGGGCGTAGATCTCGCCCAATCCTGCGTGGGCCATCCCCTGCACGGAGAGATTGGCTTTCTTCGACGCGGCATCGACTTCGATCGCCTTCTTGCAATTGGTCTCGGCCTCGTCGTACTTCTTCAGCCCGATCTGGCCCTTGCAGAGTTGCGCCCAGAGGATCGAGGCATCCGGCTTGGCGCCCGAGTCCTTCAGCATCAGCGTCTCGACTTCACTGTATTTCGCATTGCGAAGCTCGGTCTCCTTGGCTTCGATCTCCGCCCTGGTGGCCGTCGTGCCAAGGGCCTGCACGGCGTTGGCGTGAGCCAAATCCGCATCCTTGATGTCCTGCTGCACGGTGCGCAGATCGTTATTGATGCCCTTGATGATCTCGTTGACCTTCAAGGCTTCGGAGTTGTGCTTCTTGACCTCTTCCAGTTGCTTCTTAACATCTGGGGGGAGGGCGTCGATGAAAGCCTGACGGCTCATGTCGTCGTCCGCCTTCAGATCCTGCCCGACAACCACTTTAATGTTGGGGATGGAGTCCACCAACTGCCCCGGTTTGGTGTCTGGAGCGCGATAGACCAAGGTATAGGTTCCAGGGGTCGCATCGCCGGCATAATCGCCGTTGGGGTTGACCGGGAAGCTGAATTTCGAGTTGCCTCCGCCATCGGTCGAGAGGCTGATGGTGCCGTTGGCGACGGAAAAGCCGGTCGCGGCGGTGACATGGCCGTGAATCTTGCCGGTCGGTCCCTTGATCTCCGGTGCGGCGGGCGCCGTGGGCGCGGGCGTCTGGGCAAGCGCGGGCAAGAGGGCGAATGCCAGCAGGCCCAGTCCGAGTGAAAGGTTGCGTTTCATCTTCTTCTCCTTGAAGGCCGTACAAACGAGGCAGTTCGCCGGCTCGTAAAAATCCTAGGGTTGGCTCTTGCGCGAGGGCGCGTCTACGGCGCTCGCCCAGCCTCTTTGCTCTGCCAGTTGGCTGCTTGGTGAAGACGCCGGAATGGACTCAACCCTCCATCCGCCGTCTGCAAGTTCCCACTGGCGGGGATTCGCGTTGGAACAGGCCAACACGCATATCCCAACATGGTAGTGCGTGGGGAAGAGGCCGCTTGTGGCATGGATCACACCCTACAATAGAATACGCATGGTAACCACGATACGCACGGCAATCCCTACCGACATTCCGCAGATTCTGCACTTTATCCGCGCCCTCGCCGCCTACGAGCGGGAACCGGACGCGGTCGAAGCCACCGCCGCCGGCTTGCTGCGCGACGGCTTCGGCCCCCACCCCTTCTTCGAGTGCCTGATCGCCGAGCACGACGGCCTGCCCGCCGGTTTTGCCCTCTACTTTTTCAACTACTCCACCTGGCTGGGACGGCCCGGCCTCTACCTCGAAGACCTCTTCGTCTCCCCCGAACTGCGCGGACTGGGCATCGGCAAGGCCCTGCTGCAACGCGTCGCCGCCGTCGCTCTGGAGAAGGGCTGCCTGCGCCTGCAATGGGAGGTCCTCGACTGGAATACCCCGGCCATCGACTTCTATCGCGCCATGGGCGCTGAGTTCCTCGACGAATGGCGCAACGTCCGCGTCTCCGGCGACGCGCTGCAGCGACTGGCTGGGTCTCCCCGGCAAACGGAGGCCGCACAATGAAGATTCGTGTGATTGGCGGCGGATTGGCCGGAACCGAGGCGGCGCTGACCGCCGCACGCCTGGGCTGCGAGGTGGACCTCTACGAGATGCGCACGGTGATCGACGGCCAGCCGCGCCTCACTCCCGCCCACCAGACCACCGACTTCGCCGAATTGGTCTGCTCCAACTCCCTCAAGAGCGAATCGCCCAACACCGCGCCCTGGCTGCTCAAGCAGGAGATGCGCCGGGCAGGCTCGGCCCTGTTGCGCTTCGCCGACGAGACGGCTGTCCCTGCCGGCCACGCCCTGGCCGTGGACCGCATCGCCTTCTCGCAAAAAATCAATGCAGCCATCGCCGGTGAGCCGCGCATCCACGTCTTCCGCGAAGAAGTGACGGACCTTGCCGTGCCCGACCCCGGCGGCGCGCAAATAACGATTGTCGCCACCGGACCACTGACCAGCGACGCCCTCAGCGCCTCGATTCAGCGCCTTACCGGCAGCGAGCATCTGGCCTTTTACGACTCCATCTCGCCCATCGTCGAGACCGACTCCATCGACATGGAGAAGGTCTACTACGCCGCCCGCTGGGAAAAAGGAACCGCCGACTACATCAACTGCCCCATGGACCGCGCCGAATTCGACCGCTTTCTCGACGCCCTGCTGGCCGCCGAACCCGCCGAGAGCAAGGCGTGGGAGAAGGCCGAATACTTCGAGGGCTGCCTGCCCATCGAGATTCTCGCCCGGCGCGGCCGCGACACTCTGCGCTTCGGTCCCATGAAGCCCGTCGGCCTGCGCGATCCCCGCACCGGCAAGACCCCCTGGGCCGTCGTCCAGTTGCGCCAGGAGAATCTGCGCGCCGACAGCTACAACCTGGTCGGCTTCCAGAACCATCTCAAGTTCGGCGCACAGGCAGAGGTGCTGCGCCTGATTCCAGGCTTGGAGAAGGCGCGCTTCCTGCGTTATGGCCAGATTCATCGCAATACCTACATCTGCGCTCCGGCCCTGCTCGACGAGACGCTCTCTCTAAAAGACTCCGCCACCCGGCTCGTGTTTGCGGGGCAGATCAGCGGCGTCGAGGGCTACACCGAGTCCATCGCTACCGGCCTGCTGGCCGCCATTTACGCGTCTCAAATCGCCCACGGCCATCCGCCGCAGCCCATCCCGCGCTCGACCGCGCTCGGCTCGCTGGTGCACTACATCACCCACGCCGACGCCAAACACTTTCAGCCCGCCAACATGACCTTCGACCTGCTGGAACCGCTGGAGGAGGAACTGCGCAAGAAGATTCGCGACAAAAAAGAACGCCACCGACTGCAATGCGAACGCTCCCTGGCCGCCTTCGACGCCTGGTGGATGGAGAATGCGAACTCAGCGTTTTAATCTCGCACGCTGTCTTGATCGTTCGCTTCTAAAAGAACTGTCATCCTGAACGCAGCGAAGGATCTGCGGTTGCTTCTCGGAATCAGATTTTCGATGAGGCGATGACGGATGTCCCGATGCCGTCAACTGAAACACTGATTTCGGCGCAGAAACTCGATCCGCGATCGCAAGTCTTTGCGAGGAATGAACCAGAGCAAGCTCATTCCGGCCGAGGCTTCAGGTCAGCTCTCCTGGCGGTAGAGCAGGTCGCGGATGGCGTGGCGGCGGGCTTCGTTCATCTCCGCGTCGGCGTCGGGAATGCGTCCGGCGATGGGAACCTCGGCATCGGGTTCGCTACAGGCCGGGCAACGGTTGGCAAAGCCCGGTTTTCCGGGCCGCAGTTCAAATTCTTCCGAACAAAGAATGCAGGTCTTGATTGGGAATGCCATGACGTTTCCATCATAACGCCGCGATGTTTTGCGGACGGCTCTTCTGCGTTCCCTGCGGCAATTTTTTTGGTCCGCAGTCCAGATGGCGGTATGGCGGATGGCTTTCTTCGATCTGCCGGTACGGGCGGGCGCGGATCGACGGTTCGGCTGGCTGCCTTTTGGCCCAATCTCCCCTTCTGAGCAGCGCAATCCGCGGGATGCCGGTTCGCTGGCTGTCCGCATCCTCGCTTGACGTTGGCCGTCTCTCTATGAAGAAATGGGACTACGCGCCAGCGCTGTCTCTAACGGAATCGCATCCGCGTGGGGCGGCCAGCCATCGGGACCACCGTGCTCGAAGGAGTACTCTTTTCAATACGGGGAACGAAGAGCGTCTTCCGATCTCCATTCTTCTACCGCTTTATGGCGGATATTCTCAAGTCATCATCGAAAAGGGGAAACGCATGTTCGTCGTCGTCTGGCAGTTTGAGATTGCCGAAGAGAAGATCGCCGCTTTCGAGGCTGCCTATGGACCGGAGGGCGTCTGGGCGCGTCTCTTTCGCAGCTCGATCGAGTACCAGGGCACAGAACTGCTGCGCGACGCCTACGTCCCCGGCGCTTACCTGACCATCGACCGCTGGGCCAGCGAAGAGGCCTTCCGCGCCTTTCGCAAAGACCACGACGCCGACTACGAGGCCGTGGACCGCGCCTGCGACGACCTCACCAGCAAGGAAACCCGCATCGGCGCCTACTCGGTTTAATCTCTACGCCGCCGATGACCCGAGCAAACAGACGTTACGCCGGAACTCTGCATCCGCCATATAACGCACGCCTTTGTCGAATGTGACCAGGACCAGGTCTTCCTTGATGGCCAATCCGAGCAGATAGGCGTCGGTCACCTGCTGATGGCCGCTGATGCGCGAGGCAAAAGGCTCAGTGAGGGTGACCCAGCTTTCTTTGATCTCCCAAAAGCAGAAAAGGGGAAAATCTCTCAGCATTTGGAGGATGGCGATAACCTGCCCCATGGAGCGCGGGTTGGGATAGGAATTGGCATTCGTCGTGATGCGAATGAATCCCGCCTCTGTAAGCGGGCAAATTCCCCAAATGTGGTTGCTGGTGTTGTTGAACCAGTCTTGCGCCAGTAGATGGTGTTTGTGCTCCGTGTCTGTAAGTGCGATCAGCGTGTTCGTGTCAAGCAGGAATCTGCGGGCCAAACTCTTCCTCCTCGATTTGCTTGACGATCTCATCGGTGACGGTTTTGCCCGCCGGAGGAAAGACCGGGAAGCCATTGGGAAGGCGCGCGATCGGAGGCGTCCGATCATGCATGGAGGGCGCTTGAACCTTACGGATCAGCTCGCCAACCGCCTTGCTCAGCGTAATGCCATTGGCCGCGGCGTAGATCGAGGCAAACTCGCGAACATCGTCGTCCATGGTAATCGTGGTGCGCATACACTGAGTATGCATCATTTTATAAAACGATGCAGCATTGGATTTTTGATGCGACAGAGCAGTATCTGCCGCGCTAGTCAAGGCGCGCCTTGCAACGTGAAGATTCTCCAATTCGATGTTCTCTATCTCTTCGCTTTTTTTTGCTGTCTTTCTTCCCCGCGTCCCTGCTACAATCCCCTTCGAAGCGCATTGCGCGCAGTTACGCCCTGCCCGGTGAAAACGGCAGGGGCGCGGCGTGAAATGCCGTATGAAAAGAAGGAGTCCTCCCCATGGCCATTGCCGAAGACCGCGCCAAAGCCGTTGAACTTGCCCTTGCCCAGATTGAGAAACAGTTTGGCAAAGGCTCCATCGTACGGCTCGGCTCCAAAGAAGCGCTGGTGCCCATCGCGGTGATCTCCACCGGCTCGATCAGCTTTGACGCCGCGCTGGGTGTGGGCGGCGTTCCCCGCGGCCGCGTGACGGAGGTTTACGGCCCCGAGTCCTCGGGCAAGACCACCATCACCCTGCAGATCATCGCCGAGGCCCAGCGTCTGGGCGGCCTGGCTGCCTTTGTCGACGCCGAGCACGCTCTCGACCCCGGCTACGCCAAGAAGCTGGGCGTGGACGTGGACAACCTGCTGGTCTCGCAGCCCGATAGCGGCGAGCAGGCGCTGGAGATCACCGAAGCCCTGGTTCGCAGCGGCGCCATCGATGTGCTGGTGGTCGACTCCGTGGCCGCGCTGGTTCCCAAGGCCGAGTTGGACGGAGAGATGGGCGATTCTCACGTCGGGCTGCAGGCCCGGCTGATGTCGCAGGCTCTGCGCAAGCTCACCGGCACGGTCTCCAAGTCGCGCACGGCTTTGATCTTCATCAACCAGATTCGCGAGAAGATCGGCGTCATGTTCGGCAACCCGGAGACCACCACCGGCGGGCGCGCGCTCAAGTTCTACTCCTCGGTGCGCATCGACATCCGCCGCATCGCCGCCATCAAGGAAGGCGACGCGGTGACCGGCAACCGCACCAAGGTCAAGATTGTGAAGAACAAGGTGGCCGCGCCCTTCCGCGAGGCGGAGTTCGACATTCTCTACGGCGAGGGCATCAGCAAAGAGGGCGACGTGCTCGATCAGGCGGTGGCCAATAATATCGTTGAGAAGTCTGGCGCTTGGTACAGCTACTCCGGCGAACGCATCGGCCAGGGCCGCGAGAATACCCGCAGCTTCCTCAAGGAAAACAAGGAGATCTTCGCCCGCATGGACGCCGAACTGCGCAAGAAGCTCAACATTGGCGCGATCAAGGCCGAGGTCCCCGAGGTTCCCGCCGCCGGCCCCGCCGAGGCCAAGGAAGCCGTCCGCGGCCGCAAGGGCTAGAGCGATACAAGAATAGCTAGGCGCGCGGACTTCGCATCGCCGTCCCGCGCGCGGGCGTTGGGCTGACAGGACTGAATGGGCGGGTAGCACCAATCTCCTGCAGAGAATCTTATCAAGACGAGGGTGCCCCCGGTCCCTCACGTTTGGGGACCGGGGTAGAAGGCGAATCCGGCCCACGGTAACGCATCCATTCGGGTAACTGCCCGCCGCGCCGCTGAGCCGTCCACTCCGACTCAATCTCTACGGTCCCGTTCGCCCCGGTTGCGAAGTGACGAAAGCTCGACCATTTCCAATCGATGGGGTTCGCAACCAACCCGCGCAGGACCGGGTTGCGGTGCATATAGCGCAGCTTTTCAACATACTTTTCATGGGTGAATATGTTGAAGTCGTAATAGTGAGCCAGCCAGAAAGGCCTTTCCCTGCTGCGCACCGATACGGAAAGCTTGAGCGCCTGAATCGCCTTCGACAACGGGCAGCGCGCCGGTTCGTTCACCAACAGATGCACATGCTCAGGCATTACAACATATCCGCAGACGACAAAGAGGTAACGAAGCCGAATGCGCTCCAAGGCCTCTTCAAACAACTCTTTGGTTGCAACAGGCGTCAGATAGGGCCTGCGACGATAACAACTGAAGGTGATGAAATGGAACTTGCCGGTTTGCTGATAACGAACAAGTTCGCCCTTCATACACCGTGAGCCTACACCCACTGGACAGGTCGCAAGAAAAATGATTTTTTGGCGATCCTCGCTCCGGTCCGTAATTGGCAGTACTGCACTCGCCCCAGTCGAGTTCACGCCCCGGTCCCCAACTGCGAGGGACCGGGGGCACCCTCGTTTTTCCAGGGTGCCTTCATCTTGTTACCGCCCCAAATACATCCGGTACTGCTGCTCGAGGATGCCGGCGGAGCGGGCCAGGGCCAGCTTGCTCAGGTTGTATTGGTAGAGGCTCTCCACCAGATTGGTCTGCGCCGAGGCCAGCGCGGCCTGGGCGGTGACCAGGGGCAGATTGTCGTCCACACCGGCCTTGACGCGTTCGGTCTCGTCGGCCAGGGCGCGGGTGGCCAGATCGACATTGGAGCGGGAGACGGCGACCAGTTGTGCGCTGGCGTCCACATCGAGCAGAGCAATGCGGACCTGGTAGTCGATCTGGCCGCGTAGATCGGCAAGCTGGGCTGTGGTGGCGTTCAGTTGCGCCTGCGCGGTGTCGGATTGGCCGCGCAGTCCGGCCTCGCGGAAGAGCGGCAGGCTCAGGTTGCCCTGGGTGAGGAAGTTGCCGTGCGAGGCGACGCCGTTGACCTTGCTGACGGCGTAATAGCCGCCAAAGCTCAGGCTGGGCAGCCGCTGGGCGCGATAGGCGGTGTGGATGGCCCGCATCTCGATCACTTCGTTCTGCAGCTTCTGGTAATCCTGGCGGTTCTGGTAGGCGACGGTGCGCACCTCGGCAGGCGATTGCGCGGCCAGTTCGCTGTAGGGCGCGGGATCGGTCAGGGCCAGCTTTTGGCCGGGATCGACGCCAATCTCCCGCTTGAGCAGGATCAGTTCCTTCTCCAGCATATTCTCGGCGGCGATGACCGCCTGCTGCTGGGCCAGCAACTGCACGCGGGCGCGCAGTTCGTCCAGATTGGCGGCCGTTCCCGCCTGGTGTGCGGCGTGAGCCTGATCGAGCGCCACGCGGTCGGCGGCTTCGAGAGCCCGCGCATTGTCGACCTCGCTCGAAGCGGCCAGGGCGTGCAGATAGGCCGAGGCCACTTGCTGAACCACTTCGCCGCGCGCCGAGGTCTTGGCAAAATAGGCGGCCTTTTCCGCGGCTCTGGCGCCCTTGTAGGCAGCGATCACCGGACCGGAAAAGAGCATCTGGCCAAACTGGATCTTGCCTTCGGTCAGATCGTCGCGGGTAATGTACGACATGCCGGCGGGAATCTTGCCGCCGGGAAACATGGAAGCAAACATGCCCACCACGCCGGGACCGAAACCCAGGGCGGCCAGATTCGTTTGATGCACACCCAGATCGCCGCCCACGGTAATGTTGGGCAGAAAGTTTTGTATCGCCTGGTTTTTCTGGCCCTCGATCGATTTTTCGCCGTCTTCGGCTTCTTTGAGTCCCAGATTATTCTTGAGCCCCATCTGCACGGCGTCGTCCAGGGAAAGCCTCAACGCCTCGGCGCTGGCGGGGCGCGTCCGGACACTGCCGAAGAAAGGATTGGCCGCGGAGGTCGGATTCGGCGTCTGGGCGCAAACCGCTATTCCCGCCGTCAGGACGAGAAGCGTGGAGAAAACGGGCGCGATCCAGCGCCGAACCGGGAAAGATTGCGTACTTTTCACTTCCATCATTCTCTCAGATGTAGATCGCCGCGTCAGGATGCGGAGAAAGAGAGAATGCACGCTGGCGTCAACCGGCGGCGACCGGGGCAAGGAAGACTTCGATGGGACGGGGCGTCGGCCGGCCGGTCAGGAAGCCCTGCACCTCGTCGGCGCCATAGGCCTGAATGAGTTCCAGTTGCTCGGTCTTCTCCACCCCTTCAACGATCACCCCCAAACCGAAGCTGTGGGCCAGGGTGATCAGGGTATGAACCATGGACGCGCTCTCCGGCTCGATGCCCAAATTGCGCATGAAGGAACCGTCGATTTTTAGAAAATCGAAGGGCAGCGAGGGTAGATAACTGAGGCTGGAGTAGCCGGTGCCGAAATCGTCGATCGCCAGAGTGATCCCCAGGGCGCGCAGATGGTTCATGGTCTGTGCGATTTCGTTGGAGAAGTTCAGCATCACCGATTCGGTCAGTTCGATCTGCACCAGCTCCGGCCTGAGGCCGGTACGCTCCAAAATGCCCTTGACCTCTTCGACAAAACCGGGGCGGCGGAACTGGATGCTGGAGACGTTGACGGCAATCTGGATGGGGTGCGGGAGCAGGCCCTGCCAGCGGAGAGCCTCGGCGCAGGCCTTTTCCATCATCTGAGCGCCCAGCGAAGAGATCATGCCGCTCTCTTCGGCGATGGGAATGAACTTGGCGGGGGGGATGGCACCGAGCACGGGGTGCGTCCACCGGGCCAGCGCCTCAAAGCGGACCAGGCGGCGATCGGCCACATTGAACTCCGGTTGGTAATCCATAGAGATCTCGCCGCGCGCGAAGGCTCCGCGCAACTGGTTCTCCAGGCTCAGCCGCTCCTGGACGAGCGATCCGATCTCGGCGGTGAAATGGATGACCCGGTTCTTGCCCTCGCGCTTGGCGGTATACATGGCGCTATCGGCCTGCTGAATCAGGATTTCGGCGGTTTGCGCGCTCTCGGGGAAGAGGCTGACGCCGATGCTGGCGCCGATGGCCAGAGCATGTCCTTCGACCCAGAAGGGATTGGAGATGGCTGCGAGCAGTTCCTCGGCCAATTGGGTTGCTTCGTCGCGGCCGCGCAACCGGTCGAGAATGACCACGAACTCGTCGCCGCCGATACGGCCCAGCATGTTTCCCTCACTGACCCAAGCCCGCAACGCGGTCGCCACCTGAATCAGAAGCCCATCGCCAATGGGATGGCCCAGGCTGTCGTTGACCAGCTTGAAGCCGTCCAGATCGATGTAGAGCAGGGCCACCATGCTGCCTTGGCTCTTCGCCCTGGCCAGAAGGGAGGCCAGGGTGTCGGTCAGCAGGCGGCGATTGGGGAGACCGGTCAGGGGATCGTTCAGCGATTCGTAGACCGCCGCATCGCGGGCGCGCTGCAACTCTTCCTGATTGCGCTTGAGTTGGGTGACATCGATGGCGGTTGTCTCATAGACAATGCCCTCCGCGGTCTGGACCGGGGTGATGTTCTTGAGCAGATGCACCGTGCTTTGATCGCTGCGGCGCAGGCTGGCGTCGCGGCTGCTCAACGCTTCCCCGCGCAGCGCCTCCTCTAACTGGTCGCGCCGCTCTGGATCGACCTCGAAATCCCAATAGGAGCGTCCAACCAACTCATCGCGGGTTTGAAAGCCGAGCAGGCGCACAAAAGCCAGGTTGCAATCCACAATGGTGCCGTCGGCGCGCCAGGTGAAGACCGCGGCCAGATTGCGCTCGAAGAGGCGGCGGTACTTGGTCTCCAGGTGCAGCTCATTTTCAAGCTGGGTGCGGATGATCGCTGTTTGCTTGCGCACTTTGCGCCGCAATTGCCTGGCCCAGAACAGCGGCACGCATACGCAGACGGCCAGACCCGCCAACAGGACCGACCCCCGCAACGGCGTGATCCAGCCGCTGCCCCCGACCACCTTCATGTCGGCCGGCGAATCGACCAGCACCAGCAGGGCTCCCGGCCACTGCGGGCTGCGGCCCCGCATCACCTCCACGCCGATCACTTCCAGCAACGCTCCCGGAGTCATCCCAACCACCGCACGCGTGGCTTCCGAACGCGGCAGAATGGCGGTGAATCGTTGCTCCCCTTCCTCCAGTTGATAAACATATTGGCTGGCTTCGGTGCGCTCTCTGATGAGCCGCGCTCTCAGCCACACGCGGCGGCCGTTTTGCTGCTGCCGCAACAGGTCCGTCACCGTGGTAGGGAGGGGTGCGATCTCGACCGGTTTCGCCGCCGACGGGCTGACCAGCGCATCCGATAGCTCCAGGCCAAACTCCCCGCGCGCCGGGAAGCCCGTCACGTCCACGGTCTTGCCAACGTCGTAACTCTCCGCCTGCGCCAGCGTCACCATCAACGCCCCTGAAGCGTCCTGTAAAAAAAGCCGCCCTGGCGCACCCCAGGTCACCGTGCCGTGTAGATGCACCGGCTGGGCGAAGCGGCGATCCGCGTCTCCGCTCTGCAAATCCTTGATCGGTATCGGCGGCGCACCCGGTGAGAGAGGGGACGACTCCACCTGGATCATCTTCAGGTTGTATACGTACAGTTGAGAGGCAGGCTCTCCCAGCGCAGCTTCCATGTGGCGGCCCACCGTCCCCCGCACCTTGACCAGGGCGCCCACCAGCCGCTCGGACGCTTCGCTCTGCTGCTGGGGCACGAACAACCAGGCCATCTTCTTTCCGTCCCAGATGCGAAAGCAGACACGGAACCAGTTGTGGTCGCAGGGATGCAAAACCCCTTCCGTGGCCACAAACTGACTGTTGGCTTGGCCCGAATCGATGGCCTCGACACTCCACGCTTGGGCTGCCGGCAGCGGCCCCGTGCCCAATGGCGCGATCTTCAGACGCCCCAGTTCCGGTCCGGATTCGCCGACTGTCGACACCCCTTGCACCTTCAATCGCATACCCGGGGGGTAGGACGGGCTGCCCGCAGGAACCCTCACAAACATAGTGCCGGTGCGGTCTTGGACGAAGAGAATGCCCCACTCCGGGTCGGAATAGGTCACCACGGCCTGCAAATCGATGGGCCGCGCCTGACGCGCTTGCTCATTGGTCAATTCGAAGATCTGCTCAATGGCGCGCAAAGTTTGCGGGGCGCTTGAAGATGCCTGCGCTACTACCAGCACCCCTGGCACAAAAAGAAGCAGGCACAGGAATCCGCGCCAGACTGTCCTCTTCACAGCCCCGCGCCTCTCACCTGGGCCCGATACAGTGGGAGGAAAGGAAGGAGAAATTCGTTCGTCTTCCTGGGACGCCGGCATACTGTGCATATCTTCCCACTGGAATTCTGACCGTCAGGGCGCTTTTGACCCCGATCGAATCGAGCCTGATGCGATCCGGGTGCTGCAACCCGGCAGCAAAGCACTTCAAAAAAGGGTAGCGGGCAACACCATCGAATCTCTGGACATGCCCCAAAAAACTACATCAACTCCCCATCACTCTATCGCAACTTTGCGTTGCGCGATAGATTCCGTTTGCTGAGAAGGTAATCGTTTTCCTTGTGCGGAAAGAGACATCGCAACCGCCCCGCCCAGCGTCCGGTTAGAGGGCCAGAATCTGTTCCCAGAGGATTGGGTCTACGGGAACCCCCAGGCGCTGGTTTTCTTCGCGCAGACGGAGGGTCCGCTCGCCGGGATAACGGAGCTTGCTCCCCGCCTCGGCAGGCCGGCTGCCATGCACGGACGCGACGATCTCGTCGGCGATCCGCTCCAGTTGCTCTGCCCCGCCCAGCGCCGCCGGGTTCACCGCCAGAAAGACCTGGGAGATGCCGGTCTCCAGCAGCGGGTCGGCGGCGATCTGGTGGGTCGCCCGGCCCAGCGCGGTGGTGGCGGCGATCGTGTCCAGCAGCATCGACAGCCCCGATCCTTTCCAATAGCCGATGGCCAGCGGCCGCTGGGTGCGCTCGATAGCCGCCGCATCGCGGGTAAGGTGGCCCTGCTCGTCGAAGCCGCCATCGACGGGCAGCAGCTCGCTGCGGCGGCGATAGCCTTCCAACGCGCCATAGGAGAACTGCGACATGGCCATATCCAGCACCACGTGGCCCTTGGCGCGCGGCACGGCCATTACCAGCGGGTTGTTGCCCAGGCAGGGCTCAGCGCCTCCCCAGGCGGGCAGATTGGGCATGGTGTTGGTCCAGCAGATGCCGACCACCCCCGCCTCAGCCGCCTGCCAGCCATAGCTGCCGCCGCGCATCCAGTGGTTGGTGTTGCCCAGACTCACCCAACCCACCCCATGGTCGCGACTGAGCGCAATGGCCCGCTTCATGGCGTCTTGGGCATTGAGGTTGCCCGCCCCGCGGCGTCCGTCCCAACGTTCGAGAGCGCCAAAGCCGGCCACGCGCTCGGCCTCGGCCAATGGATCGACCGCACCATTCCGCACCATGGCTGCAAAACGCGGAAAGCGCTCGACGCCGTGCGAGTAGACGCCATCGCGACTGGTCTCGGCAAAGAGCCGCGCACAGTTCACGGCGCGCGGCTCGGCAAAACCCAGCCGTTGCAAAGCGGCCGTCAGCGTTTCCTGCACCGTCGCCAGTGGGATTCGTTCCATTTGTATCTATCCTCCGGGGCAGAACAGAGCGCCTGCTCTATTGTTGCGCGGGAAACCCCGCCGTCGGCAACACCGGGGACGAGGAAGTTTGCGGAAGCAAGCCGCGGGTGAGCCCGATAGAATCGCAATCGCTGCACAGTGGACGACATTTATTTTTTCTTCAAATGGCGCTTGACCCTGCCCTTACGTCATGCTCAAAGATGTCAAGGTGAGACTCATGAAAACCTTTCGTGTCCAGGAGTTCGCAAAACTTGCCGGTGTAACGGTACGGGCATTGCACCACTATGACCGGCTCAAGCTGCTCTCACCCGCGCATCGGTCGGAGCGGGGCTACCGGCTCTATTGCCACGAGGATCTCGGCCGTCTGGAGCGGATTCTCGCGCTGCGCTACCTGGGGCTTTCGCTGCACGAGATCGGAGCGTTGCTGAACACCCCGGTTGGCCGTGGCGCGGAGCGGCTGACGGTTACGCTGGCGCGGCAACGGGGGGCCCTCAGTGAGCGGCGCAACGGCTTGGATCGCATCCTGCGGGCCATCGAACATGCGCAACTGCGCGCACAGGACTCCGCGGAACCCGAGTGGCTCCTCTACCAGACCATCCTGAAGGAGATTCAAATGCAAGAAGCCACCGATTGGACGGAGAAGTACTACAGTCCGAAGGCCGTCGAGGCGATTCGGGAGCGGCGTGCCTCCATGACGCCAGAACAATACGCTGAGTCCGGTGCGCGATGGCAGGCTTTGATGGCCGATGTGCAGAGCGCGCTCGATCGCGAGGTTCCGCCCGACAGCGCCGAAGGCCGGGCGCTGGTGGCGCGCTGGATACGTTTGGGCGACGAGTTCACGCTGGGAAATCCCGAAATCGTCGAAGGTTACCGGCGGATGCATGATGATGAGAACCATTGGCCGGACGATGAAAAGGCTGCCAAGCTCAGAGCGATGAGGCCCAAACCTGAATACAGGGCATTCTTTGATCTGGCGCTTCAAGCCTGCCTGCGCCACGGATGATCGCAAGGGGCCGTTCGATGCGAATAAAGCGGCTGTTTAAATCTAGGAGAGAACAAACAATGGTCGCGCCCAAGAAAAAAATCTTCGCGGTAATGACATTATTCTTTGTGGCTCCGCTGGTGGCGGAGTACCTGCTCGGAGATCTGCCGCTCAAGCTGCTGGGGGCACTGATCGTCTTGGCGCCGGCATACGGCGGTGCGGCCATACTGATTCGCGAGGCAGCTCGGCGAACCGGTTGCGGCTGGCCGGCCATGCTGATGCTGGGCGCGGCCTATGCCTTGATCGGCGAAGGCCTGGTGACGCAATCGCTTTTCAATCCCGACTATATGCAGAAGCACTGGCACCTGCTTTACTTTGCCTATATTCCGGCGTTGGGTATCGGAGGGTGGTGGACGTTATTGATGTTGAATCTCCACACGTTCTGGAGCGTGGGTGTTTCAATTGCACTGGTGGAAGCGCTCTTTCCTGCCGAGGCTGAAGCACCGTGGCTGGGGTGGATCGGCGATTCGGTCGTCGCTCTGGTGTTTGTGCTTGGTTCAGTCGCGAGCTTCGCCATCGGCTTCAAGCAGAACCGGTTCGTGGCGTCCCCTGTGCAGCTTCTGGGCGTGGCCGCGCTGAGCGTGCTGCTGATGGTGCTTGCCTTCCTGATTCCGCCGCGGAGATCGCGCGAAGCCGGCGGCAGGACGCCGAGCCCATGGATTTCAGCAGCCGTTGCATTGGTGCTGGGCATGGGGTTGATGCATACGCCGCCGAAGTGGGGCTGGGCCGCGGTGGGTGCGATGCTGGCGATCGACGCGCTCTTCCTCGTTTTGGTCGCGTTCTTTTCGCGAAGAGCCGGATGGAGCGCGCTCCATGTTTTGAGCCTGGCAGCCGGCGGCGCACTGTGTTACGGCATTCGGGCGTTTACTGCCAGGCCGCTGGTCGGCGGGCTGCTGGATATGCGCATCAGCAACGCGGTTTTTCTCGCCGCCGCCGTAGCTCTGATTTGGTTGTGCGCGAGGCGCGTCCTCCGCCACCAGACGCTGGTCTAGCGCGATCGTCGAATATCCAGCAGGCAGAGAGCGGACGTCAGGCGTCGTAAGTCTCCCATTTCTCTGCCCGCATGGAATGGGATTTTAATTCGTGCTTTCCCCGGTCTCAAAAACGAGACCGGGGGCACCCCCAGTGGTACAACATTCCGCGGATAAAGACCTTGTGCTGCCTGATGGCCATGGTTGGACGCCCTCTCTCTCGGTGTTCATCGGCCCTGGAATTGAACTATCTTTCTCCCCTGAAGTGGAGTAAAGTTCCTTCGCAAGCTGGTTTATATCGATCAGGCTCGCAGTCTTTGCCTGCACGCGCTGCTTTGGCATTCGTTTTTCGCAGAACGGAGCCGCCATGTCCTACGTAGGCATCAACATCGGCGCACTGACGGTCAAGGTGGTTGCGCTCCAATCCGGCGTCCATGCTGCCGCTGTGCTGGCCCATCAGGGCCGTCCCCTGGAAGTTCTCAAACGACTGCTTGCGCAGCCCGCCTTTGCCTGCGCCGAGTACTTTGGCGTATCCGGCCATCTGGGCCACATTTCGGAGTTTGCCGCCATCCAACGTGCGCTGCGCGAGGTGCGCGAACGTACTCCCGAACGCACGATGGCTGAGTTCGATGCGGTGGTTTCGCTGGGCGGCGAATCGTTTCTGGTCTACACGCTGGCAGATGGAAAGGTCGTCAACGTGCTGTCGCACAACAAGTGCGCGGCTGGGAGCGGCGAGTTCTTTGTGCAACTGATCGACCGCATGGGACTGGAGATCGACACGGCCATTCGGCTCTCGTCCACCGGAACGGTGGTGCCGCTGGCTTCGCGCTGCACGGTGCATTGCAAGACCGACGTGACGCACAAGCTCAATCGTCACGAGGCCACCCCCGCGGACATTTTGAAGACGCTGCACGACAGTATGGCCGGCAAGGTCGTGGCGCTGCTCGAAAAAGGGCAGAACTCGCTGCGGCGCGTCTTGCTGATCGGAGGCGTAACCCGCAACGCTGCCCTGATCGAGGCGCTGCGCGCCAAATTGCCCGCGGCGGAGTTGATTGTGTTGCCGGAGAGCGAGTGGTTCGAAGCCTGGGGAAGCGCGCTGATCACACGCGACACGCCGCTCTACAAGACCCCTCACATCTCCCCTCTGCCGGTCTTCGATGCGCTGCCGCCGCTCCATCACTTTAAGGATCTGGTGCAGGCGATGGCCGCGCCTCCACTGCAAGCGCCGCCCGATGCTCCGATGGTGCTTGGCGTGGATGCGGGCTCGACGACGACCAAGGCAGTCTTGCTCGATCCCGCGACGCGCGCCATCGTCGCATCCCACTACGCGCGCACGCACGACGATCCCATCGCAGCGGTTCGCGTGTGCCTCCAGGCTCTCATCGGGCTGGTCGGCAATCGGCCGGTAGGTCTGGTGAGTACGACCGGCTCGGCCCGTGAACTGATTGGCGCATGGCTGGGCACCGAGCAGGTCTACAACGAGATCTCCGCCCATGCTGCGGGCGCAACCCACTTTGCCCCCGACGTGGACACAATCTTCGAGATCGGCGGCCAGGACGCCAAGTATATCTATCTGCGCAATCGCGTGCCCATCGCTTATGCCATGAACAATGCCTGTTCCGCGGGCACCGGCTCCTTTCTTGAAGAAAGCGCGCAAAGCGACCTTGGCGTCGCCGTCACGGAGATCGCCGGGATCGCCTTGGGCGCGGCTGCGCCGGTGAAATTCAAGACCACCTGCGCGGCGTTCATCAACTCCGACATCCGCATCGCTCAACAGCAGGGCCAGAGCCGCGAGAACATCCTGGCCGGCCTGGTGTACGCCATTGCGGAGAACTACCTCACCAAGGTCAAGGGACAGCGGCCGGTGGGGAAAAAGGTCCTCTTGCAAGGGGGCGTGGCGCTGAATCACGCCGTTGCCCATGCGTTTGCCCATCGTGTCGGACGCCCGGTTGTGATTCCCTCTCACCCGGAGTTGCTCGGCGCCTTGGGTGTGGCACTGCTTGCGCTGGAACGATCGAGCGGCAGCGTGGGCGCAGGCGTCGAACTCGAAACGCTGGCGTCGGCGGAGATGAAACTGGTGGGACGATTCACCTGCCGGGCCTGCAAGATGTGCTGTAGCATCGAGCGTTTCGCGGTGGACGGGCGAACCTTCCCCTTCGGCGGCCGGTGCAGCCTTTATGAGAATGTGTGGAAGAGAAAAACGCGCACTGCGCCCGCCCCCGACCTGGTTGAGCGGCGCGCCGCGATTCTCTATCGCGGTCCCAGGCCCGTCGATGCCGAGCCGAGGATTGTGCCCAAGGCGCGTCCCTATTGGGATGTTGGCCCGGCGATTGAAGCGGCCCGGTCTTTTCTTGAAGAATCCTTCGGTTATCCCAACCCCAAAACGGCTCTGCCGGAAGCGCGTATCGGCATTCCGCGCGCGCTCACCACGCACTCCCTGTTTCCGCTCTATTCGACGTTCTTTTCGGCATTGGGAATGGAGGTGGTCTTGTCTGCGGTGGACCCGCGCGGCGATCTCAGGTCGCATTCCGGATTCTGCCTGCCGGCGCAGATTGCGCACGGCGCGGTGCTGGATCTTGCGCAGAAGGACGTGCATCTGGTCTTTTTGCCGCAAGTGGCGCGTATGCCCCAGAACGAGGCCGGCAAGGACTCCTATCTCTGCCCCATCACCCAAGCCGGCCCTTACTTCCTGGCCAAGGCCTTTCCCAATACGCGCTTTCTTGCGCCGGTTCTGGATTTTACCAATCTGTACGCAGCCAGCACGGCCATGATCGAGATGGCGGTCCGTGAGTTGGGCATGGCGCGCGAGCAAGCCAGCGAAGCATGGGCTGCCGCCATGGCCGAGCAAACCAGAGCCGAGTGCGCTTTGGTGGAGATCGGCAAGCAAGCTCTGGCGCAAGCGCTGGCGGCAGACAAGCCGGCCATCCTGCTCGCCGGGCATAGCTATAACGCTTACACGCCCGAGGCCTCGCAATCCGTGGGCAAGAAACTCTCCAGCATGGGAGTGCTGGCGATTCCCGCGGATTGCCTCATGCCCGCTGGCGCCGGCTCCACGGTTTGGCATTTCGCCAATCAGATACTGAATGCCGCCGCACTCGCCAAGCGGCACCCGAACCTGTTTCTCCTCTGCGTCAGCAATTTCAGTTGCACCATCGATGCTTTTACGCACTCCTTGCTGGCCTCCGAGTTGGAACCCAAGCCCTACCTGATTCTGGAGATCGATGCGCACAGCGCCGACGCCGGCGTGCAAACACGACTCGAGGCCTTTCTCGATATTGTGCAAAACTACCGCGCCGCTCAGCCTAGCCTCTCCAAGCCGTTCTCTCCCTGCCGGCTGGCGAAGGGTGGAGAAGTTGTTACTTCAAATGGCGAAAGCGTGCCGCTCACCGACCCGCGGGTCAAACTGCACATGCTCAACTTCTCGGATTTCCATGCGCAATCCGTTGATATGGCTCTAAACTGGCTTGGTCTGCATACGGGCCCAATGATTCCGATCGGCCGCAGCCAACTCGATCTGGGTTTGCAGTTCACCTCCGGCCGCGAGTGCCTGCCGCTGCCCTTGTCGATCGGACAGCTTTTGCAAATCAATCGGGATCGGCCGCCCGGAGAAATCGCCGGCTTTATCATGATGCGTGGCGGCGCTCCCTGCGTCAGCGAAGCGTACATGGACTACTTCGAACGATTCATCGTCGAGCACCGGCTGGCCGATATGTTCATGGTTCATCCTGGGCGGGAGAACGATTATCTTGGCTTCGATCCCTTCACGCTGATGAAGCATCTTTCACCGGCGATCCTGGTGGCCGACATCCTCGTCGAGATCGATCATGTTCTACGCGTAGTGGGGGCCCCGGGAAGCCTGGAAGAGTTTCATCGGGAATGGGAAGACCTCCGGGCCAGGGCAAAGACGCTCGACAATTTCGTTGAGCAGTTGCCGGAGTTTGTAGAGCGCCTGGCCGCGCTGGAGCGGACGCGCGATCCCATGACCTGCCCCAAGGTGGTGGTTACGGGCGACTTTTACGCGCGATTCAGCCCCTTCTTCATGGATGGCGTTCGCGATCTCTATGCAGCGCGGGGAATCATCCTGAAGCCGGTCGATCTGACCGACCTCTTCCTCTATGTCACCTACGACGGAATGCGGGGCACGGCGAATCAGTGGGGACTGAAGCCCGGTGGCTTTGCCTTGGCCAAGGCCTGCACCAGGGTGCTGGAGCCCGATGGGCAACAGTACTTGCAGCAATGGTGGGGGTATCAATCCGGAAAAAGAACCGAGCAGCGCTACCGCGAGATCTTTCTCGATACGGGTCTTCTGATCTCCCGGCCCAACGACGTTGTCGCCCTGTTTGAAAAGAGCTCCGAGCACATTTCACCGGAGATCTTCGGCGAGATCACCCCGACCGTTGGCAAAAGCCTGAATGCCGAGTACGAGGGCTACGACGGCATCCTCCTGATCGGGCCGTTCAACTGTCTCCCCTTCCGAATTTCGGAAGCCATCCTCAAGCCGCTTGGCATTCAACAAGGCATGCCGCTACTTACCTACGAGACCGATGGCTGCGCTGTGGCGCCGGCCGTTCTCAGGCAGGTAGACGTACACATTCAGCAGGTTCTCGAGCACGCCCTTCGTACTTGTTGAGCGCCTCCGCCGAAGATGGATTGCAGATCGGCCGGGCTATTCCCAAACGGCGCGCCGGTCAGCGCCTGGCGACAACCGCGCGATAGAGTTTTATCTCTTCTTTTGACAGGTTATGGTAGCCTCCGGTTAGGGACCATCGGGGTGCACTGGGAATTGCACCGTGCTTCGTAAATACCTGAGTTCGGGGGGAGAGTCTCCATGGCCGCTATTCGCTACGACCTGATCGTGATTGGTTCAGGGCCCTCCGGTCAACGAGCCGCTGTTGCCGCCGCCAAGATGAAGAAGCGCGTGGTCGTGGTGGAAGCGCGCTCGTTTGTGGGCGGGGTCTGCGTCAACACCGGCACCATTCCCTCGAAAACCATGCGCGAGGCGGTTCTTCACCTCTCCGGCTATAACTATCGCTCGGTCTACGGGGTGAATTACCGGGTCAAGGAAAAGATCACCATGGCCGACCTGGCCTTCCGGGTGCAGGCGGTAATCAAGACCGAGGCGGATGTGACCGAAGCGCAGCTCTCGCGCAACGGCATCGATGTGCTGCATGGGGTGGCCAGCTTTGTGGCTCCCAATCAGGTGCGCGTGGAAGGACCGCAGACCGATGCAACCCTCGACGCCGAACGCGTGCTGATTGCCGTCGGCACCCATCCGGCCTGCTCGGAAAAGGTTCCCATCAACGGCCGCACCATCGTCAACAGCGACCAGATTCTGGAGCTGCCCACCTTGCCGCGTTCGCTGATTGTGGTCGGCGGCGGCGTGATCGGGGTGGAATATGCCTGCATGTTTGCCATCCTCGGCGTCCGCGTCACGGTGATCGAGAAGCGCAACAGGCTGCTGGAATTCGCCGACCAGGAGATCGTTGAAGCGCTCAGCTATCACCTGCGCGACAGCCGCGTCACGCTGCGCCTGGGAGAGACCGTGCAGAGCGTGGAAGAGCTGCCCGACGGCACGGTGGTGGCCAACCTGGAGAGCAACAAGAAGGTCTCCGGCGACGTGCTGCTCTATGCCGTTGGCCGCGAGGGCGCAGTGGACTCCCTGAACCTGAGCGCCGCCGGTCTGCAAGCCGATAACCGCGGACGCATCCAGGTGAACGAACACTTTCAAACCAATGTCGAGCACATCTATGCCGCGGGCGATGTGGTCGGATTCCCATCGCTGGCCTCTGTTTCCATGGAGCAGGGCCGCATCGCCGCCGCGCGCGCCTTTGGCGACCTCTCCGCGGCTTCCAATCCCAACTCCTACCCCTACGGCATCTATACCATTCCCGAGATCAGCTTCATCGGCAAAACCGAGGAGCAACTAACCGAAGAGGATGTGCCCTACGAAGTGGGCATGGCCTATTATCGCGACACCGCCCGCGGCCAGATTCGCGGCGAAATCACCGGCCGGCTCAAGCTCATCTTTCATCGCGAGAGCCGTGCGGTGCTGGGGGTTCATATCATCGGCGAGGGCGCCAGCGAGCTGGTCCACATTGGCCAGGCGGTCATGATCCTGGGTGGCACGGTGGACTATTTTATCGACACTGTCTTCAATTACCCCACGCTCGCCGAGTGTTACAAGGTGGCCGCATTCAACGGGCTGGGCCGCCTGCATCGCTACCAGGCAGAATGAGCGTAGTTCGACTCCATCCCCAAGGAGGGGCAATGACCACTGCGATCGGCGTTGTCATGACCGAACATATCGTAGCCGGCAGGCTGGAGGACAATCGCCTCACCGGCAATTTGCAGCGCTATCCCGTCGACTCCTGCGAGTTGGATGCGCTGTGGGCGATTCCCGGCAGCGAACTGGTGGAGATTCTCGCTGGATTAATCGCCACACTTGCGGGCGAAGCTGCCGTCCCGGTAGACGCCATCGGCGTCGCCGTCCCCGGCATCATCCGCCACGGCGTGATCGAGGATTCTCCCAATCTGGTGCAGATCAAGGGTATGAGACTGGCCGATGAACTGGCCCGCGTCCTCGCGGCGCGCGGCATTACGGCGCCGGTACATGTGGCCAACGATGCCGACGCCATTGCCGCCGGCGTGGCCGCCACGCGTGGCCAACTCGACCGCCTCACCCGCGTGTGGACCATCGGCAACGGCATCGGCTATGGCCGCTGGCCCTATGTGGGAGGCATTTGGGAGGGCGGACACATCACCGTCACTCTCGATCCCAAAGAGCGCTACTGCGGCTGTGGCGGCGTGGGCCATCTGGAAGGCATCATGGGCTACCGCGCCATGCGCTTGAGATTCCTCGATCTGGAGCCGGAGGAGGTCTTCGAGCAGGCCCGCCACGGCGATGCGCGCTGCCGCGAGTTCGTCGATCTATGGCACCGCGCACTCTCCGCTGCCATCGCCTCCTTCATCCATCTGGCCGGCCCGGGGCGCTTCTACTTTACCGGCCACAACGCCGGATTTGTCGATCTCCCCCTGTTGCGCAGCCACCTGGAAACCATGGTAAGGATGAGCCCGCTGCAAAGTTATTCACTCGAGATTCTGCCGCCCACCGACGATACCGCGGTGCTGGGCGCGGGAGTGTGCGCCCTCGGCGCCCTGCCCTGCTAACCCAAAAACAAAAACCAGGAGGAGTGAAGATGACTAAACTTTCCGATGCAGAGATCGCAACCAAACTGCTTTCACTTCCCGCCTGGAAAGTCGAAGCCGGCGAATTGGTGAGAACGCTGGCCTTTGAAAACTTTCTGGAGGCGCTTCACTTCGTCAACCAGGTTGGCTCTTTGGCCGAGGCGGTTGGCCACCATCCCGACATCGACATTCGCTATAACAAGGTTCGACTGGGCCTCACGACACACGACGCCGGCGGCCTGACGCTGAAGGATTTTAATTTGGCCGCCGGCATCGATCAGATGGCTTGAGCCAAGATGCCTCCTTAGCGCCGTACCGCGGCGCAGACCATGAGCGCGGCAAACAACAGCGGCAGAAAGAGAATGCTGGCCCGGAGCAGTTCGCGCGCCAGCCTGCGGCTCTCCACCTCGGGAAGGTTTTGCAGAATGCGGGTGAAGCGAAGCGTGTAGATCATGTAGTACAGGCTCAACGCGAAGGCCGGAACGGTATACAGCGAGCCGGTCATCCCCAAGAGCCAGGGAAGTAGACTGACAGGGACCATAAGCGCAGCGAAAGAGACCGCCACGATGGCATTGGAGCGGCCGCCAGGATCAACAACTGGCCACATGCGAAACCCGGCCCGCGCATAGTCGGCGCGGTACAGCCATGCGATGGACATGAAGTGAGGAAACTGCCAGACAAAAAGGATGGAGAACAGGGCCAATCCTGGCCACTCGATGCGTCCTCGAGCGGCGGTCCACCCAAGCAGCGGGCCCATGGCCCCAGGCAGAGCGCCCACAAAAGTAGACCATGGAGTAATGCGCTTCAACGGCGTATAAATTGCCACGTAAGTCAGCGCGGTAAGCAGCGCCAGGGCCATGGTCAGTAGATTGCTGCGAAGCAGTAACCATGCGACGCCCAGAGCCAGCGCGGCCAGCCCGGCCAGCCACCCTTGAGTAGGTGAAAGGCGTCCCGCGGCCACCGGTCTGTTCGCGGTTCTGCCCATGAGCGAATCGGTCCGGTGCTCGATAGTCTGGTTCATGGCGCCAGCGCCGGCTGAAACCAATCCAATGCCGAGAAGCGCGTCCAGCAGTCCGCCGTGCAGGCTAACGACGCCCGACTGCAACGATCCCAGATAAAAACCTCCCCAACCTGTAATCAACACCATGGTCACAATTCTTATCTTGAACAGTTCGACGCAATCCACCAAAACCGAAGCCGGAACCACCGGGCTGTGCGCGTCCGCCGGCGCAGAGCCATAGCGAGAGATCTCCGCTGCGCTTACCGCCAGGGAAACCGCACTGCGGTCCATAACTTCGCTCTGAGATGTGTAGGTCATTTGGATAAGTGAGGTCCTCATTTACAGAGTTGCATGAACGGTTGGGTTTATTGGACGGTTGGCCGGGAGATCCCGAAGCGCCGCATCTTGGCCAGCAGCGTTGTACGTTTCATGCCGAGTTTGGCGGCTGCGCCCTCCATGCCCCCCACTCTCCAATCCTGATTCTGCAGAGCACGAAGGATCAACGTGCGCTCCACGTCCTTCAACACGGTGGGAGACTGAGAGAAAGTGAATTCCTGAATCTCCGGCCGGGGCAGCGGATTGGGCAGCACTCGATCGTTGGAGAGAATCACCGCGCGCTCGACCAGATTCTGCAACTCGCGAATGTTGCCGGGCCACGAATAAGTGCAAAACGCGGCCATGGTTTGCCGGGGAATGCAGTCGACTGGCCTTCCCACGCGATGAGAAAAGACCTTCACAAAATGTTCGACCAACTCCGGTATGTCTTCGCGGCGATCCCGCAAGGGCGGCAATTGGATGGGAAATACATTGAGGCGATAATAAAGGTCGTCGCGAAACTCGCCGCGCTTCACCATCTCGGTCAGATTGCGGTGGGTCGCCGCCACCAGGCGCACATCGACCTGGTGCGTGACCGTGCCGCCCAGGCGCTCGAATTCCCTCTCTTGCAGCACGCGCAGGAGTTTAGGTTGCAGGCAGAACGGAATATCGCCGACTTCATCCAGAAAAAGCGTACCTTTGTCCGCCAGTTCGAATCGGCCGATCCTCTGCGCGATGGCTCCGGTAAACGCGCCCTTCTCGTGGCCGAAGATCTCGCTCTCCAATAGATCCAGGGGAATGGCGGCGCAATTCAGCTTGATAAAAGGATGGCCGCAGCGGTCGCTGATGTTATGAATCGCACGGGCGATCAGTTCCTTGCCTGTACCCGTCTCACCCTGGATCAAGACAGTGCTATCGGTGGGCGCGACCCGCTCGACATGTTTGAGTGCGGTCTCCAAAGCGGGACTGCTGCCGATCAGTTGCTCGAATCTGCGCGAATGAAAGCCCCTATCGTCCATATTCAATCTCTCGCACGCCCCCACAGTGTTGCCTCCCGGTTTTACGTGCCGATCGTTCTGGCGATCAAGGCTTTAAAGCAGCCCAGACGCACTCCAGCAGTGTTTTGTCGTCAAATGGTTTTGTCAGAAACTCGACAGCGCCGGCGCGCAAGGCCTGCAACCGCAAGGCTTCATCGCCATGCGCCGTAATAAAGATGGTCGGAATGCAGCAATTCTCGGCGTTCAACCGGGCTTGCAACTCCAGGCCCGAGATGCCGGGCATACGAATATCTGCGATCAAGCAGGCGGTCTGATACTGGCTTCCAGACTGAAGATAGTCTTCGGCCGAGGGAAACGCATGTGCCGGCAATCCCACCGCCTTCAGCAGGCCGGCCAGCGCATCGCGCATGGAATCGTCATCGTCGACAATTACGACCTGATCGCGCCCTGCCTGAACCGCCATGCTATCGACCATGCGCCGAATTCACAAAAGATGCAATCATACGTTGGTTTATAAGACGATCGTCGTCCAGAGGACCCAGATAATCGGAATTGGACCAGCATTCTGTGTTTTTTTGCAAACCTGGCTATATTTTGCCGACGGGAAGCTCAAGCCGGGCCGCCATTCTTACCAGGTCCGCCAAAGATTCGGCGCGCATCTTGTGCATCACGTGCATGCGTTGAATCTTTACGGTGATCTCGCGGGTGCCCAACTCGGAAGCGCATTGTTTATTGAGCAAACCTAACACTACCATCCCCATCACCTGGCGCTCGCGCGCGGTCAGCGATGCGTAGCGCAGGCGCAGCTCCTTGATCTCATTCTCTCGCAAACGCATCACTCGGTCGCAATCCAAAGCATGATGGACAGCATCGAGAAGCTCTTCATCCTGGAAGGGCTTGGTTAAGAACTCGACCGCGCCGGATTTCATGGCCTTCACCGTTGTCGGAATATCTCCGTAGCCGGTGATAAAGATGGTTGGAATGCGCAGGTCCACGTCTCCCATCTTGCGCTGCAGGTCCAGTCCATCCACTCCCGGAAGCATCAAATCCAGAACCAGGCAACAGGGCCCATCCGGTCTGCTGCTGTGCAGAAACTCCTCGCCAGACTCAAAGGCCAGCGATTGCAACCCAGCCGATTTCAACAGGCCTTGAATGGAGACACGCATCCCCGCATCGTCGTCGATGACAAATACGATGGGAGCATTACTCGCCGTCATGCGGAAGCCTCCGCCTGAATGGGCAGGGTGAAATGAAAGATTGCGCCGCGTGGAGAGTTGTCGGTGGCCCACAAGCGGCCGCAGTGGGCTTCAATGATAGAGCGGCTGATGCGCAGCCCGAGCCCTGTGCCATGAGGCTTGGTGGTATAGAACGCGGTGAAGATCTGGTTCGCCTGCTGCGGGCGCAGGCCCACGCCGGTATCGCAGACCGAAATCTGCAACTGACCGTCATCGGTTCGTCGCGATTGGATGGTGAGTTCGCGCACCCCTTCTACTTCCCTCATAGCATCGATGCCATTGACCATAAGGTTCATCAGAACTTGCTGCAGTTGCACGCGATCTGCGAGCGCGAGAGGAAGATCCGGAGCCAGTTCCGTTTTGATTGAAACGGAGCACTCCATTGCTTCGTTGCGCAGCAGCACGATCATCTCTCGAACAATCTCATTCACATCCATCAGCGCGCGCTGTGGAAGGTTCTTCTTGAAAAGCTGTCGAATGCGATTGATGATCTCTGCCGCGCGCGTCGTATCTTTAATCAAGCGCGCCGCAGCCTCGCGAGCTTCTACCAAATCGGGCTGATCGCGCTCAAGCCAGCGGACGCAGGTGTTGGCATTGGTCACGGCGGCAGCAATCGGTTGAATAATCTCATGCGCCAATGAAGCCGCCAATTCACCCATGGTCGTCGTCCGGTCCACATGTTCGAGGTCGGCTTGCGCATGACACAAGGTGCATTCCGCCTGCCGCCGATCGGTAACCTCCAGAGTAACGGCAAGTTGCTCAATGAGACTCCCAGAGTTATCAAGTACAGGCTGGGCCGCCGTAAATACTCGCCTTATCGAAGCATCGGGTAACAGCAGCCGGTATTCATACTCAAAGTTTGTTTTCTCGCGCCGCGCCCTGCCGCGGGCTTCTTCAAAGCCGGCATAATCGTCCGGATGGATACGCGCCTTCAGCATCTCTTCGGTTGGATTCTCCTGATCGGAGTTCATTCCATAGATGCGGCGGAACTCCGGCGAAGCAAGATACGATCCGGTGGCAACATCATGCTTCAAGCTGCCCATGTGGCCGATTCGTTGCGCATGCAGCAATAACTCCTCATTGCTTTGCAGCTTTTCAAGAGCCTCTGCGTGCTGCTTTGTAATAAGTTCAAAGCTACGAAGACGGCGCTTGTACAAGCGCCCAACCCAAAGCAGAAAGACCGCATTTACAAATGCCGCGAATCCCCATACGCTCCACAGAAAAGGGGAGAAAGCAGAATTTTGTACCCCGCTTGCCAAGGGTGGCAACGCCGTAACGACCTGGGCCTCACTGGAAAGGCCGGAGAAAACCAGAATCGCCAGAGCAGCGGCCGTTATAAAACCCTTGCACGAGCCGAAAAGGTTCTTACTCGGTATCTCGCACCGCACTGGCCAGAAAGAACGAGGCTTATGCTCACAATTGTAGTGGGGCGGCGCGTTTTGGGTCTCCACTCGGGAAAGAGGCCGGTTTCGGTCAGGTGTCATGGGGAAGGACCATTTTTTCTTCCCCACAGCTTAACAGCTTGGCGGCTGTGCGCGCAGCAAGAATATCGCCCTACCAACTGCCCCAGGCCCGGCTCATGTAATCGGTCAACGTCATACTGACCAGCGTAAGGAAAAGAAAGATCCCGCTTATAATGGCCAACTTAGTCAGATTTGTGCTGTACCGTACCTGCATGAAGTAAAGCAGCACCAACACGGCCTTGGTCGAGGCGATGGCCAGAGCGATGATCGGATTCCAGAATCCCAGATCGACAAACGAGGCCCATACCGTAAGCGCAGTGCCCGCCAGCAAGGCGAACAGAATAACCACATAAACTCTGGGGCCGACGATGGTATGCGTATGTTCGCTCATGCTGTTCCTCCCTCAGTGCCCGCAGGTCAATGTCTGCTGATCAAATACAGCAGCGCGAAAAGATAGATCCAGACAATATCGACAAAGTGCCAATAAAGGCCGAAGTTTTCTACAAAGGTAACGTGCCCGGCAGTGTAAGCCCCGGCACGCGCGCGGAGGATCATGAATCCAAGCACTCCGATTCCGACTATCATGTGCAGTGCGTGCATGCCCGTCATGGCAAAGTAAAGCGAGAAGTAGATTTCGGTGTGGCGAGCCATATCAAGAGCCAGCGGCTTGTCGCCCGCGGCGCTGGCTGCCGCGTCGGAGTCCGGATCGAGAAAGGAACTCAAGCTGTAATGGAGGCCAGGAACGTGGTGCTTCTCAATCTTCTCCGCATACTCGATGCTCTTGATTCCCAGAAATCCAAGGCCAAGCAAAAAAGTAAGCGACAGACAGAGAACCAATCCGTTCTTGCGCCGGGTTTCTGCGCACCAGACGCCCATGGCCATGGTAAAGCTGGAGAGGATCAGCACCAGCGTGTTGAGAGTTCCCCACACCACATTGAGCTGATGCGACCCCGCCACAAATGCAGGGAAGTACCAGTTACGGTAGATCAGATAAGAGGTAAACAATCCGCCGAAAAACATCACCTCTGTGACGAGAAATAGCCACATGGCAAAGTTGGCCGCGTCGGCCTGCTGCTCGACGGAATTAAAGTGATGGCGAAGATAGGGCGGGTGTACGCCATGCGCACCCTCGGTAGGTTCAGCAATAGGAGGAGCAATCGCTTGACTATTCGGCATTGTGCACCTCTGCTTTCGATCCCATCCGATTCTGGCGCTCCAGCCAAGCATAGTCGTAGGCTTCATGATCCATGACGGGTGGCTGGATAAAGTTCTCGGTAAGGGGAGGAGACTGAGTTTGCCACTCCAGCCCTGTTGCCTGCCAGGGATTGTTTCCTGCAACCGGGCCAAATTTAAGAGACCAGAGAAGGTAGACTACCGGAATCAGATAGCCAATACCGAGAACTGTGGCTCCCGCGGTAGAAAATACATTCAGAATCTGAAACTCGGGCGGATAAGATGCGTACCTCCTGGGCATACCCAGCATTCCCAGGATGAATTGCGGAAAGAAGGTGAGGTTAAATCCGATGAAGGTCACCACGGCAGCCAGTTGCGACAGTTTTTCCGAGTACATGCGGCCGGTCATCTTGGGCCACCAGAAGTGGATGCCGGAGAGAAACGCCATCAACATGCCACCTACCATCACGAAGTGAAAATGAGCCACGATGAAGTAGGTCTCGGTAAGATGGATGTCGGTCCCAGCAGCGCCAAGAAAGACTCCAGACATGCCGCCAATGGTGAACAAGCCCATGAAGCCCAAGGCGTAGAGCATGGGCGCTTCAAAGGTGATGGACCCTCGATGAAGCGTAAATGCCCAGTTGAATATCTTGATCGCCGAGGGCACGGCAACCAGCATGGTTAACAGAGAGAAGACCAGCACCGCATAGTTCGAAATGCCCATGATGAACATGTGATGGGCCCAGACGAAAAAGCCAAAGACCGCAATGGCAACCGATGAAAATGCGACTGCTTTGTATCCGAAGACCCGCTTGCGGCTGAAGGTAGAGATCACCTCGGAGATCACACCCATGCCGGGCAGAATCATGATGTAAACCGCCGGATGGGAGTAGAACCAGAATAGGTGCTGAAAGAGCAGCGGGTCGCCACCCTTGGTGGGATCGAAGACACCAATTCCGATGGTGCGCTCCAGCATCAAAAGCACAATGGCGATGGCCACGACCGGCGTGGCCAGAACCATCTGCACCGCCGCCGCATAGTTCGACCATACAAAGAGAGGAAGCCGGAACCAGGTCATGCCCGGCGCCCGCATCTTGTGAATGGTAATGAGAAAATTCAGCCCGGTAAAAATCGAGCTGAATCCTGCGATGAAGACCGCCATGCAAGTAGACATCACCTTGGTGTTGAGATAGTGCGTGGAAAGTGGCGTGGTGAAGGTCCAACCGGTATCCACACCGCCGCTGACCATGGTGTAAAGCACCAAGATGCCGCCAATGACATAAAGATACCAGCTCAGCAGATTGATTTTTGGCAGAGCCATATCCTTGGCCCCGATCATCATCGGAATAAGGAAATTACCCAGCGTCGCCGGCACAGACGGCACCAGGAACAGAAAGACCATAATGACGCCGTGCATGGTGAATACCTTGTTATAGGTATCGGACGACATGAGATCGCTTTGCGGGGTCAGCAACTCGAGGCGGATCAGGCCCGCCATCGTTCCCCCCAATAGGAAGAAGAAGGCCAGGGAGATCATGTAAAGAATTGCAATCCGCTTATGGTCTCCAGTCAATAGCCAGCTCTTCAGGCCATACTCCCTGGTGAGGTAGTTATCCTCGGGGATAGTGGCCGCGGGAGGTTCGGGAAGACTGATAATGGTGTCCGTGCTCATGGCTTCAACCTTCCTTGGGTAACGGCCGGTTTCGGAACGGGTACTGACGATGCTGGAGCTGTCTTGCCTTCGTTTTCGGGCAGCATATCGGTCGTGTTCAACGTTTGTTGCACGCGATAATCGGAATCGAGATTCTTGATGTACTCGATCAACTGAATGACGCCCTCTTCGCTGATCTGCCCCTGATAGGTGGGCATGATGGGAGCGAAGCCCTGGGTGATATGTTGCGAGGGGTTGAGAATCGACTGGCGCAGATAGGCATCGTCGGCGATGATTCTCTCACCTGTCGATAGCGTCAGGCGCGAGCCGTATATATGAGTCAGATTCGGTCCCCGCGCATCGGGCCGTGTGTTGTGGCAGGCGGCGCAACTCAGGCTGGCAAAGAGACGTTCCCCGTTCTGCGCCAGCGAGGTTCCGGAGGTGGAGCTGGCAAGCCATTTTCTATAGTCGTCGGGGCTCTGCACGACCACTTCGCCGTCCATGCGCGAATGGTCCTTGCCGCAGTATTGCGTGCAGAAGAGGTGGTAGGTTCCCGGCTTGGTCGCTTCAAACCAAACCGTGGTATAGCGGCCGGGAATTACCTCTCGCTTGACGCGAAAGGCGGGGATGGAAAAAGAGTGAAAAACATCTTGCGAGATAAGCGTCAACTGCACGGCGCGCCCTGTCGGCACGTGCAGCGTATTAATCTCATGCTGGCCGCCGGGATGCTCGCTCTTCCACATCCACTGCTTGCCCACCACGTAGATATTCATGGCGTTGGCCGGCGGCGTGAAGATGCGGAAGTAAAGTTCCGCACCCCAGACGAACATCACCAGAAACAGCGCCAGGGGAATCAGAGTCCAGGTGGTCTCGAGCAGCGTCGAGCCCTCCATCTGCACGGCCACCGGATGACGCTTCTTGTTGTAGAGGATGGAGAAGACGACGACCAGCACAAACACCGCCACCAACCCGATCAGGCTCACCAGAGTCATGAAGAGGAGCAGCGCGTCCATCTCAGGCGCGATCTTCGATGCTTCCGGCGGAAAGAGCGGGAAGTTCGTCATCCACTTGACGAGAAATTGCCAGAGTATTGGGCTGGTGTGGCTCATGTGTCTATCCGTCCACCTTGGTCTCTGTCTTGTCTGTTGAGGGTGGGTTACCATGCCGGGCATCTCTTCTGAACATCACCAGCATGAATCCACCCAAAGTTGTAAAGGTTACGAGCCCGCCCAATTGGACAATTCGCGCCACGATGAGCGAATGCTTGTTGGTCAGCGGATCGTAGTGATAGCAGTAAGTCAGAATGTTGTCGACCCGCGTGCCGATGCGATGCGAAGAAGCCTCTGCCAAACCGAGGCGAAGATCGGTCGGCGAGTATTCAACTCCCATGTAGTACTGCGCCAGACGCCCCTCTGGCGTCACGATCTGAATAGCGCTGGCGTGCGCATATTGTGGCAGACTGCCTTCTGGGCCGGGCAGCTTGACGTATCCAAAACCAACCGCCTTGGTCAATGCGTCGATGTTCTGTTGTGTGCCGGTCATGAAGTGCCAGCCATCGGCCGTTTCAGGATGGCCATAACGCTTCAAATAGCCTTCCTTCTTGGCTGCGGCCAGATCGGACCCTTCTGTGGGATTGATGCTGACCACGATGACATTGAAGTCCTTCCCGGGAACCTCGTCTACCATCCGCAAGGCGCTTGACAAGCCATTGAGCTCTTCCGTGCACAGCATGGGGCATTCGTAGTAAACAAGCGCCAGAATCGCGGGATGCTTGCCGAAGTAACTGCCCAATTGCACCTGCTTACCTGTGTCGTCGGTAAAGACCGCATCCAAGGGGATCTGCTGGTTCAGATTTTGTGTAACCACCACCTGATTGAGAAGCGGTGGGGCGTTATCGCTGGCAGAGCCCATCTGCTTGTCACCGATCGCGGTGACCTGCGCACTTAGAGAAGGAGCCAGCATGACGGCGCAGAGTGCCAATTCCACCAACGCGGCGGTTGCTGCGCGCTGCCTGCATCGATCGACATTGCCTTTGCTTTTCATCTTCCTCCCTCCCATGACTCGCCTCATTGCTTTGTCTCTGCCTGCTTGCCTCGAATAGCCTTCGCTTGCGCCTCGTCCGACTCAAATCCGGTATGAGTAAAGCCGTTGGTGAGCGGCGCCGCAACCGTGTGGTCGCTATCCCCTGTCATGAGCGGCTCGCGCTCAATTTGCGGAGCCATCGGCAACCCACGTTGTGCAATCAACGCCATGGCCCGCGCAATCGGAATGCGCACCTTGCCGTGCTCTCGATCTGCCCAACTGTAGTTATCCAGCAACAGGTCTTCGCGCGTGTGCAGATCGGCCAGATCCTGCATGCCGTCGTCGGTTTGCAGGCGGGGCGTGGGGAAGTGTTGAGTCGCTTCTCCCACTTTGTTTTGCATATCCGGATTGTTGGCCATATTGCCCAGCGGGCGCACGTCTACCGAGTGTGCCCATTGGTTCGGCGGTCCGTCCCACCGGGCGATAGTTTGATTCAACACCTTGCCGACTCCGTACGCCAATATGGCTGAAACCGCTGCAAAGAGCCCGAATGCGATCATTACCCCGACGATGCCAATGACCTGCACATCGCTGCCTTCATACCCTTTGGACGCGTCGACCGGTTGCGCCTCTGAGGCGGCATCGTGGCCCGATCCGTTCACCGGGTCTTTTGGTTTATGCGTGGACATGTTCCGCCTCCAAGATCTCCGCAACGTGCGGATCGTTGATCTGCAGCAGCGGACGCGTCTGCAAGCGAGAGCAGAAGAAGGCTACCCACAAGGCCGTCATTGCCACCGGCACAGCGACGTATTCCAGAATTCCCCAGCTAAAGTGCAAGTTTCGTGCTGCGTCCTTGAAATTGGGCTCGATCAGCCAGAAGAGATCGAAGGCTTTGGCGAAGATCATCCATTGGCAGACCCGCAGCAATTGCTTCTTGTTTCGCTTCAAGTCGCGCGACAAAAGAAGCGTGAACGGGATCAACCAATGGAAGAGAAAATCGAGCGTGATGATTACGCCCCATCCACCCGTGGCGCGATCCAGGTACCAGGGAATCTCATCGGGCAAGTTTCCCGACCATATGATCAGGAATTGCGAAAAAGCCAGATAGATATTCAGCATCACAAAGGCAAAGGTGAACTTGCCCAGGTCGTGCTGCTCGGTCTGGCGAAGAATGGTCTTGAAGGGCTCACCCACAGAGAGCGAGATGGCGACGATGATAGAGCAGGCCAATACCTGATAGCCCTGACCAACAAGAAACAGCAAGCCATAAACGGAGGAGTACCAGGTCGGATCGAGCGACATGACCCAATAGATGACCGCCGCCGTCATGGTAATGGCGTACACCAGAATCCCTGGGCCGCTCATGTTCTCAAGCCGCTTGATCCACTGCGGAGTGGTGGCAGAGGATGCGGCATCTCGTTTCAGGCCCAGTTCATTGAGCCTCCATGTATAAAATCCCCAAATGGCGAAGCACACCAGACTGGTCAGGATATATGCGCTTGCATTCAGCATGGGGCGCTTGAACTCGATGGCGTGCGCTTGAACCTTATCGATCCATCCCGATTGAAGAGCGGCACTCACATCGCCCACAGCGGCCCATAGGTACAACTTCTTGAGCGAGAGCGCAACGACAACCCAATACGCAAAGACCAATGGCAGAGTGCGGCTCATGGCTTCCAGAGGCCGGCGCAGCAGCAGGCCCCACTTGCCGCCGGTGACATACTGCACCATCAGCAGAGTCAATCCGCCCACGGCAAATCCAAAGGTCAGCATCAGTCCCAGCAGCCATCCACGCAGCAGATGAACGATCGATCCATCAAGAACAGCGAGTCCAGCGGCGAGCAGCGAAGCGACGAATGCAATCAGCAGAGCGCGTGTCTTCCAGCCGTCCACAAACGCAGGAGCGCCCAACTCCTGCGGCAATTCCCTGGCCTGCGTATTGACTTCGTGCGTCTCGTGATCCATTTCGTCTGTCCTTACTTCGCGGCCCCTAGGGACTTCGCGGCTGGTGGGGCTGGTTTGCTAAGGGGAATCTTGATGGCCGGATCAGCCGGATTGGCCGGAGCAAGCGCCGGGGTGCCTTGACTTGCATCGTGGGGATAACCCTGAATCGCGGTTGGCGGTATCGGCCATGGTTCGGCAAACTCAGCCGGCAAATGTTTTTCTTTCGCCACTTCCTTCAGATCTTTCACCGCAACACCCGGCGGGAGATCTTGTGCCGAAGCCGCCTGGCTCAGTTGCAGCGCGCGGATGTAGGCTGCAACCGCCCAGCGGTCAGCGGGAATCAACTGTGCAGAGTAGTCGGGCATCGCTCCGTAGCCATGTGTCATCACGTAGAAGTAGTGGGATAGAGGCTCGGAGCGTCGCACCTGATCGTGAAAATTGGCCGCGGGCTTGTAGCCGCGTTCAACGATGGCGCCCAGTCCATTGCCCACCCGCGAGTGGCATGGCGAGCAGTAGATATTGAAGCGCTCCTGGCCACGCAGCAACACTTCGAGCGTGACCGGGAACGGCATCAGGTCCTGCTCTCTACGCTGGCCGTTTGCGCCCTCGATGACTCCCGTGTAAAAGTAGCTGTCGTCGCGCAACTGCCCTCGCGCCACGGTGTTTACAACTTGCTGACGCGCACCGAAATGATCGGAGAAGAAATCCGAACCGCGTTGCGGAATGAGCTTGGGCTGGTTGTGCATATCCTGCCTGCAACCAACGACAAGCAATAGAGCAGCCATACCCGCAAATGCGCAGGAACGGCCAGCCATTTTACATAGCCCACGATCCGAATTGAAGCGGCGCAATGCCATCAGAGGTGGACCTCCACGACGGAGAGGGGCTGAAAGCTCTCCAGATAGGTCTTGCTCTCGACGGAATCAAAGCGCGGGTCCTTTGCCTCGAGGCAGAGAAAGAACTTGTCTGTGGTGGCGCCATTGCGGAAGTTGGGCGCATTGAAGAGGGGATGATAGAAGGTTGGGAAGCCGTTCAGCGCCAGCATTCCAAAGGCCGCCGAGAGGCCGGCCAGCAGGATGGTGATCTCATAAGCGGGCACTAGAAAGGCAGGCCATGAAAACAGCGGACGCCCGCCGATATTCAATGGATATGCCCATACCGAGATCCAGGTCTCGAAGAAAAACATGGAAGCAGCGCCGGTCAAGCCGCCCAGCAGCGTAACCAGAGGCACCATGTTGCGATGAAAGCCGATGGCCTCGGCCGCCTCTTCCACGGGGTAGGGCGTGTAGCAATCCATGCGCCGCCAGCCGTCCTGGCGTGCCTGTCGCGCGGCTCGGATCAAGTCGCCGGGCGTATCGAATTCGGCCAGCAGGCCGTAGATCGTCTCGCGTGATTGCATCAGTCGCCAGCCTCCGCGGTCGCCTTGGTTTGAATCCTTGCCCCCGGCAGCAACATGCGAATCTCAGACATGGGAATCATGGGCAGGAAGCGCACGAAGAGCAAAAACAAAAATGTAAACAGGCCCAGTGTCCCGGCAAAGGTCATGTAGTCCCATTTCGTAGCGCGATAGGTGCCCCACGACGAAGGCAGGAAGTCGCGGTAGAGGCTGGTCACCACGATGACGAAGCGCTCGAACCACATGCCGGCATTGACCACAATCGAGAGGAAGAACATGAACGGAATCGAGGTGCGCAGCTTTCTCGACCACAACGTCGTCAGTGGGATCGCAATATTGCAGGTGATCAACACCCAATAGGACCAGCCCATGGGACCGAACATGCGGTTCCACATCATGAAGGCTTCCATATGCGAGGCCGAGTACCAGGCCATGAAGACTTCCATGCCGTATCCGTAGGCCACAATCAAGCCCGTAGCCAGCATGACCTTACCCATGTTGTCGATGTGGCGCTCGGTGACCAGCCCTTCAAGGTGATAGAACTTGCGCAGCGGAATGGCCAGCGTGAGCACCATGGCAAAGCCCGAGTAGATGGCGCCGGCTACAAAATAGGGCGGGAAGATGGTCGTATGCCAGCCCGGCAGCACCGACACAGCGAAGTCGAAACTGATGACGGTATGCACGGAGAGGACCAGCGGCGTAGCCAAGCCCGCGAGCAGCAGCGAGGCCGTCTCATAGCGCATCCAGTGGCGCGCCGAGCCTCGCCATCCCATTGACAGGATGCCGTAAAAATACTTGCCCGGCTTGTTCTGAGCGCGGTCGCGCATGGTGCCGAAATCGGGCACCATGCCGATGTACCAAAAGACCACAGAGATGGTTGCATAGGTCGAGACTGCACAAACATCCCACATGAGCGGCGAACGGAATTGCGGCCATACGGTCATGGTGCTGGGATAAGGAATCAACCAATAGCCCAGCCATGGGCGGCCCATGTGGATCACTGGAAAAAGCCCCGCGCAGACCACTGCGAAGATGGTCATGGCTTCGGCAAAGCGGCTGATCGAATTGCGCCAACGCTGTTTGAAGAGCAGCAGAATGGCGGAGATCAGCGTGCCCGCATGGCCGATGCCGATCCACCAGACGAAATTGATAATGGCGAATCCCCAGGCCCCTGGCTGGGTAATGCCCCATATTCCAGGGCCTCTGAGGAAGAGCCAGATCAACGCCATCATGAGCATGGTCGCGCCGGCTCCTGCCAATCCAAAGAGAGCAAACCATCCGAGCGGCGTTTGCGGAGTAAGTACGATGCCGGTGATCTTGTCCGTGACCGACTTGAAGCTCTGCCCGGACGCGATGACGCGGTACTCTCCGGTCGCGGGGTCGATGCTCGGATTGCTCTTCAGGTCGATGGTTTCCATGCGTTGTTTGCGCCTCTTAACCGTTCACCGTCTTGTGCTCATTCTCTGCCGCATTGAGCTCCGGATTCGTATTCAGCACAGCGGCAACATAGGTGGTGCGCGGTCGCGTATTCAGATCGGCAAGCACCTGATAGCTGCGTTGGTCGGCTTGCAATTTGGCTACCTTGCTCTGCCGGTCGTTGAGGTTGCCGAAGGTGATGGCTGAAGCCGGGCAAGCCTGTTGGCAGGCGGTTACGATCTCGCCGTCGCGCACAGGGCGGTTCTCTTTGTCGGCATCGATCTTGGCCGCCGAGATACGCTGCACACAGTAGGAACACTTCTCCATCACGCCGCGCGAACGCACCGTCACATCCGGGTTGCGCATCAGCTTCAGGCTCTCGGTATCGAAATCGGAGTAAAGCAGGAAGTTGAAGCGCCGTACCTTGTAAGGACAGTTGTTGGAGCAGTAACGTGTGCCCACGCAGCGGTTGTAGACCATCTGGTTGAGGCCCTCGGGCGTATGCACTGTTGCGCCCACCGGGCAGACTTGCTCGCAGGGTGCATTTTCGCAGTGCTGGCAGGCCATAGGCTGGAAGTGAGCGCGTGGGTCAGCCAGGTCGCCTTCGAAATAGGTATCGACGCGCAGCCACTGCATGTTGCGGCCAATGCGTACCTGTTGCTTGCCTACGACGGGGATGTTGTTCTCAGCATAACAGCCCACGATGCAGGCATTGCAGCCTGTACAACTGTTCATGTCGATCGACATGCCCCAGGCGTTGTCTTTGTACTCCCAATTGGGAAAGAGCGTGTTGTTCTTGTCGGTAGTGGGGTGCGTTTCGCCCTCGTTGGCGAAGTTGGGATGAGCGAGAAACTCCTCCAGCGTTGCGTAGCGAATGATGCCGCGCTCGCCGATGGCTTCATCTGCCTCAAGAGAGTTGTTGCCGTTGCCCTCACCGCCAAAGAGCTTGGGGCGGTGATCCTGATAGTGGCTCTTGGTGACGGCCACGCCCCACTTGCCGTCGAGCTTCCTGATTGTTCCGGTAGCATAAAACGGCGCTGTTGCGGTGCGGATCAAGTATGCGTTGAATCCAGCGCCCGAGCCCACACGGCCGGCAAACGCGCGTCCATAGCCGAGATAAACTGTGACCGAATTGTCTGGATGACCCGGAGCCACAATCACCGGCGCCTTTACCTTGCGGCCATCCACACTCAACTCGACAATATCGTCTTCGGCAAGGCCTAGCCTGGTCAGCGTTGCACCGGAGACCAGCGCAGCATTGTCCCAACTCAGATTGGTGATCGGCTTGGGCAATTCTTGCAGCCAACCTACGTTTGACCAGCGGCCGTCATAGATATTCGGATCGGGACGGAAGACGATCTCGATTGCATCCTTCGATGAAGGCACAGGGATCTTGCCAAGAGCTGCAAGATCCACAGCATCGTTCGTTGTCTTGTCAAAGGCGGTTCCCTCGATCCATCCCGCGTGCAGCGCCTTGCGCCATCCCAACTCGAAGTCGCCGCGCTTTTCCAGCACGGGCTTCCATGTCTCTCGCACTGCGGCATAAGCGCTCAGGAGTGGCTCATTCAGAAACAACTGAAAGAGATCGTGCGCCGTTTTGCCGCCGTAGAGAGGATCGATCAGCGGCTGCACAATCGAGACCGTTCCGTCATAGGCGCGTGCATCCGACCACGACTCTAGATAATGCGCCGCGGGAATGTGCCAGTGCGCGAGTTGCCCAGTCTCATCGACATGAGAGCCGAGATGGGCTACGGCCTTAGCCTTTGCGAATGCCGCGGCAAATTCATAGTCGGCGGGAGCGGAGTAGATAGGGTTGGCATTGAGAATCACCAGCCAATCGACCTTGCCAGCATTCAAATCGGCAACCAGGGCCTTCAGATCGGCAGCCTGGCGCGAAGGGATGGGATGCAATGGCTCAGCGGATGGGAAGCTGGTCTTGCCTATATTCCCCAGAGTGCGATTGATGGCCTGCGCCAGCGCCGCAACGGATGGATCTTGATAGTTTCCAGGAATCACCACGCTCTTACCGGCATGGGCTTTCAAGTCCTTGGCAAGCACGGCAAGGAATTTTTTCTGCTCTGCGGTCCAGGCGTATGCAGGAGCTTCGACACCGGCGACGCCAACCGCTTTGGCTAACTCCGCCGCAAAGGCTGGGATCTCGCTTGCCCGCAAGCCCAGGCGGTGTTCGGCCTTCATGCCGGTGGTGGTCGGCGTGCTCTCGATGGCGTAAAGCCGGTTCATCTTCGCTGGGTCTTTGCGCCGCTCCGCATACTCGCGTAGCAGTTTGTGGAAACCGGGGAAAGCTGCGCCGGAGAGGAAGTCTGCATCGAGAGAAACAAGAAGATCGGCGCTGCTCAGATCGTATTGAACGTTCAACCCATTTTCGGCCGTAGTGCCGGCGATGGCCGGGTCGTATTGAACAAGAGTGGCCTTGGGATACGCTGCCTGCAAGGCTTTCCACTGCCTGGCCAGCGTTGGCGAGGTGATGGTCGCACTGAGAAAATAGATGCCGCTTCCGTCTCTAGATGCAGCCATGGCTGCCCGCAGTTCCTCGGCAAACTCCATCCATTCGCGGTCTTCACCCCGATAGGTTACGCGCTGCGAACGATCCGGATCGTACAGGTCGAGCAGCGTGGCCTGAGTCATTGCATCCGATGAGCCGCGGTTGTAGCTGTGTTCGGGGTTACCGTCGATCTTGATGGGTCGGAACTGATCGCTCTTCACCAGCAGTGGAACCGCGCCGGTAACAAATGGAAACGCAGTAGCGAAGTAGTTGGGCTTGCCCAGGATCAGATCTTCCGGCGCCTTCACGTAGGAATAGATGGGCTCGTCGGGCTGCTTGGTGCATCCGGCCAAACCTGCGAGCGCTAACGATGCGCCCATCAACTTGAAGAAGCCGCGCCGCGAGACCGGATCGGTCCACTCTTCCACCGCATGTGGGAACTCACGTTCGACCGCCGCTTGAAACTCGGGCGTTCCCGCCAACTCATCCACGGAACGCCAGTAGCGCTTGCCCTTTGCAGCCTTCAACTGTTCGCGCACCGCGGCCAGCGTCATGGGCGCAGCTGCGATGGTTGTCACAAGCTCTGCGCTGTTGACGGCGTGCTTCGTGCTCTTGTTTGTCTCGCTGCTCATCGGTGGCAAACCTCGCAACTGCTCAGTTCTTTCGGCGTGCGAATGCGGTAAGAACGAACCAGGAACCGGCCCAGTTCATCCTGGTTGGTGAACTTGTGAAAGAGCAGTGGATTGTTCTCTTCGCCAGAGATAGACGCCAACTCCAGTCCCGAGGCGCCTGTATCGGATTTTGCAGCTAATCTTCTAAGCGATGCCAGTTGCGCTTTTGACGAGGAGTTCAAATCGGTCCCAGGCTCTTTGGTCACACAGTTCACGCTTTGCGCAGTCGGCAGGCCGAGCTTCTCTTCGCCCACAGCGCACCAAACCGGTCGATCGGCGGAGGGTTTCTCCCACGCCATGTTGTAGATCTCGGTGGTGGGACGGAGATTCTTCTCCGGATTCCGGTGACAATCCAGGCACCACTCCATTTGCAAGGAGTTTTCTGCGAACATCAATGGCATCTGGTCCACGCGACCGTGGCAACTGGCGCAGCCGATTCCCTTGTTCACGTGAATCTCATGGTTGAAATAGACGAAGTCGGGAAGGTCATGAACCTTGATCCAAACCAGCGATTGCCCGCGTGCCCAGCTCTCGCGTACGGGTTGCAGAAGGTCGGCGTTGGTCCACAGTTGCGCGTGACAATTCATGCACGTCTTGGTGGGCGGAATACCTGCATAACTGGATTTCTCTACCGTGACGTGACAGTATTGACACTGCAATCCTAGACCCTGCACGTGATGCTTGTGGCTGAAGGGCACGGGCTGATCGGGGCGCTGACCTTGCCGCGTCACCCAAGGCGAGCGCTGCAACCGATCGAGCGTAGCCCCCAGAGCAACCACCGCCAGCCCCATAAAAATCAGGAGCATCCTCGCCAGGGCATTGGAATTGCGTCCGAATATCTGCGCCATGTATGCGATCCCTGCCTGACTTGCGGTTTAAGATGCGTCCTGTAGTGGCTGCCGCTGGCCATAAAAGCAAATTGTCACGGCCAAACGAGATGCGTCTGAATTGGTTTTTCGGTATTTGCGCTTGCGAGGGTACCGCTCCCGCATGCCGGGCGGCGCAATGCGAAGCTCCAACTCGACTCTATGGGGGTGGCCGCGAACAGACCCACGCAAGATCAGGCGCGCACCAACCCCATCCGCTGATCCCGCGGTAATCGAAGGCGGCAAATACCTGCTTCTACTCCGATAGGTGTCCATTGGCGATGCGTGCGCCTCAAGAATGCTTTTGATTGTCGCTATTGCATGCCATGCGCCAAACAAATCATAAAAATGGACTATTTGTATCTACTTCAAATCAGATGCTTTATGTGGATAATGCCAGCCGTCCTATCGAACAACGGAAAAAATCCAGTGTCAAAATCTCGACAGTGGCGAGGCGGGTCGTTGGCAGCGGTTCAAGGCGTTTTCGTATCCATTCTCTCTCTCAGATGGGTGCTTATACCCTCTCCAGGGAGTGTTTGTGCCGGCAACGAAGTTGCATGGCTTGCGCCGGGAAACTCAACTTTGAGCCGCTTGCCGCTTCACTTCATGCTGCCGCTGAAATAGCCGAACGCCCGGAGAATAGACGAGGATCTCAGTCGTGAGATGGTTGAGTGGAGCCTCTCCCTATCGTTTCTCCCACCGCTATTCGCGTTTTAGCGGTGTCACGTCGTCGACACTGGTTGACCTCTGTAAACTGCGCTTGGAGCGAAGGCTCTTTAGCCCTTGCAGCGGGATTGGTGTATCTAGAAACCATGCATTCAAGTTGCCGCGAGCCTCAGCGAGTGACGACCTGGCACAAAGGTTGCGGGGTATGGCCATTCTAGAATCTCTCTAGGACCCCAGGGACGATGCAGGGGGCGAAAAGGGTGGCACGGATCGATTGCCGCCAGGCTCCTTATCTCACAATTCTCCAAAATCCCTTCCGAATTCCAATCCCATGCGACGGATCGGCATTTGTCTGAATCGGTTCTTTTCCAAAAGTGTCAGGGGATCGGCCTTGTCAGTTCAATTGGGCGTGCGTTGGTCAGGAGAGTGGTGCTTGAAATCTGAGGGAAGGGCGGAACACCGGGGTCAGAACGCCCTCAATCTCAGTCCAATCTGGTCCGGCAGGCACTCCAAAATCGGATAAAAAATGCAGAAAACTATGATGAATAGCGAAAAAGACACATTTATGGACAAGTGCGAGAAACCAGACCGCATTTTCGATCTTATTGATTTTAAAGGATAAAGTTTGGAGGCGCGGGCCGGGATCGAACCGGCGCATAAAGGTTTTGCAGACCATTTATGATTGCTCGGGAAGCCGCGTAATTGCTGGGGCTCAACTCGGCGAATGCCCCGTTTGTCCACTTTTTGTCCGCCCCCCTTTGCATTGGGGGTTCATTCACTCACCTGAAAAGGGCCTACGATTGGGCGGACAGACAACTCCCCCAATCCCTGGAAGTACGTCTCAGCCTATCAAGTCCGGATTGACCACAACCTCGACTAGCGACTACTGAAGTCACAATGACGGGTCGTCACAGAGGCCTCCCAGCTCGTGCTGTCCAGGAACTCGCGCAAGATGACGACTCTTACATATCCACGTCGAGAGCTCTCTTTCGAAACGAAACCTTCTTCAACGCGAAAGCATCCAGGCCTGATATAATCTTTCCCTTGAATATATGTGCGTACCTGTTGAATGGTATTAGGGTAAAAGCTAGAACATCCACCGCACGGGTACGGTTAGGAGAGCGTGGTGGCAAACGACCAAGAAGATGGAAATGAGAGTAATTTTTGGAGTTTGTTTCGGAAATTCCTCGGTGATTTGCGCTGGCTTTCAGGCAGAGGGCTGGCCATCGGCTTGTCTCTCTTGTTGATCTTCCGGGTTTTAGGGTTTACCTTTAGCTCCACTGTCTCCAATCCCCCACCCCCTCCCGAATGCTCGCCCGCCTTCCGTGCGGTTTTCATACTCTTCCTGGTCTTGGCGGCGCTCTCCTATGGTTGTCTCTACGATGCCCTGCAGCGCCCTCGATTGCCCTGGCAGATTGGGCGGGTGCGCAAGCTGGGTGGAGGATTCTCATATCCGAATCCGAATCCTCTTTTCTATCTCTTTGCGGGAGTCGCATTTTCCATCGTGCTCCTGGCATTGCTATACATGGGTCTCATTGGCAAAAAGGATGAAAGCAAATTCAACGACCAGACATCCTCCGAGTCGATGAAGTATGAGGTCGTCAAATCGACCCAAGCTTCTGGAGGGCGCTAATGGGCCTGGATAATCTAAAGGTGGCCGAACCCTTCACGCCCCGCTCGCGAGGCGGCGATCCATGGTTCAAGAACTCGCCGGGCGAAGAACCGATCTTGGCCGAGTGCCAGGCCTACCGGGAGTTGAAGTGCGAGTTGGAGAGTTACGCCGATGGGTACATTCGCGGTCAATCGGTTCTAGTCTCCGGACACCGGGGCTCAGGCAAGACAACGCTGGTACACAAGGCGATTGAGGACGTCCAGCGAGAAAACAAGACGGTCTTCCGCCCATTGGCGGTCCACCTGCATGGCCCCGACCTGCTCAAGGAAGACCACCGTGGCTCTTCTTCCGGATTTGGCGTTTTCAAAGCAGAAGATTATGACGAGATGGCCAAGAATGCGCTGCATGAGGTCATCCGCGCGCTGCACCGCGAGTATTCCGAAGAACTGGCGAATTGTTTCGAGAAAAGATGGGTGAAGCCGGAGACCGTTGCACAACTCCGCGTCGAGTTGAACCATCGGCCGGAGCTTTCAACGCTGCGGGATTATTGGGAGCGATGCGGGTTTCTTTCCTCGGGCGTTCTCTTCGCCGATGGCGATCAAGACAAGGGTTTAAAAGAACTTGTGGCGCTGCACTCATTACTGGAGGCTGCCACCGATTCGGCCGATGGGCGTAAACCAGCGGACCAATCGGAAGGCGCTCAGAAGCTCATCCACGACCTTGCTGGAACGGTTCGAGGGGGACCCAGCCTGCTTATGGCGGCGGCGGGTTTGCTCTCTGCCGCCGTTGTTGTGGGGCTGGTGTTGAGTGTCAGCCATAATTCGATCATGGCAGTCGTAGGAGGCGGCATCACAGGACTGGTCACCACTGTCCTGCTTAGCTACTTCGGCGGAAGGACAAAGCAGCAGAGCCTGATGGTAGACGCTACCGTGGCGACGATGGACATCACGCTGCCCATTTTGGTCAGGCGGGTGCTGGACAGCGGCTTGGCTCCGGTTTTTGTCGTGGATGAGTTGGACAAGGTTCAGAATCTGGAGAAGCGCCTGAATGAACTGATTCAGCGCGTAAAGCATTTGACCGGAGACTGCGCTTTCTTTTGTTTTATCACTGACCGCAACTACTATCAGCACCATCGCGAGAGATTGCGGGAGAATGCGTATCCGGTGGAGCATACATTCTTCAAAAGAATCCTGTATGTCCACTACTCGCCCAGCGATCTCCATGCCTACCTCAAGAGACTGCTTGATCAAAGCGCAGTAAAGCAGGCAGATTCAGAGCTTCTGGAATACCTGGTGCTGCATAAAGCCCGCTGTCATCTAGGGGACCTGCAACGCTGGTTGAAGCACTTCACCGTCAGCTCAGCAGAATTCGACAGCAGGACGGCGCAAATCGGCTCACAGGACGGCCGGTGCTTGGCGGTGCTTGTGCAATTGGCTGTAGAGATCGTCTATTACGGCAAAGATGTACAGAATCGCCTGCTCGACGATCCGCTCTTCGGACAACTTGTCTATGATGCGCTGTACTTTCCGTCCCGCGCTTGGGGGAATGGGCAGCCTCTGTTCTCCGTGAGAGCAGAGGATTTTCAAGAAGCGATGCTTTTCCGGCAATTCTCCGTTGGGGGGATGCTGAAGGAGATCGCCAAGGCGGACCAAACATTCCTGTTCGAAAAAATGATTCAGGTTGCAAAATACCTGGAACAGCCGGCCGCGATCCCGCCTGCGTTGCGTAATCCACCCCATGCCTTTGCTGTGCGTGCTGCCGCCCTGGCTTTGGCAGAGGAGATGGTTCGTCTGCAGGTTCGTTTATTACAAGACATTGGAGAAAGCAGTTACCTGTGGCTCTACGATGAATACGGGCGGAGTTTGGAAGACAGAAGCGAGACGGTCGCCCGGCGCGCGCGAGCGGAGAATGAGCAGGTCGAAATCGAGGGCGCCTGTTCGGCGATCCTCAATCTGCGCCTGCTGTTGCTGGACTTTTCCAACAACAAGGTCGACATCGATCGAATCATTGAGTTCTGCCGCCCCCTGGAAAGGAGTTATCAGGGAGAGTGGAAGCCGGTTTACGAGTCGATCGACCGCTTTCGCAAAAACGGAATCATCGTCGGAGACTATCAGGAAATACACGCAGACGAAGAGGTCATTCGTGGCTTTTATCTCTGGCTCAATTCAGTCTCGCAGCGGCTGTGCTATGCGATCTTCTGCGCTTGGATGCTGAAACACGATTTGTATGCCGGACTTACCGCCGTTGCGGATGAAGTTGCTAGCCAAGAGCTTGCGCTCGATTTGGCTTTGGATAAGCTGCAAGAGCGTTTGCGCACACTTGTTCCGGTAGTGGTGATGGCCGACCATCACAGGGCCTTCGTGCTGGCCGAGGTTGGCATCGCGCGATGGACCGATCCCATGCGCAGATTCCTTGCCGGTTCGCGGACGCCTTGATGCGGAGGAGTTCGCCTACTGCCGGTCAACTGTGGGGATCATTTACGAAGTCACGCACCATGGCGGGGATGTTCGAGGGAAGAATCCTGGCTTTGTCCACCACCTTGACGAATGGTTCAGCCCGGATCTCTGCCAGCGTCTTCTGATCCGTAATATTCGTCAGCACGATCACAGGTGTTGCCGAGTAGAGCGTGCGGAAATCGCGCAAGAGATAGAGTCCCGTTGCCAGACCGTCGGGGGTTTGTTTTTCGTAGGGACCCGGAAACATCCAGACATCGAAGATGGCGATATCGAAAGATTCTTTGTCGAATGCGTCCCTGGCTTCTTCGACAGTCTTGAAATAGCGAACGTCCATGCCGTCGTTCTCCAGGTCCTCCCTGTAGTAAGCAACGGCGCCCCTTTCGTCGTCAACGAAGAGCACCTTGAGACGTCGCTTGGCTGGTTGCTTCGGATTCTCGGTCATTTGTCTAGTCTCCTTCTGTCTTTCCGGCTTCGCCCGCTTCGGGGGGAGGAAGTTCAAGTGTTGTGGGGAGTGTAAAGGTGATCTCTGTCGGCTCCGATAAATGCGTGACGGAGATCTTGCCCCCATGCGCAGCGACGATTTGGCTAACCACCCAGAGGCCGATCCCTTGACCGGTCACGTTGAGTCTCAGTGCGCCCGGTGCGCGTACTTTTTGCTGGAAGATTGCCTCTTCCCATCCCTTCTCAATACCCACTCCCCAATCCCGGACGGCAAATCTCCACTCGTCTGCGCGCCGCTCACCCGCCACCTCGATTTTGAATGCTTTCAAGTCGTCCTTCGCATACTTGACTGCATTATCGAGCAAATTGAAAAAAACCTGATGAAAACGCATCTTATCGATCCATAGCTCGGGATTGACAAAGCGATCGACGGCGACGATATTCTCACGAGGAAGCCCCTGTTGTTTAGCCTGAATGCCCACCTGACGGATGACCGGGCTGACGACATCCGGGAAGAGCCGGACCTTCGTCGGTTGCAGGTTGTTGTTGAAGGAACCCATATGCTCCACCATGCCAGCAAGCAATTCGCTCCACTCTAGAGCATCTTTCAGGAATTCCATCCGCATCTCAGCTGGGTATTTCTTAACCAGCAAAGCGATAGAGGTACTGAATCGGTCGATGCTGCCGCGAATGCCACTTAATGGCCCCTTAAACTCGTGCTTGAGACGTTCGACTACCGCGGTCTGCTGTTCCGCGTCCAAAAGACGCAGTAAATGCGGGACCGCGGTTTGGAAGATGGCATCGACAATCGCAAGGTCTTCATCGGAGAAGTGTGTTGCCTTGCCGGTGGAGCGGTTGATCTTGTTGATGCACCGCACCACGCCCAGGATCTTGCCGACCTGATCCGTGATCGGCGCAAGAAGAAAGGCGTCCAGATCCATACTGGGCCGAATTTCTTTGCTCTTGCCCAGCCATCCCTTCTCCTTCGCCGCATCATGAACCAGTCGCGGCATTCGCTCCTGAAGAACCATGCCCGTAAGTCCCTCCCCGGGCTTGTAGTAACGTTCTCTCGAAGGCAAATCCTCTTTCCAGGTGACTCCGGTGGTAGCGGCAAGGTCGAGTCGTTTGCCGGCGGCATCGGCAAGAAAGACGGAGCAGGCTTCGCAGCCGATGGCCTCTTTCACAATCAGCTGCTTGACGATTTCCTCAAGGAAACCATTTGAACTCTTTGCTTGCTCGGCGATCAGGTTCACCCCCGCCGAGGCGGTCAGACACCGGTCGTTCAGCCAGGAATCCGATACGCGGGCGATCACCTCCGCGACCTTCGTCATGCGGTTCAGATCTTCCTTGTCCTCCTCTCTGTTCAGAGGAGCTTTGCGCAGGAACTGGATCACCGCCCGAACATGATTGGTATTAAAGGCATTGAAGATGGGCAGAACCACCAGAAACGGAGATTCGTGCTCCTGCCATACGTGTTGAAGGGCGGAGTTCAATCCCGGCCATCCTTTAGCTAGCCCTGGATCGCTGCTGCGCAAATCCAGTACTGTAATCGTCTGACGCTCAATGGCAATCCGCGCCAGGGTCTCTTCGAGCTTTGCGTCGTTACCGTTACCCTGAAACGTGCCGGGGTAGGAAGCCAACAGGCTTAGCATCTGGTGAGCCGGACTACAAGCCGAAAGGAGTGCAACGGGCGTTTTGAAAAGGGAAGCAAAGGCCTCGATGGCGCGGGAGTAGAAAAGTTCCGGATCGCGGCTCGCGGCTTCTTCAAGCGCTCTCAGGAATTCATGCTCGCGCTGTTCCGCTGGCGCGTCCATGGAGAGTTCAACGGGCTTCCAAGGGCCAGCGAATGTCGTCGCAGCCCGTTTGGGCGGTGAGTCCATGAGTTCGTGTTCAGCCAGCCACTCCGCGGCGCGAAAGACGCAATCCATCGGATCGGCCTGCGCATAGTCCTGTTCCACGATCAGCCACGGACGGGGGGCAAGCCCCGCCGAGCGCTTGTCCCAAACAATACATTTCAGCTCTCGCAGGAATTCCTTAAAAGGCACCGTACCCGATCCAAGGTCGGTGAAGCCGCGCGCATAGCGATGCGACCAGCGACCGAACTTCGGGCTCCAATCCTTCAAATGGATCGCCACCAGGCGCTCCCGGTACCGCTGCAAAGCGCGTACGGGAGAGAGCCCGGTAATCCATGTATGGGCCGTGTCCGGCATCCACAGGAGTTCCTTATGGTCCCAGAGCACCTTAAACGCATCGTCCACCGAGTGGACCTTCTTGAAAACGTGCGGATGGAGCGCCAGGCGAAATCCTTTATCGATCGCCTTCTGCGCGCGCGCTGGGTCCCACTCTTCGACGTAGAGATATGGCTCGCGGCTGCTTTCGCAGTAGTCCATGCGCTCCTGGAGACTGCCTCCAGCCAAACCAAGCAACTCGAGGTGACGGTCTACTAACATTGGACCGAGTATTGGGATTCTCGGGAGCGTTCCGGGCGGCTGCCGGAACTCGACACCCTTGAATCCCGCGGCGGAGATGCCGTCGAGAATATCGGGCAGACGGTTCTCTTCGATCTGTGGGCCAAAGATAATGGTCTGATAAGCAACGTTCCACGTACTTGTCATCGACCTAATTCTCCAATATCGAGTGAGTATACCGCATTACCGAGCTATAATACAGGATTGAATCCGTGGATTGCGGTGGCCGAACTCGATGCAGCCATCCAGACGAACTGTAAGCATTCCATACACGTGCAAAACAGATCCAGCGGTGTCGCTTGCAGGAAAGGCTTCTCTTCGACGAACATCGCCACCAATTGCCGCTTGGTCCGGCCATCGATACGCTTGTCGGCCCGGCGCTATTTCCCGTTGTCGCTTCCCCGTTGTCATCGATGAAGTCATTTTCTCATTGAGACCGCTTGCTAAGTAACGCGTCTTGCGGGAGCGATGTAACTTTCCATGTCCCCTGGGGCTCAATCACGAAACTCCAGTCTGAATCGCCACTTCCGCGCGTGCCGGGAACCCAGCACAAGTTAGCCCCGGTAAGTTGTTGGCCGGCTCCGGAACGCGGCTGCTTGTCGTTCAGGTTCTGCGCACAGGGAACGTACCAGTCGCGGCCGGAGAGGACCTCCAGATCACCAGCCAGGCAGCAATCTTCGGTATTTTCGACGTTCAAGTGCCCCGGAAGATGAAACAGCTTCCCGTTGGGCTTTAATCCAGGGCCGTACCCATGGAAGTCGTCAAGCAAGAAGCCAAAGATGTCTGAACTGGCTTCTTGCGTCACGTTTTTGAGGCGCCCCCAGCCATAGCGGCGATCCGCACCGATCGAAATAGCGCCGAGGGCAGAGCTGATATCGTCCTCAGTCAAGTTGGACGTGAAGAAAACATATCCTTCGAAATGCAGATGGCGTTGCGCGATTGTTCTGGGGACGTCACTCTCCTCGGAGCGGGCCACTGGCGAGAGGTATTCGGATTCATGAAGCGCCTGATCTTCGGCGGCCAGACAAGAGGCTTCGATAGCAGTCGATGTTTGAGAAAATACCCAGCGCGCCTCAAACTCGGTTGGATGCAAATCGCCATAGTAGAGGCCGTGCCGATCGCCGTCCGATTTTTTCTGATTGAGAAATTGAGGACGCATCAAGTTTCCGTCAAGACCGCATTTGGGAAAAAAGCACGTTGAGCGGAACCAAGATTCCAGATCCTTCTGCGCATTTTGATAAATCTCTGGCACACCCTTGCCGTTCTTGTGACGAGCGGCGTAGCCAGCGACCATTGCTCCCCAGATAGCGCGCGCGGGAATATAGTAACGTGTGCGCTGAATCATGCCAAGATCGTGCCATCCGATATGGATTGGCGATTCAGCCCGGAAGACGAGCCGCAGTGCCTTCCAGTGCTTACTCATCTCTGAACTCCTCGCGGATTCTGGTGTTGCTGCTCAGACTCGCGATCTCTTCCCTGTTGAACTCTGCCTGCATTATCTGGATTCCAATGCCCCTGATCGTCTTTGTTGCCTGATCCTTCAGCCTTCGCTTTTACGTGATAACGAAGATAAGTTAGTGTTTGTTCAAGAACTTTGCGCGCAAGCAGGAGTTTTTCGAAATTGGAGCCAATGTCCTTGACCGCCGCTAGGATCGTATCAATCTTCAAAAATGTGTGCGGCCTATTCTCGGGATCGCTGACGTCGTTCATCTCGGTTGAAAAGACATCTTTTAATGCCTTTGCCATACCAAACAGAATGAACGAAGCGGCGCTCTCCGGTGGCGGCGATGTATTATCCTTGTGCTTTTCCTTGCTAGCTTTCTCCGATTTCAAATACAAAAACAAAGCGTACGGGCCGTGACGGGTTAGAACGGAAGAACAGTTGCCAACTAGTTTCTCCAAATCCTTTCCCGGAAGATTTCCAGCCGTATTCTCGGCGGCTTCAGCACAGATGAGGTCGAAGTTCATTGGGTTTGCTCCTTTCCGGGTACTGAGGACGATTCCACGGGAAAGATCTTCATCCGGCCAAGTCCGCGCGTATTCGATCCTCCTATCCCAAGAAACTCCGCAAGAGCCAAACCTCCTTCGACATGACTCGCAATCTCTTTACTTTTGGCAGGCTCATCGGCTCCATTGAAATGAATGACCTCACTACTCACCTCATTGGCCGGCTTACCGTTCTTTGCCCCTGCAGTGGGGACGCGAAACAGCGAGGGGTCGAGATAGATGATCTGAAAAAATAGGAACGTGGCCCGCGGCAGGGCCTCATACGTAAACAGCGCGCCGGATTCTGCTGCGCCCGTCAGTGGCGAGATCGACACCGAAGTACGGACCTCAAGCTGATCTTCAACGACAACGGAAAACACGCGGTCGCTGACCAGAACAATCCGGTTGGCGATTGACTTCAGGATGGGTATATCCCCAAGGAACTTTGGACCGTTGGCCTCTTCACCAATTTGAATCTTCCATTTGGAAGGCTCTTGAGGAATTGCAGGATGTGGTTGGCTGGCGCGAGGTGTGGAAGGATCTGTCTGGGCTTTTGTCGGGGATTTTCCAAAAACGCTCAGATACACCCAGCCCAGGTTGATGCGGTCCGGCAAGCCGCTCCAGGCCAAGGTCTGAACCTCGGGCGTGCCATGCTCGACCTGCTTATCGAGGTAGTCGTTCCACTGGAGCCAATTCACATGCTCGTGATTGTTATTAGAGACGTTAGCGATGCAGCCTGCAGCTTCGAGCGAGGATGGGCAGGTGATCCAGACGGGGCCGACTAGTGAATGGACAGGGAAGAACAGCAGTCGCGCATCGGAGAACTGGGCCAGCCCCTGAAACGACAATCCCTTCTTCGAAAAGCCGAAGGCGGTGCAAACCGGACAGTCCGGTTTTCCACAATGGTCGTCGCCTTCGGCGCCACCCTTGCCGGCGCAACTCACGATCTTCTTCTTCTGGTCATCATCGATCAAAGATGACAGGGTCCCATCCATTCTGTATTTACCCGACCTCATGGCTGTGTACGCCCTCGCCACTCCGGCGAGGCTCGATCCTGGCACTTTCGGCAGGTTGGTGCCCGGCTCACGGACAATCGTATTATCGACTCTCCCAAGCCGGAATTCGCCCGTACCAATGTGAACGGGGTCGAGACACTCGGCCAGGTACGTGCGTAGCGAATAGGGTTCACTCATGGCTGTTCTCCTTGTTGGGCATCCGACTTAAGCCGGTCCTTGAGAATTCGCAAATGAATATCCAGCGTTCGGTCGAACAATCCGCTAGAAATGGCGTCGAGGATACTCTCATGCTCTTTGCTCTCCGGCTCGAAGCCGGTGAACTTGGCGGCGATGCTTCGGGCGATGCCGTCGATGGCTTTTCCAGCATTGCTAGCGGCAACATTCCGCCATGCTTCGCGACGCGCGACGATGACATGTTCGAGATTTCGAATCGAGGCGTCGGTGGCGCGCGGAGATTTCTTCAGCATGTCCCAAAGCTTGACGATCTTTTCAAAGTCCTCAATAGTGATCGGCCATTGCGAAGACGGAGAACCACGATGGACCGCAAAGTTTAGGTCTGCTGCCTTCTCATTTAACTGACACTCAGGGTCATTCCGCCAGTCCAGCGGTCTGTTCCGTTGCTCGTGTATATGCAATTTGAAGCGGTCTGCAGACGCACCAAGCATCTCGCCGTCGTACAAGTTTGGCCGATAGCGGATTGGGCGCGGGTGCTCGGTAATCTCGGACATATAAACGATGCGCCCGGCGGGCGTCATCAAGTCGGTTGCGGGTTTTGACACCGCGTCGTTGGATAGCGGGATGTAAGGGTGATGGTAGTCGGGATTGCCGTCGCCAAGGCTTAGATCGATTCCGTCGGCCTTTGTCTCTTGCAATGGCTTGCCCTCGCTTATGCTGAGAGGGCCCTTATTATTGACAATCGCACGTGGGAACTGGCCCTCAATCCACAGGCCCTCCTGGAGACGCTGAAAGTTTCCGGTCATGCGGCGTGCTGCATCGAGCACGGAAAACATGGGTACGAATTTCTGAAAGACGATGTTGCCGATGGCGATAGGCAGGCGGCCGTATACCTTGCCAAACTCATCCAGGTAGCGCCCGTGGATTGCTAGTGTGACTTCAACGACCGTGTCGGCGGGGACAATAGCCAAAAGTAGGTTGGGAGAAACCGAGATCGCTCGGTAGGGATAGTAGACGTTCTCAGCAGGGCCTCCCCCCGTGATCTTCAACTGCGCGCCGCCGTCTGGAGCGTCGAACTCCAGCCCATTCCAGCCATCGGTGAAGTGATCGCCCAAGACCCAAATCCGGGTGTCCTTGTCATACACCAGAGAGCGGCGACGACCGACTATGTTCGTCTCGAATGCCTGATTATTGGCCAAATGGGGCTCGCGATCGACAGTGATGTAGCTACGGACCCTCGCCTCAAAAGATGATTTTCCCTGTGCCCGCAGAGCACCATTCAAGTTCTCGTCAAGCAGCAACTGGGGAGACGATTTGAAGTCAGGTTCTCCGTCCTGGATATTCCATCTCTTTACCGGCCGCACAATCGACTTGAGAAACTCCTGAGTAGTCTGCCAGACATCTAGAACCGTGGAAGGCGTCGGCGTTTTGGCACAAAGCAGGCAGGCAAGGAAGTCGTCAGGCGTCTTAATCCAGGGGTGCTCCTCGCATCCATCGACTATTATCTGGTCCCAGTCCTTGTCGCCTAGTTCATCGCACAGAGCCATCCGGTCAGACGTTTTGCTGCGAACGATTTGGCGGCCATACAGAAATAACGGATTGCCTCCTTTGGCGCTCTTGCACTCGGCGACTTCTTGAACCATCTTCGCGAAATCATTGTCGCCTCGGGTCTTGAACCAGTCGATGCGACCCTTGCCGTCGGTCTTCAGGTCTTGCTCGGCGACCCATTTGAGCGCTTTGATCGTCCTATCGATGCCCTGTGGCTCCGTGATAAGACAGGTGCGGACCATGCGTCCATCAAGCCATTCCCGCAACCCAATGCGGACAACAATCATCGCTGCGCGACCATTATGATCGGCAATCTCCTCGATGAACTGCGTCTCTTTCGGCCCTGTAGTTGTTTCATTATCTGCTTTTTCGCCCTTACCCGTCCGGCGATCAATGCAGATCTGACACACGATTCGTCCATCGTCGCGGCGGGGCGCTGGCCTTAGCCGGCAAACAGGACAGATACCAGCAAGCGGGAGCTTCCAGGCGTCATCAAACTTCGATTTGATCTCGGAAACCCCTACCGACACAGGCGTAGCAATATCCTTGCGCAATTGTTCAATGACCTTAACTATGGACGTCAGAGTGGAAGTGTCCCTAACGATGTGAAATTGGGGGATGATCTCCCCGGCCGACTTTTCCAGGCTGATTCCTCTGATCTGCTTCTGCAGCGACCCCTCAAATCCATTCACTGCTGGAGTCAGGAAGATCACAAAATTGTCGTCACGATACACACAATTGCCAAACGGCAAACCGTACTCGAACAGTCTCTCGATCTCATCGAAAATCTGGTCAACCACGCGACGCCGGCCGGTGAGGTCTCCAACCTTGTGACCGTAAGAAATATAGCGAAGAGCATCGATGCCAATTCCCCAAAGATGAAATCTAGCCTCATCTGGAATTTCCTTTTTGCAAATGCATTGAATGTGGAGTGCTTTCGCAATCGAAGCAACGGAATAAACGTGCTCCCAAAGCGATGTATCGTTGTCTGGGCGTGTAGTATCGGAAAGGCCGGGCTCGAAGTTCCTTTCAACGGAGCCGCGGACTTTCCGGTAGACCTCCAAAGAGATTTCATCTCCTTCTTTGACCATTTCCTTTAGGAGGCACTCCAGCTCTCCATAAAGTCCTTTGCGAACCAAGTGAAGTAGTCCTGGTCTTCTGTGAACTTTCTTCTCATACAGAGCAGCACAAAATGGATCTGCGTTTGTACGATCGACGTTGAATATCCCGCGCTCGACCTTGGTGCGCTCGCTTTCGTAACCGAAGACGTTGCTGCGGAAGATATCAGGGAGTTCGTCTGGGTTGGCGTGGTTGGTCTGTTCGCAGCCGATGAGAGGGTTGTTGCGGTCGTAGCGGGCGTCAGCGCTGTCGGCGAGCTTGAGGATTTGGGTCAGGCCGTCATTTGGCGTGGCATGTTCATAGATCGCGTGCTTGATGCTGAGTTGGCCGATGCGTTCCGTGGTCTCGCCGCCTTTGGACTTGTCGAATGGTGTCTTCCCTTGGTCCGCACGGGTCACGCATATGTCCTTCTCGAAGATTTCCCGAAGATCATTGGTCAGCAGGCTATCGTGTTTGAACCAATCGTGGTCGTGCGGATCCCTGTTGCGCCAGCCGCTCTCCATGCGGTGCCAGTGCTGACGATAGAAGAGAAACTCGTCGCTCAGCTTGCCAATGTCGTGCAGCAAACAGCAGATCTCCCACCATAGGATTTCCGCACGATATGGCGCGACTTCCTTTTTGTAGGTGTCAATGTCCATTTGTTTCATGCTTTCCCGGGAAGCAATTCCCTAGCGTCGCCAGCCCTTCGACGGTTGTTTTGTTTGGCGTTTGGCATTTGAATCCACTGATCGTACTTACAAACTCGAATTCGGAGATGTCCTGCGCAGCGCGGCCACACCCGCTCGTCTTCTTGGCGCCAAATCCAGAAAGGCGAAACATGCGCACGAGCGCCTGGCCAATGAGTTCCCAATCTTGCTGTGCTTCAGCAAGGATCTCTTCGTCTCGGTTGCCAACCAAGTCAAACGCAAAGTAGATCAGGCTGAAGCACGCTTTGGCTCCAGGCGGCACGTGTTCCATCTTAATGGGAATGGAACCTGCGCGCGTCTTGGGTTTGCGTGGGTTGATGACATCCATATCCATCCGATCAAAATAAGAGGGCAACGCGTGCAGGCGTCCAAGCCGGTGAGATTCCTTTTCGGGATTGATGTGCTGCGTCTCGCACCATTCCCGGTGTTTGGCCACAAACGCCTTCTTGGCTTGGCAACAAATCTTCGTTGAGCTGTCAATCCGTGTATCCAGAAAGTCTGTTAAAGAGTTCTTTTTTGCGCCCTCGTTCTCTCCCTCTGTTGCATCTTCTCCTTTTTCCGATCCAAATATCTGAAGGAGACGAAATCTCTCGTCAGCTTTGTCGCTGGCCACGTTGGCCGTGTATGGACGAAAGACAAGGTTCTCAACGCAGGCAGAACGGAGCGCTCCCTTCCAGGACGACCCCGGAACAATGGGGACGTGGAAGACCCAGTCCTTCCGAAGTGGGTTGTCAATGGGATAGAATGCCTCGTCGTCTCGAGAGAGCCAAGGCTTATTCAGTGTGAATTGAAATCGAAGTGCGGCGGCAGGCAACCCGGCGAACACGTTCGAAAAGAGTTTAATGTTGATAGGCTCAAGACCGAGAGCCGTTATAAAATCAAGCCCTGGGTAAATTACTTTGCATTGGTAGAAAAGCGCGCCGTTGGCGTCCTTCTGGCGAAGTAACCGTTGGTGTCTGACTTTGTGCGGATCGGTGTCGCAAATGGAATCTCGTGCGCAATTCAGGAGTACAGAGGAATATGGATCAATATCCTCGCCGGTCGGCAAGCTGTCGGTATTCGCATAGAGTTCATAGCTCATTCTTGGACCTGTCTTTGGATGTAGTGATGTGTTTGCAGAATGGTGCGGATCTCTGTTTCCGCGCCAGCGGACGCGAGTTCTGGATCGCCCCAGATCTTCACGGAATACTCTTCTGCCTGCGCTTTGTGAAACGGGTGACTTATGTGGATACGGCTCGTTATGCCCGGCGCGCCAAAGGAATCAGCTGGGATAGTGCTGAGGTTTTGCAGAACAAGCTCACGGATCTCCGGCGCACACGGCTTGTACGCACCTTTCTTTTTTCCTGGCTCCGTGCCGATAGTTATCCAATGCTCCACGTCGGCGGTGAAGGGAACCGTCAAAGAAAAGAAACGACCGGGGGCGACGGTGAACTCCCCATTTGTCAGCGGTACGTTAGGCTTTGGCGCGAGCACACTCTCTCCAGACGCGAGCAATAATTCCAACGTGTCGGAGGATTGGTCACTTTCGATCTGGTCAATTTCGACCTGTCCAAAGCCGAGTTGTGTCTTGGCGCCAAGACCTCCCAGATCGGCAATGCGCGCAAGTATGTATAAAATCCGGGCCTTGTATTCATCCCATTTCTCAAACGAGCCGGCTCTCGGACGAAAGGTAAGGGAGAAGCCATTGGGAGCCCAACGGGCGGTGCGCTTCTCGTCCGGGAAATAATCCATTAGCTTGTTAGCGAGGCCGCTTTTCTTGTTCTTGACCAGAAAGTGCACAGGCCTGGTCCCAAGCCCGTCTACTTCCATCCGGAAGCGCCGGGCGTGGCCCGTGGCGCCGAACAGATCGCAGACCAGGCACAGATTGTCATCTTTGCACGGATTTTTCTCGCTGCAAGGAGGGAATCCCGCAGCGCGCAGGATGCCCCCATACCAGAAGCGCAGCGAACCGAGAATACCCGACTCTTTCTCCCCTCTGCTGCAGTCGCCGTCAATGCCGCCTGTCCAGAGCGGCGTTAGCGTTCGGAGCTCGACAATGAGATGCGGGTCAGGAGGTGCCTTCACGGCATCGCCAACGTCCGGTCGTAAACCAGATTGGCCATTCTCCATTGACTTCTTCCTCGCCACTCTTTGAACTCAGTGCCGGTCGTTATCGTCTGCAGGAATCGACGCCTTCCATTTCCGCCCTGCATCCCATAACGCCTCAAACTCTTCCTGATACAAATCAAGCATTTCCCATTCCCCCGACCGTCGCCGCTTCAGGATCATCACTGGGGCTTCAATGCCCGGCTTGCCTTTGGGGAGCAGCCCTATCCACGCCCACTTTCCGTCGATTAGGTGCGCCCAGTGCCAGAGTTTTTCGCGATGAAAGCGAATTTCAATCAAATCGTGCGCTTGCGGCAGGGACATCAGCGCCAAAGCCCGGTCCTCAATCCTCCGGCGCGCCATCTTTATCTGCTCTTCGTTCTCCTCCCCATCTCCAAATTGATGCTCTACCTGGAAGCGGACGGTGTCTTCGCCTTCCGCAGCAAAGTCCAGCATCAGGATTCGAGCCTTCGCGTTTAGCGGTCTTCGAAAGCGATACCAATCTTCAAATTGGCTGAAGATCGTGTCAAAGCTGATCCCCAGGTAGCAATACTCCGACTCGATCCGGTTAAACACGGCATGATTGGCGGCAACTGGAAACGAGCGGTAGTAACGATTGATTCCCGAACGAAGCACAGATAACAAACCTGTTCGGGTCTCGAGAATGAACGCAACCGGAACAAATACGGCCAAGGCAATCTTGCTGTACGTCTGGTACTGAGGCAAGACCAAACTGATGAGACTGGCTCCCGATCCCGCAACGGTCAGCCAGAAAAATACGCGTAGCTTGGTGTAGTCCATTTCAGTTTGCCGTCCAATTTGTGTTGAAGATCAAGGAATCTCGGAAAGATACCTACGGTGCACCTGGGTTGGGGTGATACCAGAGAGGAAGAAAAATCGAATCTGGCGCCACAGATGGCTTGCCAATGAAGATTCGGTTTAAGTAATCGCGCTCCCTCCCATCCAGTAGAAGAACGACTTTACATCGGTCTCATCGCTCGAAGGTGTGGGTTACAAGGGCGCCAGTCGATTTCGATACACATCAGCAAAGCAAAGTGAGGTGTCCAATGGAAGCAGCCATCCGGGACTTCACCGGGGACAAATCCCAGCGAACAACTGTAACCGGCGCCTTGATTCCCAACTGCGCAGCCAATCTACCATTTTTTCGAAAATACTGCAATGACCACTCTCTTCCAATACAAGATGAGCCTGAAGGGTGGCTTTGATTCCAATACAAGAT
>CAZBPD010000018.1:0-71522 GCA_964493705.1 uncultured Occallatibacter sp.
TCCGTCTTCGCGGCAAGAAGTGGTATGGATACTTCCGCAGAACGGAGTTGGACCCCGCAAACAGCCAATCGAAACTCAATGTCGCGCAGGTGATCCTTGGGACGAAACCGGAGATGTCGAAGTTTGAGGCCAGGGAGAAACTTGAGCGCGAGATTGTCAGACTGGGCGGCCAATCAACAGGTGACCAATCCGTTGTCAACGGTTCGGTCACTTTCGAGTGGTTCGTCAACAATCGCTACTTGCCACTGAAAGAAACGGACTGGAGAGAGGAGACGGCCAAGGTGAAAAAGCACCTGATTCAAGCTGATCTCGTCGATACTTTTGGGGATGCACGCCTTGAAAATATCGATAAAGTCTCTCTACAGACACATCTCAATCGGTTGGCCCAAACCCGCTCGCGTGATCGCGTGTTGCAGGTCCGGGCATATTTGCAAGCTATCTTCGCCGAGGCTGTCGATCAGGACTTCATCGGAAAAGATCCTGCACGCACGATTAAAGTTCCGGCGCATCTGAAAGAGACCGACAAGACCGTACTGAGCTGGGATCAGTTGCGGGCTGTCTTGTCCAGGCTCGGACGCTGCGACCGGATTTTGCTCGAACTCGAAATGACCAATGCGCTTCGGCCCAGTGAATTGTTTGGGCTGAAGTGGAAGTGCTTCGACCCAATAACTTCTTCGATCAAGATCGAGGAGACCACCTACAAGGGGAAAATTCGCCCCTGGGGCAAAACCAAGGGAAGTCTCGCGACGATCCCGATTGCCTCCGACCTGGCGGAAGAACTCCAAGCATGGCGGATACAGTGCCGGGAAGAGCAGCGGCAAAAGAAGCATTGGAATGGACCGACCGCAGACGACTCCGAAGGGTTCATCTTTCCGGCGCGTGACGGCGGGTTCATCGATACGGGCAATTACCGTAGGCGCGTGCTGCACAAGTTTGCCAAAGAACTGGGACTGCCGAAACTGACATTCCAGGTGATTCGGCGCACGGTTGCCACACTGGCGCGGAAAAAGGGCGACATCAAGGATGTGCAGGGAGTGTTGCGCCACTCGCGAACGGCCACGACGACGGATGTCTACATGCAGGAGCTTCCAGAGGGTGTACGGGCGACAGTGAACTCCATTCATCAGGAGCTGACGCGCAAGGGAGGCGGAACTGGGGATGGGGGACCGGAACCTTCAGAACCCTCTGCGAAGAAAGGCAAAGTTCTGAGCTTCAGTACGAGGAAGCCGGTTCTACAGATTGTTCAGGAGAGGGGAAGAAGCGAAACAGTTTTTGCAGGCCGTTGAAAATTTGCTGCCAAAATGCTGCCAAGCTGGTAAGGGAGGTTTGCTCTAAGCGATTGATTTAATTGGTGGACCTGATCGGGATCGAACCGATGACCTCTTCCATGCCATGGAAGCGCGCTCCCAGCTGCGCCACAGGCCCACATACGGCGGGATGCAACTTCTCTATTGTCTCCGCTCGGGGGCGTTTCGTCAACCCGCCTGCCGAGGGTGAGCGAAACCTCTCTGCAGGAAGGGGTTCCGCCGTATTCATGGATCGTTTCCAGGGATTTCGATGGGGATAGCCAGAGCAGGCAAAACGCCGCTTTATCGGCTGAAAAAAAGAAAACTTGCGTGACTGGGAACACTTCCCAGGGAATCGGTGTCTAAGACAATAGAGGGCGCGGTACAGGCCGGATTTTTCCGGTATTTGTTCCCTATCCCGCGCACTCGATGGAAGCAACAATCCTCACGGCGACGGATCGTGAGGCGAGTGGCCGTGGCGGCAACCGGGGCGAAAGCTCCGGCGGAGAATGGCGGATGCCAACTCTCCAGCGGTTGCGGTATTGTGGGAGGACACTGAATTGCAGGCGGACCTCACCATGGGCAATCTTGCCAGCGCGCTCACGCTGCAATCGGAAGAAGCGGCCCTGATCGCTGAACTTCAGGCCGGTTCCGAAGATGCATTTGCGTGGCTGATCGCGCGCTTCCATCAACCGATCTATTCGCTGCTGGCACGCGCCGTGCAAGACCGGGGCGACGCCGCCGACCTAACTCAGGAAGTCTTTGTCAAGGTCTTCCGGGGGGTGCGGAGTTTTCACGGCGAGTCGTCGTTGCGGACCTGGATCTACCGCATCGCCCTGCACGAGGCCAGCAACCAGCGCCGCTGGTGGATGCGCCACAAGCATCAAGAGATCCCCCTGGAGCAGGATCGGGCGGAGATGGAGTCTGGCCAGCCGGTGCGCCTGCGCGATCTGCTGGTGGACCCGGCCGAGTCGCCCTACCAGATGGCCGAGCACGAGGAGAACCGGGCGCGCGTGGAAGCGGCCCTCGACCTGGTCCCCGAGCCCTATCGCACTACATTGATTCTGCGCGATATAGAAGGATTCGTTTACGAGGAAGTGGCGGAGATGCAAGGCGTGAACCTGGGAACGGTGAAATCGCGGCTGGTGCGCGGACGCGCCTGCCTGAAGGCGATCTTGACCGCTCCGGTTCAATCTCCGGGTTGCACGGGATTCGACATGCCCCTGGGAGAGGAGGCGCGATGAACGGTTGCAAGGCAGTGCAGTCGAAGTTTACGGAATATCTCGACGGGCGGCTGAACGGACGCGAGATGCAGCGCATTGGCGCGCACCTGGAAGATTGCCGCAAATGCTCCGGCGAGTGGAAGGCGATCGAAGAGACGCACGCGGCGCTGGCCGCTCTCAGCCCCTTGAAGGCGCCCGAGGATCTGGCCCTGCGCATCCGCGTAGCCATCAGCCAGGAGTGCGCCCGGCGGCGTCAGGGCCTCTTCGATGGCTGGGATCTGGTCTGGCGCAATACCCTCGGCCCCTTCCTGCTGCAAGCCTCGGCAGGCTTTGCCAGCGCGGTGCTGCTGATGGGCACGGTGATCTTTTTGGTGACCATGTTCGCGCAGCCGCAGGCGGCGCAGGCCAAAGAAGACGAGCCCCTGGGCAACGCCAGCGCGCCTCGTTTGCTGTACTACTCCAGCGGGGCAGGGGACAGCACCATCGCCGATCTTTCCTCTCCGGTGATGGTCGAGGCCTATATCAACGGCTCCGGCCGGGTCTACGACTACCGCATCGTCAGCGGTCCCACCGACGCCGCCACCCGCGCCCAGATCGAGAGCCAACTGCTCTACGGCGTCTTCGCCCCGGCCCGCTTCTTCGGCCAGCCGGTGCGAGGAGTCGCGGTCATCTCCTTCTCTGGAGTTTCGGTGCGGGGATAGGGACGAGGGACTAAGGAACTGAGGGACTAAGGGACTAAGGGACTGAGGGACTAGAAACACGAACTCGGACAAACCTTCCGCCCCGGCAGATTTGCCGGGGCGGAGTCGTCTGCAGAAAAGACTCAATCGGAGGAAGAGCCCAATAAACATCTCGTCGGAGTTTGACCCGCTGCAAATAATCGATGGGAGGCGTTTTCATCCCGTGCCCAAAGAGTTAGGTGTACGCGTTGTGATCGCCATTCGACGGCTTATCTTAAAGATGCCGGCTGTGCATGCGGCATGGTTCCGGGATTTGGGAGATTGTTTGCGATGGCGACCCTACGCTGCCGATCTGCGATGGATCAGGCGCCAGTTCACACATCCCGAACGCAGGGTTTGGGGCGCCCTTATTTCTACGGTTAAGAAGGGGGCTGTTCGCCGCGCGGCGCTGATCCATTTTTCGCTGGAAGTCCATTGGATCGGGCAAAAAGAGGGTATGATGGGTCGGCAAAGATTTTTTCATTATTCAAGATGGCTATCGGAAAATTAAAAACGCGGTATCTTGTCCTCTCCCTGGGAGTTGCGCTCCTTTTGGCGCTTTTGCTGGCGCGTCTGCTTTCTTTCTCCTACGGTATCGGTGCGCAGAAGTGGTTCTTCCGGCACGGCGCACCCGCACACCATTCGTTCGCGTCGAAGCCGATGACGAGCACGATGGCGTGGACAGACCGCTTTGGCGACGGCACGCCGGATTTTCTGCGCCTTACCGATTCCGCCGACCAGACGGCCTTTCGCCAGTGGTTCACGGCCATTGCCGAGTTTCAGGCGATGCGTCCGCAGGCGGAGGTTCCCGCTGAGATTGCCGATTGCGCCAGTCTGTTGCGCTACGCCTATCGCGAGGCTCTGAAGCGCCACGATGACTCCTGGTATCTGGCTACCGGCATCGAGGTGATGGCGCTGCCGGGTGAGATTCGCGCCTGGCACTATCCCGATACGCCGCTGGGTGCAGGGCTCTTCCGCGTTGCTCCGGGCAGCTTCTCACCCGCCGACATCGGCAACGGCGCCTTTGCCCAGTTTGCCGACGCCCGCACCCTAGTGGAGCTTAACGCCTACCAGGTTAGCCGCGACGTCGAGCAGGCCCAGCCGGGCGATCTGCTCTTCTATCGTCAGTTCGGCCAGTCTTCTCCGTGGCACTCGATGATCGTGGTGTCGGGGGGAAGGCAAGGCCGTGTGGTTTATCACACCGGTCCCGATCACGGCCGGCCCGGCGAACTGCGCCGGGTGCTACTGGCCGAACTGCTCGATCATCCCCAGCCGCAGTGGCGTCCACTGGCGGCCAACCCCAACTTTCTCGGTGTCTACCGCTGGAATATTCTGCGAGGAAACCTATGAGGTTGCAGAAACTCTCTTCCTTTGCGCTCTTGCTGTTGCTGGCCGGCAGCATGGCCGCCGCCGAAACCCAGGATGCGCCGCGCAGCTTCTCGCTCTCGACTACCCGCACCTTTGCACCCGGCGAGAGCGTGAAGATTCAGCTTTTCGCGCGCAATGTGCCGGCGCTGGAGTTTCGCGTCTACAAGGTGCGCAATGTGGAGAAGTTCTTTACCGCGATGAAGGACCCGCACAGCTTTGGCGTGCAGAGCCAGTCGCCCGCCGAGCAGATCGACAAGCGCACCTTCCTGGAGTGGCTGCACGACTTCAAAGCCGATCTCTGGTGGCGGGTGCGCCATTTCTTCCGCGGCCAACTAACCGATGAGGCGCGCGACAGCCTCCGCGAGGGCCAGGGCAAGCTGGGCAAGCGCAGCCAGGTGGTGGGCGCCTCCGAGTTCGCGCGCGTTCCGCTCTTGAACGAGAGCCAACTGGTGGCGCGCTGGAAGCTGATCACGCCGCCGACCTTGGTCAGCGAGACGCAGCAATTGCCCATCGACGGGCTGGACGCAGGCGTTTATCTGATCGAGGCTACCGAGGGCGCCTACAAGGCCTACACCGTGGCCATCGTCACCAGCATCGTGATGGTGGAGCGGGTGGAAGACGGCAAGGTCGAACTCTATGTGGCCGACCGCAAGACTGGCGCGCCCATCGAGGGCGCCGCAACAGGTTTGTGGATTGGCGGCAAGCGCCAATCGGAGGCAAAGACCGGCAGCCAGGGCATGGCCTCGCTGACTTACATGACCCAGCGCATCGCCAACGGCGCCGAGCCGGAGAATGTCTGGATACTGGCCCATCATGGCGCCGATGCGGCGATCCTGACGCCGATGTCTTACAGCTTCTATCCCGAAGGACCGAGTAGCTTACGCAGCTATGTGTACACCGACCGGCCGGTCTATCGGCCCGGACACACGGTGCACATCAAGGCGGTTCTGCGCCACGAGAAGAGCGACGCGTTGGTTCTACCGGAGGAGAAGACAGTTACACTCACCGTCAACGATGCGGAAAACAATGCCGTTTTTCATAAGGATCTGCCCGTCTCGGCGCACGGCACGGTGGTTGCGGATCTGACCTTGGAAAACGATGCCGCTTTGGGCTACTACAACATCCGCATCACATGCAACGGCGAAAATGCAGGGTACGGCAACTTCTACGTCGAGGAGTACAAGAAGCCCGAGTACCAGGTCACGGTCAAACCCGCCGCGCAGCGGGTCTTGCAAGGCAACTCGATGCAGGCGGTGATCGAGGCACGCTACTTCTTTGGCGAGCCGGTGGCGGGAGCCAAGGTCAAATATGTAGTCCATACCTCGACCCATTACTGGTGGGACGAGGAGGAAGAGAGCGATGCGGAAGGCGGCGAGGGCGCGGAAGGCGAAGACTCGGATTATGCCTGGGATTCGTCCGAGCAGCAGGAACAGGAGGGCGTCCTGGATAGCGAAGGGCGTCTGAGCGTCAGCCTGCCCACCTCCATCGATTCGAAACATCGCGATCAGGACTACCGCATCGAGGCGCGGGTTACCGACGCCGCCAACCGGGAGGTGGCCGGCCACGTCAAGGTGCTGGCGACTTACGGCTCCTTCCGGCTCTCCGCCGAGCCCACCAGCTATGTTTTTAGCCCCGGCCAGACGCCCAAAGTGAAGATAACGGCGGTGGATTACGACAACAAGCCGGTGCAGACGGCGGTTCATCTTGCGGTTAAGCTGACGCGTTGGGATCGCAACACGTATACACGTTCCGAGGTCGACACGGGCAGCAGCGATGCGCGAACGGGAGCCGATGGAACTGTACTCGTCGATCTGCCTATGGTGGGCACTACACAAAACGGAGACTTTGAGATCCTGGCTAGCGCCGAGACTCCGGAGAATCGCACCGTCGAGGGCCGTACCTGGGTGTGGATCTGGAATGGCGGCGGCGAGTGGACCAACCAGAATACAGAGGCGCAGATCGTTGCCGACAAGAAGAGCTACCAGGTGGGCGATGTGGCGCATTTGCTGCTGGTCACCGGGCTCAAGGATTCCTGGGCGGTGGTGACGGCCGAGGGCGACAGCGTGCAGTCGCGGCAGTTGATCCACGCTACCGGCGAGAGTTTCCCCTTCGACATTCCCATCACCAGCCTGGCGCAGCCCAACCTGTTGATCAATGCGGTGATCGTCCACGAAAACCAACTGATTACGGCGCAAAAAAGCCTCAAAGTTCCGCGGGTGGAGCGTACGCTGACCATTACCGCGACGCCCAATAAACCCCGCTATCTGCCCGGTGAGAAGGGCAGCTTTGACATTCGGGCCGTAGACGCGGCGGGCAAGCCGGTGGAGGCGGACCTGAGCTTTGGCGAGGTGGACGAGGCGCTCTATTCCGTTCGCCCTGATGAGAGCGGAGACATCGTCGCTTCCTTCTATCCCACGCGCTCGGTCTATTTGCAGCCTGAAACTTCTTTTGAGTACTACTTCCACGGCGAAGCAGGAACCAAGAGCCCGCTGCTGGCGCGGATGAACGATGGCCTCTTCCATCCGCGCATGGCGCAGGTCAAGCCGGGCTCGGATCTGGTCGTTCCCAAGGTGCGCAAGGCCTTTCCCGACACCGCCTACTGGAATCCCACCGTGCGCACCGGCCCCGATGGCCACGCCCGCGTGGAGTTCAACTTCCCCGACGCTCTGACCACCTGGCGCACCACCATTCGGGCCATGACAGACGACGGCAAGGCCGGCGGCGTGGTGACCCGCGTGCTGGTGCGCAAGAACCTGATCGTGCGGCTGGCCGCGCCGCGCTTCTTCCGCAAGGGCGACGAGGTCACGCTTCGCGTGCTGGCGCACAATTACCTGGAGAGCGCCAAGGATGTCACCTTCGCCCTCGATGTGCAGGGACTTCAGGTCATCGGCGGCCAAACGCAGAAGGTCAACGTTCCAGCCAAAACCGAGAGTTACGTCGATTGGCGGGTGCGGGCCAACGCCACCGGACAGGCGGTGCTGACCGCCAAGGCGCTAACCAATGAAGAGTCCGACGCGCTGGAGATAACGCTGCCGGTGCTGCCTTTCGGCGTCAAACAGCGGGCAGCGGGAGCGGGGGTCATCTTCTCCGGCGTCGGCCAGAACCAGTGGGGATTTGGCTATCCTGGCAGTTCCGACCCCGGCGCGCGCGGCGTCACCGTCACCATCGCGCCCTCGGTGGCGGCATCGGTATTCAGTGCGCTCGATTATCTGATCGGCTACCCATGGGGCTGCACGGAGCAGACGATGTCCAGCTTCTTGCCCGATCTGGCCGTCGCCCGGGCCGTGGATCAGCTCCACGTGAAGTCCCCCGTCGACCGCAAGCTGCTGGACGATATGGTCAAGGCGGGCCTGGAACGCCTGGGCAGCTTCCAGCACGAAGACGGGGGCTGGGGCTGGTGGCCCGACGATCCCAGCCGGGTCTTCATGACCGCCTATGTGGTGAATGGTTTAGGCGTGGCCAGCGTCGATTGGGAGATCGATAAAGACGGGCTGCAGAAGGGCCGAAACTGGCTGCTGGCGGCTTTGAGCGCCCACCCCGAGATGATTCCCGATCTGCGCGCCTATGTGGTGTATTCCTTAGCCACTACCGGCGGCGCACCCAAGGAGTCTCTCGACAAGCTCTGGGACGACCGCAACCAGCTCACCGACGAGGGTCTGGCTCTGGCTGGTCTGGCGCTGGACGCCGCCGGCGATGCGCGCGCCCACGAGGTTGCGCTGCTGCTGGAGAAGCGCGCCAAAGTCACCGACTCCGCCGCCTACTGGGAGTCGAATTACGACGGAATGATGGAGTATTGGTACGACACCTCGGCCGAGACCACGGCCTTTGCCCTCAAACTGCTCATCCGTCAGAACCGCTCCAGCGGTCTGCTGCCCAAGGCCGCGCAATGGCTGGCCCTGCATCGAGACGGCGATTACTGGTACAACACCAAACAAACCGCCATGGTGATCGAGGGGCTGACCGACTACCTGGCGCTCAGCGGCGAGTTGGCCAACACTTCGGACGTGGAAGTGCTGCTGAACGGAACCAGCCTGGGCCGCCATCGCTTTGAGCCCGGCGATGCCTTTGCTGCTCCATGGAAACTGAAGATTCCCGCGGCGCAGGCCGGAGCTGGCGGGCAGATCACCATCCGCAAGAGCGGTAACGGGATCACCTACTGGTCGGTGGAGAATCAGTGGTATGCCGCCGACAAGAAGCTCTTCCAATCGGGCCAACTGGCCCTCAACATCACCCGCGACTACTACCTGCTGGCCAAGCGGCAGGCGCAGGGCGGCCCCATTACTTACGATCTGACTCCGCTGCGGGGCCCCGTCCATGTGGGCGATATTGTGGCGGTGAGGCTGGCGGTGGGCGGCTCGGGGTGGAAGTATTTGCTGGCCGAGGATCCCATTCCCGCAGGCACGGAGTTCCTGGAGCGGTCAGATCTTTATAAGCTCAACAACAAGCCCGACTGGTGGGCCGACTGGTTTACTCGCAAGGAGTTCCACGACGACCGGGCGGCCTTCTTCAACACCGATTTCAGCGACCGCCGCGAGTATGTCTACCTGCTCAAGGTGGTCAACCCCGGCAAATTCCAGATCAGCCCGGCGCAGGCTGGACCCATGTACCAGAGCAACGTGCAGACAACCACCGATCCCGCCTTCCTGGAGGTGCAACCGTGAATCTCTTCAAAGACCTGATGCGCCGTTTGCTCCGCAGCCGCGGCTGGATCGCCGCCCAGTTCGGCGGCTCGCTGCTGCTGATTCTGCTGGGGCTGGCCTGGACCCGCCTGCCGGAGAAGCACCTCTGGCAGGTGGCGCTCTCGCTGCTGCTGCCGCTGCTGCTGATTGCCGCGTTTCTTACTTTGCAGGCCGCGACGATGCGGCGCATGGCCGGCGAATCCGATGAGCGCTCCTCGCTGGCGCTGGGCGCGGCATCGCTGCTTGTCTGGGTGCTGGTGGGCTGGGCGGCCTGGCTGCTGTTGAACTGGTGCGACGACCAGTTCGAGACCTGGGCCAGCTTCCTCAACTCGAAGGCGCCTGCGCATTGGCGGGCGAAACTTCTCACGGAAGCGCACATTCAGCACTGGCTGATCCTTCTGGAGTGGGTATGCCGCTGGATCGTCGTGCCAGCCAAGGTGATTCCCTATGCAGTGGCTTCGGCGCAGTGGAGTTGGCGCTTGCCCTGGCGAAGAGCGCTGCGCCTCTTGTGGAATTGGCGCTGGTGGTTGGGAGTGGTTGTCGCGGCACTGGGCGGGGTCCTGCTGCCCTCCCACTTCTTCAACGGCACTCCGCATGGAACAGCATCGGCACAGTTGTGGGCGGTGGGCCTGAAACTGACTGGAGCTTACCTTCTCGCTGTGTGCTTCTGGGTTCTGCTGCTGGCCTGGGTGGCGGCGCTCTTCGGTCGCCAATCCCGCCCGGCAGATCCAGAACTTACAGAGGTTCCAGTGCTGGTTGGCCCGCCGGAACCAGAACTGCAAGCCGCAGTAAAACTGCCTTTACCGGAAGAGAGTGAGCGCACTTTGGGGGACGCCGGATCGTAGCCACTCCAGCACCTGGGTTCTGCCGTAGTGGTCGAGCATCTTCTGCGCATACCAGCCGGCGGCCCGGTGGGCGGCTTCCGACTCCGCTTCGCTTGCCGGGTGGGCCAACTTTGTGTCAATGAGATCCAAGGTGAGGGACGGTCTTTGCCCCAGCTTCGCGTCGCCCGACCAGGCCTCGGCCAGCCCTTCGCGCAGCCAGAGCGGAGTCTTCGCCGTGGCCCGGCTCTCGACCAGGGCGTGCAGCAGCTCGTGGCGCAGGACGGACGCGAGCATCTTGCGCGCGGCTAGCGTACGCAGCGGCTGCGTCCCGATCCAGCCCGCCTCGGTGAAGGCCGCCACCCAGCCCGGCGCCAGGGTGCCGTCACGAAATGCATGGGTGGAGCGGAAGGCGCGCATCGTCAGCGGAGCGGCGGTCTGCAAGCCGGAGAGGCGTTCGGCCTCGTCCAGAGCCTGTTGGATCGCGGGCAGATAGGTCGCATCGGCGGGTTCCAGCGTTTGCAGTTCAAAGCCATTCCCGGCCAGACTCTGCCACGCAACCCCGGTGACCTCGTCCGCCGCCTGCGCGGCGGGGAAGTACTGGGCTAAAATCTGGCCATGATTCAGACCCTGGTGAGCCATCTCTGCCGCGCCGTTCTGGCAGAGGCCGACTCCGTGCCCCGAGCCTCGCCCATGAAAGAGAAAAAGATCGCCCTGGCGTGAGACCTCGAACCAGGTGCTCAGGATGCGGTTCCAGCCCAGCGCCCGCCCCACCGCAAGCCGAAAATCCTCGGCTGCGATCTCGGTCTGATCCAGGCGCAGTGTCACGGCGCGGCCCGATTCGCCCCGCCGCGCTACAGCAAGGTTCTTCCATCCAGGCCTGGCCAGACCCTGTGCCGCTAAGGCCGAGGTCAGCTCCGCAAGCGAGAGGCTCGCCGACCACTCCCGCGCGCCCCGTGCCGTGCAGTAGTTGTCGGGGTGCGAGGTGAGCCAGGGCATCTGCGGGTCATTACGCGTGGGCTGCCATACCTCGTTGGGATCGGCGGTTCTGCCCCCGCAATCCTGATGGAACCAGGCGGCGGCACGGCGGCCGTGGAACCACAGCGTCTCTCCCACGGTGGCCAGGGTGGCGGCGTGCGCGGCGTTCTGCCGGTTGGGTACGCCGTTCCAGTGCAGAAACTGGCAGTGAGTCGAGTCACAGAGGTCGTACTCGGCGTGGCCGTGGCTCTGATGCAAGGCGAAGCTGCGCACCACGATGGCCAGCGCGCGCAACGACTCTCCGCTGTCGGCGCTGCTGCTCTCGCTGGCCACCACCCGCTCCACGTAACTCTCGACCGGCAGCGTGACACTCAGCAGCAGCGCGCCGGAATGCGCCGAAATGCGCAGCGGGTAGGAAATCGCGAGCTTTTCCCCATGCGCTTCCAACTGGATAGAGCCATTAAGAAGCACCAGCCCGTCGGTGCGACGAGCGCCGATCAAGAGACCGTCGCCTGCCGCGGCGATGCGGACTGCGCCCGTCAACGCTTCGGCCTGGCACTGCGGGCAGAGTTGCATCGTAGCTCTGTGCCCCGGCTGAGGAGTGATCGAAATCTCCTTGTCGCGCCACAAGGTCCAGAGCCCAACGCGCAGGGTAGCCGCACCAGGGGCGTGGACGGGCCGCGGTTCCGTGCTCTTCGACGCAGCCCGGCTCGACAAGAGTGCGAGCAACAGTGCGCCCATAAAAAGCCTGTGGCGCATCTTCATCTTTTCCTCAACGGCGATGCGGCCAGCAGCGTTGCAGCGATACGGGCGGCGTCGGAGCCGTGCGCAGAGGGCAGATAGACGGCGATCACTACCCGTGGCGATTCGGCCGGCGCGAAGCCCACGAACCATCCGTGGCTCGGTCCGCCCGGCTGCGAGAATGCGGTTCCCGTCTTGCCGGCAACCGCAACGCCGCCCAAGCCCGCCAGCCCGGCCATGCCGAAGTCGGTAGAATCTTCCAGCCCGCCACGAACCGTCCGGGTGGCAAGGGAGTCGGGATGGGCGACGAATTGCAGCGCCAGCCAGCGATAGGCCGCCGCCAGTTCCAGCGGCGTTACGCGAATTCCCTCCACTCCGAGCAACGTCAACCGCGTCTCATCGACGGTGCGAGGTTCGCGAAACTCTGCGACGGCTTCTTCTCCATCAGCGTTCCGCGCCGTCTTGGCCAGGCCTGTTAAGGAGAGCACTCCCGAGGGAGCCAGAAGCAGACGCAACTGCGCCGGCGGCAGCGCAGCGGCCAGGTTGGCAAAATAGGTGTTGCACGACCAGGCCAGCGCCTGCCGCGCATCCATGGGATCGCTGGGGGGATGAGAGCAATTCAACGGATGGCCCTGAATCTGCAAGATTCGATTGCAAGCGATTCGTCGCTCCGGGCTCCACAGTCCGCGCGCAATGGCCCCGTAGAGGATCAGGGGCTTGAGCGTGGAACCGGGAGCCGCCAAAGTATTGACTGCCAGGTCAAGATGGTGGGAGGCCAGCAATTGCCCCGTGGATAAATCGACAACAACGATCCTTGCCGCGGGCGCCGCACTGGCCGCCTGTACCGTCGCTGTTGCCCAGGAAGAACCCTTCTGAGAAATACAAACGCAGCTACAACAAAGTGCCAAAGCAAGAATAGCCGGCTTCAGAATACTGTTCACAGAATAGGTGGCCACGGCTTGTCAACTTTCTTTGCACCAACAGTCTACTTGATAGGATCACGAACATAGATGCCCGAAGGAGAGTGGAAAGTCGTGCGATCCGATCTCATTCTTAGCTCCTATTCTCCTTGTAAGGCATAAAGCGTGATTGACATGGCTGGGAATAACTGGTCCTTCACCAGGCTTGCGCTTGCCTTCTCGCCCGGCCTCGATGCCGTGACCGCAGAAAGTGTGTGAATCTGCGCCAGATCCGCGCCGCTGTATTGAAACACCTTCACCGGTCCCTTGATCTTGAAATGGTCAAGCGCCAAATCCGCCCGCAAGTCGCCGAAGGTTTTGTTAATCACCACCACAGTAATTACATGATCGGCCGTGCGCCGCGCCGCATAGACGGCCAGCTTGCCCTGATCCGCGCTGGTGGCGGCAAGGCTGGTATCGCCAAACTCCGCGCCGGCGTCGTCGTAATTGCGATAGATCTTGAAAGCAAACATCAAGGGGGAGTTCAGCTCCGGCGGTCCCCACAGTGCGCCGAGATCCAGACCCTCGCGCCCAAATATTCCTAAAATGTCGGCTTGTGCTACCGCTCCGCTGATATGTTCCGGCGCGCCCCAGTTGTACTCGGTGATCGCAGTCTTGGTCCCCGGATAGTTATCCGCAACCCAGTTCTTCATGCGGGGAATCATGCGCGGCGCAAGCGGAAACATGTAGTTGTTGGGGTCGCGGAAGCGCGGGTCGGTGTAGGTTGGATCCCAGAACACGCGCGTCGAGTCAAGGACCGCTTTTTGTTGAGCGCTTGTTCCCGCCGGCTTCAGCCCCGCATCGTTGGCGGCAAAGTAGGTGTGCACGTCGAGGTAATCGAGAAACCGCGTATGCTGCGGGTCGGCATCCTGCGCCGCTTTGAAGGCGCGCAGATAGTAATCGATCAAGGGAAGGTTGCCATGCGCCTTGCGGTCGATGGGGCCGCTCGCCGCCTCCGACCAATGCTCCTGAAACCACTGCAAGTCCTTTTTCGAATAGAAGTAAGTAAACCAATAATCGATCACCAGCCCGCTAACTTCGGCCGTGGGATCGGCGGCCTTGATTGCTTTGGCCACCTTCAGTCCGTTCTCTGTGATCTCGTCATAAGTGAAGGGCAATGGATGCACGTCGCGATGCATCTTGTCCCACCACGTTGGCTCGTTGTCCAGCGCGTAGATGGCCACGCCGCCCTTCGCGGCACTGCCGAACCTGCTCACCAGATACTTCACCCAATCCGAGGTCCAGCTTGCATCGATGGGCATGCAGGTATCGGTGGGATCGTTGTTCGTGATCTTCGTTCCGTCCGGCTTGATGCCGTTTCCGAAAGCCTTCCAATAGGGGTCGGTCTTCTGCTGGGCGCCGTACTTTGCAACCGAAAAGCTGGAACCGCGCGTACGCGATTTGGCCACCCAACCGATGATGGGTACGGACAACAGGGTCTTGGCGCCGACGGCCCGATCGCCGATAACTTGCGTGTTGAATTCGGATTCATCGGGATAATGCGTATTTTTGTTGGGGGCAACTTCAAAAAACCAATCGTCGCCAAGATTGGAGACATCGAGCTTGTAGTTGTACAGGGTGTATCCGTCTCCGCCCCAGCGGTTCAGCGGCAACCGCACTTCTTTGGCCACCTTCGCCGCCTGGTGCTGCGGGTCCGATAGCCGCCAGGAGTTCATTCCGTAGATAAGCGGGCTGATGGGATGCGTGGGCGCGGCCAGATCCACCAAAAGTTTCGGACCCTCGCCCACCGGCGGCGCGGAGAGTGTGATGATTGCGCTTGCCGACTGGCCGGGTTCGGCTGTGCTCGTAGCTTTCAGAGTTACAGCCGCCGGCTCTGGATAGGGAGTGATATACAACCCGCTGCTGCTGATGGTGCCCAGCGAGGCGTTGCCGCCTTCCACGTCATTGACCGACCATTTGATTGCGGTGTTGAATGTTCCCGTTCCCGAGACGGTCCCGGTGAATTGCCGGCTGTCGCCGGGAGACAAAGTGGCATGATCGGGCTCGATCTTGACTCCGGTCACCATGCCCGCAGACGGAGACGGAGGCATCGGTTCATGTATTCTTGGTTCCTGTCCGCTCAAACTGACCGCTGCAACGCTCAGCAGGATTGCCAATCTGCTGTTGACCCGGTAGCCTGCTGCCACCTTTTTTCTGCGCCCGCGCGCTATATCCTGGATGGCAAAACACATCGCGGCAGAATGCCCGCTGCTCAAGGCCATATCGCCCCCCCATCTATGATTTATCGATCCGCCACGAAGTTTAACAGCCTCATCCCCTCCTTTTCTGGGAAATCGAAGGCATGTCACGCGCAGATGTGAGATTTCTCACTCAATCCTGGGAGGGACTACAGGCTGGTTAATCGACCCATGAGCATCTTTTCTGCCCCGGCGAAACCAGTTTTGAGGCCGCTCTCGAACGGGCAGGACGGAAGGGGCGATCCGGCTTACCTGTCGCCACGGCTACTCTAGCCGTCTGGCGACGAACGGGGTACACTTGGTTATGTTGATGGAAATGTTGGATCGCAGATCCCTAGAAGCCATCTCATAAACTGGCTTTGAAAGGGCACGGCTTTAAGCGTGCCGCAAAATGCCCCCAAGAAACCGGGTGCTTTAGCCCGAGAGGAACGCTTCGCACGGACTGAAGGGTTTTTGAGATGGCTTCTGCTCATGGCTGTTCGTTTTTCGCGTGTGGAGGCCTCTCGCCGGCGGCAGGCATTGGAAGTGCAGATGCACAAGGATGCGAACCGGGTGCAGCGGCTTAAAAAAAGCCAGCGTGCCGTAGACCCGCTTTGAGAGTAAGAAATCTCGAATCAGCCATTTTTGAATATTTAAGAGCGTTACACGCACATTTGGGCCTGTAGCTCAACGGTTAGAGCAGGGGACTCATAATCCCTTGGTTGGGGGTTCGAATCCCTCCGGGCCCACCAAAGAACATTTCACTTAATAAATATGAGGCTCATAGCTGTCGGAAGAGGGTACTCCTCGTACTCTTCTGCCAAGGGCTAATGCTCTCTTTGGCGGATGACCTGGAACCGGAACAGCATCTTGCCTACTGATTGATGGAGATCGTTTTGCCGAGCTTGGAAGGGGCAAAATGAGTGATTCAAGCGCACATGAGGGTCATAGTCCCTTATAGTCCTGCAATACCAGATCAAGGACTGCGCATTTTGGCTTGCAAGTCATTAAAAACAACATAATAAATGGTTTACTGGCGGAGAGAGGGGGATTCGAACCCCCGGTACAGCTTTTGACCGTACAACGGTTTAGCAAACCGCCGCCTTCAGCCACTCGGCCATCTCTCCGCGTCTTCCAGGATTATACCGGAAGACGAGGTGAGGTGCGCAGGGAAGTTGAAATCTTCCCGGCTCCCCTCGGAAACTTCGCTCGCAACAACCTTCTGGCGCGGGGTATGGACTCTTCACGTTGCAAATTCACCTGTATAGGTGGGAAAGAAGTGCCCCTATCCCCCGAGTTACGCACTCCGTGACCCCTCCTGCAAGCGTGCGCATCTGCATTTGCAACTTGCGAGCTCTTCATACAGCAACAGTAGCGTTTGCAAAATCGACCGGGCGCTCGCCATTGAGATTCTGTTGAAACGCTATCCTCTGGTCTAAACGCTGGCACCACCGGTTGCAGGAACGTGCCGTTTTTTACAGGCTGGCCGATGTACTTCCTGTCGGTTTGACCCGGTCTGCATCAACCCCTATCGTGGAGGAGGTAGTTTTGCCATTGTGAGGAACCCCTATGACCACCCCCGCCGCACCCGTGCTTATGAAGACCGTTTTCAATCCCATTCATCGCGCCCTTCAGGCCAGAATGGTGGACTTCGGAGGTTGGGATATGCCGGTCGAGTATCCTGGCGCCGGCGGGGGCTTGATTGCCGAGCACCTGGCGGTGCGCACTGGCGTGGGTCTCTTCGATGTCAGCCACATGGGCGAGATCGCCTTTCGCGGCCCGGAAGCGCTGGCCGCCGTGCAGCACCTGACCATGAACGATGCGGCGCGGCTCAAGGATGGACAGGCGCATTACTCCGCGCTGCTCAATCCCCAAGGCGGCTTCGTTGACGACCTGCTGGTCCACCGGATCAAGGAGAACGAGTACCTGCTGGTGGTCAATGCCGGCACCAAGGACAAGGACTTTTCCTGGATCAAGGCTCATACGGGCGGCTTTTCCGATGTGGAGATCGTCGACTGCTCGGCGGAGTACTCCCAACTGGCGGTGCAGGGTCCGCGGGCCTTGCAGACGCTGCAAGAGCTGACGGCAGTCGATCTGGCCGCAATCCGGAACTATTGGTTCACCTATGGCGAGGTCGCGGGCGTCCCGGGCGTGCTAATCACCCGCACCGGCTACACCGGCGAAGATGGATTCGAGATCTACCTGCCCGCCGATGCCTCCGTTGCCGTGAAGGTATGGACCGATTTGCTGGCCGCCGGGGAAGAGTTCGGTATTCGCCCCTGCGGTCTGGGCGCGCGCAACACCCTGCGCCTGGAGGCAGGCATGAGCCTCTACGGCCACGAGATTTCCGACTCGATCAATGTCTTCGAAGCCGGGCTGGAGCGCTGGCTCAAACTGGACAAAGGAGAGTTCATCGGCCGCGATGCGCTGCTGGCCGTGCAAGCCGCCGGCGGACCGCTGCGCAGGATTGTAGCGCTGGAGATGGTCGAGCGCGGCATCGCCCGCGATGGGTACTTGGTGCAGTCCCTGGATGGGGAGCCTATCGGCACGGTGACCTCTGGATCGCCCGCGCCCTTCCTCAAGACCAACATCGCCTTTGCCCTGCTGTCCGCTTCGGCCGCCGCGTCTGGAGAGGATGTACTGGTACAGGTAAGAGCCAATACCGTACGCGCCCGGCAGGTTCCGCAGCCCTTCTATAAGCGCGCCAGGGGATAGTGAAAGAGCCGGAGTTGCTGCTCCGCTGTCAGCGCCGATGCAAAAATCCCCATAATGCCGATTGAAAACCCCACCACCTCGGCGACTTTTTGGGCCTGGATGGCGCGCTAGCGCCCAGGCCGTGGCGCGTCTTTCATTAAGCCGCCCACGCCCACGCCCAGGGCCGAGAAACCGGCCACGCCAACGCGCAGCCATGCGCGGCGCCACATCGAGTTGCTCGGCAATGCGAATATCCTGCCAGCCTTTCCCGGCCAGCAAGACGACCTGGCAGCGCTCGACCACGCGAACCGGCGTTTTCCCACGCCGCACCAGCTTTTGCAACAGCGGTATGGAAGTGGAAGGTCCAGGCCGGACAGTAAAGACAATGCCCCCTGCGTGGCGCATTTACTGGCTAACCTCCGGCGGATTTCCGGACGACCCACTTCGTTGTCCCCTGTCAGGGCAACCTGTCTCTCGTTCCAGCATCTATGTAAACGTATTGACTGATTCATTCTGCCGCAGAACAACCTGGAGTCCATCGGATCCTATGCCCAGTATCGAGGACATTCAAGCCCATGAAACGCAGAATCCTCTACGTCGGTCCGCTTGGAACCGGCACGACAACTGTTGCCCGCATTCGCGCTTTACAACGCTTGCGGCAGGATGTGCGCACATTCGATACACGTGTCTACAGGTACTCTTCCAACAAACTCACCACTCTGCGCGACCGTTTTCCCTTTGAACCATTTATCCAGAAGCCCAATGCGGATTTACTCCAGGCGGTGCGCCGCGAACAGCCCGATCTTATCTGGTTCGACAAACCTCTTCTGTTTACGCCGCAAACCATGCGCACCATCCAGTGCGCCGGCATACAAACCCTTTGCTTCACACAGGATGCACCCTTCGGACCACGCAGGGACGGGGTTTGGCGCCAATTCAAGAAGATCTTCCCGATGTTCGACCTGCACTGCGTCTTCCGCGAGGCGGATGTGGCCCGCTACCGGGAGTGGGGTCTGAACTTTATCCATATTCCTTTCACCTACGACGTGGAGATGAACTTTCCTCCGCCAGAGGGATGGAGCGACGCCGACCGCAGCTTCGAGGTATCTTATGTCGGAAGCCCGTATGAAGAGCGCCCTCGGTTTCTGCGCGAGCTAATCACCAGACACAAGCTCCCGGTGACCATCTCGGGGCCACGCTGGGAGAAGCTCCTTACGCCGAAAGAACGCCAGCTTCATATGCGCGGCAACGAGCTCCTCAATGAAGATTACCGCCGGCGTATCTGGCGTTCAAAGATCAACCTGGCTTTTCTAACCCGTCTAAATGAGGACGACATCTCACTTAAAGCGCTGGAGATTGCGGTTTGCCAGGGGTTTCTGCTCGCGGTACGGGCTCCTGGCCATCAAGCCTGCTTCGAAGAAGGCAAGGAAGCCGAGTTTTTCTCTTCCGTCGAAGAGTGCGCGGATAAGATCCGCTACTATTTGGCCCACCCCAACGAGCGAGAGAAAATCGCCCGGCGCGGCTGCGAACGCATCCGGCTCTCGGGCTACGACAACGACACGCAGTTGGCCAGGGTGCTGGAATGGATTCCGGAGCCCGGTGAAAAGAGATTGTCTCAACCATTTCAAAAAATGGTGTGAATCATTACCGTCCAGAGTAGCAGAATCGGAATTGGACGAATGTTGTTTTGAGGGGCTATCAAGGCGTCCCCTGGGTTCGGTTGCAAAACAGATTGGGCAGCGCCTGCCGAAATCTACACTTCCAGCCATGCAACACATTTGGGCCCGCGCGCCACCTCTGCCTTCGACACCTCTACCTCAAGCCTTTGAACCGCGGCCAGTATGAACTCCCATGTAAAACTTCTGGGTGACAGCCCCGTGACTCCATTCTCCCTACTTTGGATTTTGAGTCTATGAGTGTGTCGGAGAAAAAAAGCGAAACCTCAGCCTGCGCTCAAATCGGGAGTTTGCGCAAAAAAACTCCCTGGGTTTGCGGTTACATGTTGGCGTGGCCGGCACGCATGGACTCGTTGAATTGAGGCTTGGTGAAGTTCAGGGCGGCATCGAGTCTGGCGCGGAACTCGAAGCTGCGTTCGAGCAGTCGCGGTGTAGCTGCTGCAAACTCGCCGTCCAGCGTCAGCAGGCCTTCGCCGGCTTCATGACTGGCCATGCGCAAGAGATCCTCTTCAGTCGTGTTCAGGTACTGCGCGTCGCGCGGATCGGCGATCCAGACGGGCTGGCTATGGCCCAACACGCCGCTCAGCCAATAGGCCTTGGCCAGCAGATAATCGAGGCGCTCGGCGTCGTTGGTTTCGGTAAAGATAAATTTTTTCTGCCAGCGGCTGAAATAGCGGGTGGTGACAGGGACGGGCTGGCGATTGCCGGACTTAAGGAACTCCAACTGGCCCAGATCGATGGTCTTGCGGATGGCATTGTAGACAAAGGACTCGGCGAAAGGCTGCTCCAGCGAGGGCACAATCTCGGCAAAGGTGAGAGTAACCGAGGCGGCCACCTTGGCGTGCAAGTTGTGCTCTCCGCCGTCTGCCAGATGGACCTCGCCATGTAAGACGTGGGTATCGGCGCCGGAAGTGGAGCGATGAAAGGGCCACTGAAAGCCACTGAAAGCAACCGGCAGGCCGTCGAGGGTCAAAATGCACTCGGGACGGGGATTGCGCAGGCGTTTGGCCTCCGCGGCCAGGTGCGTCGTCAGGGTGGGGAGCAGATCGGGCTTGTTGAAGTCGAATGCGGAGCTGAGTTCCAGGCGCAGCGGGCGATCGGAGCCGGGCAGGCCGAGTTGGAAGACAGCGGTAGGCTGGTTGTGGAAGTCGCGGCCTTCGGAGGTGGAAAGCAGTTGGAGGCCGGCGTGGGAGGCGGCCTTCTCCAAGGTGGAAACGAGAGCGGGCTTCAGATCGACAGTCATGGAGGGGAATCCTTTGTGTTGACCGGTGCAACCCCATTCTAGAGGAGTCCTGGCGGGGACGGCCATTTACAATACGCATTGTGCAGCCTGAAACGTCTCAACCCATTATTGTTGCCGAGAACCTGAGCAAGGTTTATGCGGCCGGTCGACTCCAGGTCTCCGCGGTGCGCGGGGTTTCGCTCTCCGTTGAACGCGGTGAATTTGTGGCCATTGTAGGCCCCTCGGGGTCGGGCAAGTCTACGCTTTTCTATCTTTTGGGCGGATTGACCCGAGCCTCCCAGGGACGCGTGGTAATCGATGGCGTAGACTTTGCCTCGCTCAACGACGGGGAACGGACGCGGTTGCGCAAGCACCGCATCGGCTTCGTTTTTCAGAAGTTCAACCTTCTGCCGACGCTCTCGGCGATGGGGAACATCGAGTTGGCCCACGCGGTGAGCGGACGCAGCGAGCCTCTGGACCTTCAATATCTGGATCACCTAAGCAATCTGCTCTCGATTCGCGGCCGCCTCAAGCACCGGCCATCGGAGTTGAGCGGCGGCGAACAGCAACGGGTGGCGATTGCGCGGGCGCTGATCACCAAGCCGGCCATTGTGCTGGCCGACGAACCGACCGGCAATCTGGACAGCAAAAACTCCGACGCGGTATTGCAGATGCTGCTGCGATCCAACCAGGAACTGGGTCAAACAACATTGATGATTACCCACAACCCCGAAGCGGCGGCCATCGCCGGCCGTATCCTCTATATGCGCGACGGCGAGATTGTGCGCGAGGAAAAGGGCACGGAGCGCATCTAGCCCGATGGGGAGTGGTTGCAACGTATTCCTAGCCAAGGGCTTCGCCTTTGAGATTCGCCGGTCTGCGAATCAGTCTTAACAGGATAAGAGCGTCTCGGAATTGTGAAAGCAGTTCCGTTTTCAATGGGAGGCGCGAGAATTTCAGGAGGCAGGATTTGGCTAGGATAGTGGTTCCCAGCGATCTCGACGAGGTCCTCGACACAGCGTGGGAAGCTGCGCGAAAGATTCCGGGATTTTTAGTGGAGAATGAAGCACGCTTCCTGGGGACGATCGCGGCTTGCACGCCCTGCAAGGGATCCATTGTAGAAATCGGCAGCTTTAAGGGAAAATCCACCGTAATGTTGGCCAAAGTCTGCAAACACTATGGTTTGGGTCCTGTCGTCGCCATCGATCCCCACAACTTCAGCTCATCCGTCGAAGTGCAAAAATACAAAACCGCGCCCGAGATGGAATCGTACCAAGAATTCCAGGAGAACATTAAAGTAGCCGGAGTGTCCGATTATGTCCTGCCCCATCGGGCCTATTCGAGCGAGATTTCTCCGACATGGAATTCCCCAATTCGGTTTCTGTGGATCGATGGCGATCACTCCTACCAAGGTGCGAAAGCAGATTTTGACGGCTTTTCCGGCTTTTTGGAGCCTCAAGGTGTTGTAGCGTTCCATGATGCACTCCACGAGTTTTCCGGACCTATCCGGGTATTTGCCGAGGATGTTCTTTCGTCGCGCCTGTTCGGCATCTCTGGATTTGTGCACTCCATTGCCTGGTCGCAATTCCGGCCAGAAGATGGCAATCGGTTTGAAGATCAGCGGATCTCGCTTCAGCGTTTGGCGAATCGCCTCATCCCCTTTGTCAAGGACGATGTAGAGCTAAGTGGACTTCGCAGATTACTTTATAAGTTGAATCGCTCTCGAATTCCGCGCTCCGCACTTCAACCCCGCGAATGGATTTCTCTTTTGAAGAGTGAATGATTTTGAAGTTTCGGTCTCCACTAGCGGGTCCGTTTCAACAGGATCAAAGCGCCTCGAAATGGATGGAAAATATCCGTTTACGATTTGAGGTGTAAGGATCATTCCCAGAAAAGACAGGACCCTGCGACGGCAGAATCATCTCAACCGATCGCGCCAGGGGGACTCTTCAAGAGAGAGGACAGCGGATGCGCCTGAAGGCAAACAAAACCTGGTCGCAGCAGCAGCTTGTGGTCAAGCTGATCGATGCGCGCAAGAGCCGCAGCGGTCTGTTGACCTGGGAGCACCGGCGGCTGCTGATTCACGCGGCCAAGACGGCCGCAGCTGCCGGCCTCTGCTGGTGGCTGGCGCGCTTTTTTGGTCTCCACGACGGTTACTGGAGCGCTATCAGCGCCATCATCGTGCTGCAATCGAACTTTGGGGCGACCATGACGGCCTCGCGCGACCGTCTGCTGGGGACGCTGATCGGCGCGGCGCTGGGCTTTTCGTTTACCTTCATCGGCGCGTTGCCGTGGAATTTCATTGCGGCCGTCTTGCTGGCAGTGATTGTTTGCGGATTGCTGGGGTTGCGCAGCAGTTCGCGGCTGGCCGGCGTGACCATCGCCATTATCATGCTGGTGGAAGCGAAAGGATCGTACTGGCTGCTGCCGTTGCACCGCGTGATCGAAGTGCTGCTGGGCATTCTGGTGGCACTGCTGATCGCCACGCTGGTCTTTCCCGACCGCGCCCGGCTGCGGCTCCAGGATGGGCTGGCCCAGGAGTTCCTGGTGCTGAGCGCCTTTTTCGAAGCGATTCTGCAAGGCTTCAGCGGGACGCCGGCGGAGAATCTGGCCACCTTGCAAGCCGATGCCCAGAAGATCGTCGCCAGTAACAAGGAACTGCTGGAAGCATCGCGCAACGAGCCTTCCGGCGGGCCGGGATGGCGGGAAGGCTTGGGTACACTCTTTCAGTTCGGGCGCTCTATCTTCGATGCGCTGGTGGCGCTGGAGTTTTCGGTACGCGACAGCCACAACGACGGCTACGCGCAGCAACTGGAGCCGGCGCTGGGCAAACTGGCCGGGGACATCAGCTTCGGCTTTCATCATGTCGCCGGGCGCATCCACCAGTGGAGCTTCAATACTCCGCCGCCGGGGATCGTTCTGGAAGAAGACATCGAGCGGCTGGAAGAGCGCATCAATGCGGTGCGCCCCAAGGGGCTGGAATTCTCACAAGGGGAGATGTTGCGCGCCTATGCAGTGCTGCTGCACCTGAAGCAGATTGCGCGGCTGTTGCGGGCTTCACGGGTGGAGACCAGCCACGCCGTGGGCGAGGCAGAGAGTCGCTGACTGCGGCATTTCGCTCTCCCACATTAGGTCTGGACCGCAGGAAGATGTATTTCAGTTCGTACTCTTCCCGGTCTCAAAAACGAGACCGGGGGCACCCCCCAGTGGTACAAAACTATGCGGTCAAAGACCTGGGCCGATGGGAAGCGGATTTACTCGATTCTGGCGACGCCTTCATCGTGACTGGCGATGGCGTGGTATTCGGCGGCCATGCAGGCGTCGCGGTCTTGCATCCCGGCGGTTGCGGTCATGGCGATGACCGGAAGACGAACGCTCTGGGTGACTGGCGAATGAGCCGGGTAGCCTCAAATCCATCCATGACCGGTCTATGCAAGTCCGCCAGCAGCGCATCGAAGAAATGCACCGCGGTCAGTTGCAGAGCCTGCAGGCCATTTTCCCCCACGGTAACCTCCAGCCGGCCGGCCATCGTTACAGTTTCGCATCTCGTGGCTGGCGATTCTCTGGCTACTTTTGCAGGACCCTGGCGATGCGCTCGACGGCCCAATCGATCTCTTCGCGGGTAATGATGAGCGGCGGCGCAATGCGGATCACGCGATCGTGCGTCTCCTTGCACAAAATCCCTTCTTCTTGCAGCGCCTCGCAATAGGGACGAGCCATGCCGTGGAGTTCGATGCCGATCCACATGCCGCGGCCGCGCACTTCCTTGATGGCCGGGCTTTGCAGCTCTTGCAGCCGGGCCAGGAAGTAGGCTCCCAACTCTGCCGAGCGCTCCACCAGCTTTTCATCGAGCAGCACGCGTAGCGCGGTTCTGGCAACGGCGCAGCCCAGCGGGTTTCCTCCGAAGGTGCTGCCGTGATCGCCGGGATTGAAGACACCCAGGATCCCGGCAGAGGCCAAAACGGCCGACACCGGATAGAAGCCGCCGGCCAGGGCTTTACCCACGATCAACACATCCGGCGTGATCGCTTCATACATATAGGCGAAGAGCTTGCCGGTGCGCCCCAGTCCAGATTGAATCTCGTCGAGCATGAGCAGCGCGTTGTTCTCTTTGCAGAGTTTGGCCGCCTCGCTCAGGTAGCCCGCGGGGGGAATCACGATTCCCGCCTCGCCCTGAATCGGTTCGACTAGAAAGGCGCAAGTGTTGGGGGTGATGGCGTCGCGCAGAGCCTCGATGTCGCCATAGGGAATGATCTTGAAGCCCGGCGTGAAGGGACCAAAGCCGTCGCGATACTGTTCGCTGCTGGAAAGGCTCACCACGGTGAGCGTACGCCCATGGAAGTTGCCGGCGCAGACAACGATCTCAGCCTGGTCCTGGGGAATGCCCTTGACCTTGTAGCCCCACTTGCGCGCGGCTTTGAGCGCGGTCTCGACCGCTTCGGCGCCGGAGTTCATCGGCAGCACCATCTCGAAGCCGGTCAGATCGTGAAGCTCCTTGCAGAAGAGCGGCAACTGCTCGTTGCGAAAGGCGCGCGAACTCAAGGTGATCTTCGCGGCCTGCTCCTGCAGGGTGCGCAGAATCCGGGGGTGGCAGTGTCCCTGATTGACCGCGGAGTAGGCCGCCAGGCAGTCGAGATAGCGCTTTCCCTCGACGTCGTACACCCATACGCCCTGGGCGCGTTCAATCACCACGTCGAGCGGATGATAGTTGTGGGCGCCGTATTTGTCTTCCAGGTCGATCAGGTCTTGGGTGCGCGAAGTCGTCTCAGCTTGTAGTTGGGTCATGGTGTCCGTTCCGGGTGGTCAATTCATCGTAACGTTTGAGGAAACCCCTCAACAAGCCCTCGCATCCTCAGCGATGAAGGCCGGAGGCCGGTTTCCCGACGGAAAACATCTCAATTGGCTGTGAATCTTGGATTATAAGCGGATTTTGCATTTGCGTGCGCTGTCGGGTGCTGGACCGTTGACGGCAAACACCGTTTCCACCAGTAAAAACGGCAGCGGGAAAGGATCGAAATCCCTCCCCGCTGCCGTCTTTTTGCTTCGTTCCAGACTGGTTTTAACCTTCGGCGCGCTTACGCCCGGCTGGGCTTGTAGCCGGAGAAGCCGTAATAGGCCACGAAGATGTAGCAGACGATGGGCAGCACAAAGGCATACTGAATGCCGATCTTGTCGGCCAGCAGGCCAAAAAGCGGGGGAACGATGGCGCCGCCCACATTGCCAATGGTGATGACACCCGAGCCCTTGCTGGTCAGCGGACCCAGTTCGGCGATGCCCAGGGTGAAGATGGTGGGATACATGATGGAGTTGGCCAAACCGCAGAGCACCAGGGCCCCGATGGCGACCGGTCCGGAGGTGAACATGGAGACCAGCATCAGCACCACGCCCAGAGCGCCCAGCACCATCAGCATCTTCTCCGCCTTGATCACGCTCATCAGAGCGCTGCCCGCGAATCGGCCGGCCATGATGAGCAGGTAGTACACGGTGACCAGAATGCCAGCGGTTTCAAGGCTGCCGATGCCCTGCTGTTTGCAGAATTGAATGCAAATGGCGGCGAGGGCGATCTCCACGCCGACATAGAAGAAGATGCCCACCATGCCCAGCACCGTGTGCGAATGGCTCCAGATGTTGCGCTCCAGCAGCGGGTCGCCGTCCTTGGCGGGGCGGAAGGCCTGGGTCATGGCGATGGCCGGCAGATGCAGGAACATGACGGCAAAACCCAGCACCAGCAGTGCGCCGGCGATGTAGACATAAGGCATCTGCAACATGTGCGCCTGACTGGCCGCATCGGAGACCTTGCTGGTGTCGGCAAGGATGAAACGGGCGGCAAACCATCCCGCTGCGGCGGAAGCGCCGGAGTTGAAGGCCTGGGCCAGGTTCAGTCGCGCCGAGGCGCTGTGCTCGGGGCCCAGAATCGCAACATAAGGGTTGGCCGAGGTCTGTAAGGCGCAGACGCCCGTGGCCAGCACAAAGATGGCCGTCAGGGTCAGAGAAAAACTCACCTGATTGGCCGCCGGGACAAACAGCAGCGCACCCGCCACCATGATGAACAGCGAGATCACCATGGTCTTCTTGTAGCCCACCTTCTCGATCAGCTTGGCGCTGGGGACCGAGAAAACCAGGTAAGCGAAGAACCAGGCCGAGGTCGCCAGCATGGATGGCCCGTAGGGCAGGTCGAAGATCTCTTTCAGCTTGCTCACCAGTTGGTTGTTGAGGCTGGTGAGGAAGCCGAAGATGCCGAAGAGCGCGGTGACGATGATGAACGGAACCAGATACTTCCCGTTTGCCTGCGAAGGTGTGGAACGAGTGGCCATGAGAGGATTTCCCTGCTTCCTGCAAAGATTGCGTGGTCTGGGCGGAGGCCGGGGGCCGCAACTCGCCGCGGTTCCCTGGGGAACGATACCGGCCAGCCACGGCGCTCCCATCCGCTCCGCGCGGAGAGGCGCCGCAACCACTCTACGCAGTGCCGCGGAGGCAAGTCCAGAGAAAAATGAAAAGGTTTCCAAATGCAGTGGTCAGGGGTCAGTGGTCAGGGGTTAGGGGTTAGGGGTCAGGGATCAGGGGTCAGGGATTTCTATCGATATACGGCTTTGGTCGAACCACAACGGCGAACTGTCTTTCTTAACGGTGGTGACCGGAGGCAAGCAGAACGAGATGCCGGTTGCGCGAGGCTTGCATGCGCAAGCTGGTTTTCAGTGAGGTCCTGGGGAACAAATGAACCGCAGGTCGCGTAACGAAAAGAGTACGGTCGCGTGCACAAGGTCCACGCGCCCCGCTTAAAGAGGAGAAACCAATGCGCAAGTTGTTGAGCGTTGCCGCCTTGACGGCCATTTCTGTGTTGGCGCTGCCCACCGTTCTTGCCGCCACGCCCGCGGCGGCCAAGAGCGACCAGGGTTCCATCGTGATCGTCTTCAAAGACGGCCACCGGCAGAGTTTCAAGCTCTCCGAGGTAGCGCGGGTGGAGTTTGCGCCGCCCACGATGGTCGCCAATGAGATGGAGCCGGGTAACCCGCACCTGCCCTCGCGCGGCCATTACTTGGGCAAATGGGAGGTCGGCGACGGTTCCGGACACAACTTCACCATTACCCTGGAAGAGAACGGCGACGCTTGGAAGTCGATGGGCAACACCCGCGGCAAGTGGGTCTACGTAGACGGTGAGGTGCATGTGACCTGGGACGACGGCTGGCAGGACGCCATCCGCAAAGTCGGCTCCAAACATATGAAATTCGCCTATGCGGCGGGCAAGTCCTTCAGCGATACGCCGGACAATGTGACCGACGCCCGCAACCTCGCTCCCAAGCCCATCTGATCTGGCCGGGAACCGCCTGCGTCTCACAGTGGTGGGCTGCTGCATTGACGGCGTCTGCGGACAGGGAGAGGATAGAGTCAGGGAGAAATCGCTTTTTCCCACAAGGAGCCCACGATGCCGCAGGAAGTCGACCCTATCCCCGAGAGCCTGATCCCCGCCCTGCCCATCCCGCCCGGCGCGATGGCCTTCACCCAGCGGATGCACGGCATGATGGATGGCCAGTCCAAAGACGACGCCACGGTGGCCAAGGCCTTCGAGGGCATGGACGAGATGGTGGACCGCATCGCGGCCGGGCTCTACAACCTTGCCTCCATGCTGGTGGGCGAGGGCGAAGAGGGCATCGGGCTGGTGGAGACGACCATCGCCACCGCCGAGGTCTCGGTTTGCCAGGATCCGCTGCTGGCGCGCAAGAACAGCCGACGGGCGCTCTGCCGCGCGGCCATCGAGAGCATCGAGCAGCGCCAGCCGGGCAGCCTGGCGGCGCCGCTGCGCGTTGTCCCCGTGGCGACCTGCCTGGAAGACGACGACCTGGAAAGCGCCGGCATCAGCCGCGAAGATTTGGACCATATGATCGCCGGACCGGAGCGCGAACGGGTGCGGAAGTGGCTGGAAAGCCTGCCCGTCGCCACCCGCGTGGTCTTTATTCTGCGTGCAGTGGCCGGTTTTACCGCCGCCGAGACCGCCGGTCTGCTGGCCGAGCGAGGCGGTGCGCAGGCCGCCGGTTGGACGCCGGATGCGGTGCGCGATCTCTTCCGCCAGGGGCTTTGTTCGTTGGCCTCGCAACTGATTCAGGCCACGGCGGCGCGGTAAGGGCATCGCTCCCGTCTTGCAGCCTTGGCAGTTGCCGCCGGGCGGAGCGAGCACGAGGCTACGGCGCGAGCCCTTCTCCGCTACACTAGATTTAAGAACCTGGCCGCACCCTCCGTGCATCCTAAGCAGAAGCGAAGATGGCAAATTACGCGTTTCGCTGCGAGTAGACAACGATCGATGCCGTACATTCATGCAAGCAAGAGCACGATCCGCCGGAGCGCCAGCCTGCTGTTGGCTTCTCTCGCGGTCGCGTTTTCCGGAATCCTGACCGCGCAGAGCGCCTCGCCCTTTCAGGGCAGCGTATCCGCCGGCGAAGTCTCTGCGCAGCCCATCCCGCTCACGCTCGATGAGGCCATTCAACGCGGACTCAAGAACAATCTGGGAGCCATCCTCAGCGGCACACAGGCCGAAGCGGCGCGCGGGGCGCGGCTCAGCCAGTTGCAGGCGCTGCTGCCCGAAGTCGACGCCAACGTCAAGGACGCGGTGATGCAGACCGATCTGCCTGCCGAGGGATTGCGCATCAAGGGCTTTCCCACCATCATCGGACCCTTCGGCTTTGTCGATCTGCGCGCTTCGCTGACCTGGTCGCTACTCGATGTCAGCTCGCTGCGCAACTACCTGGCCGCGCGGCACAACTTTACCGCCGCCCAGCTCAGCGCCGACGACGCCAAGGAATTGGTGATTCTGACCGTGGGCAACGCCTACCTGATGGCGCTTGCCGACGAAACCCGCATCGCCAGCGTCGAGGCCCAGGTGGCTACGGCCAAGATCTCGCTGGACCAGGCCGTCGCCAACCACCAGGCGGGCACCGCACCGCTGCTCGACGAATTGCGCGCCCGCGTGGACTATCAATCGCTCCAACAGCAGTTGATTGTCAGCAAGAACGCCTTCGAGAAAGACAAACTGGCCCTGGCCCGCGCCATCGGCCTGCCCCTGGAGCAGAGTTTCACCCTGGCCGACAAGGCGCCCTACGCGGCCTTCGACCAGTTGAATGTGGACGAGGCGATCCATCAGGCGCATCTGAACCGCAAGGACCTGGCCGCGCTGGCCGAGCAGACCAGGGCAGGCGAGGAGCAGCGCAAGGCGGCGGCTGCCGACCGGCTGCCCACGCTGGTCTTTAACGGCGACTACGGCGACATCGGGGTGAATCCGGCCTCCTCGCACGGCACCGGCAATGCCGCGGGAACCCTCAGCGCGCCGCTCTTCAAGGAGTATGGCCTGCGCGGCGAAGCACAACAGGCGCAGGCGCAGCTCGATACCCAGCGCGCCAAGCTCAGCGACGCAGAAGCGCAGGTGGACGCCGATGTGCGCGACGCCCTGCTGGACATCGCCGCAGCGCAGAAGCTCGTCGAAGTGGCCCGCTCCAGCGTCGAACTGGCCAATGAGGTTCTCAGCGAAGCGCAACAGCGCTATGCCAACGGCGTGAGCGACAACCTGGCCGTCAGCCAGGCCGAGCAGTCCGTGGCCCAAGCCAACGATCGGTATGTCTCCAGTCTCTACCGGCACAACGTCGCCAAGCTCAGCCTGGCGCGTGCCCTGGGAGCGGGAGAGAACTACAAGAACTATCTGGGAGGGAAGTAGACGTGGCGGAAGTGAACCCAATCGAAACCGAGCTGGACGAGACGACCGAGATCGTGCCGCCCCCGTCGCGCCGCAGAGCCATCGTCATTGTGGTGGTTGTGATTCTGGCGCTGGTGGCAGTGGGCCTCTGGTGGCGCTCGACCTTTACCGAAGACACCGACGATGCGCAGATCAATGGCCACCTGATCCAGGTCAGCTCGCGCATCGGCGGCCAGGTGGTGAAGGTCTATGTCGACGAGAACCAGGTGGTGAAGGCCGGCGATCTGATCGCCGAACTCGACCCGCGCGACTACCAGGTGGCAGTGGAGAACGCCGAAGCCGCCCTGGCCAGCGCCCAGGCCAACGCCGCCGCGGCCAACGTCAATGTGCCCATCACCACCGTCAACACCGGCAGCAACCTGCGTTCGGCCGAAGCCGACGTGACCGGGACCCGCGCCTCCGTCGAGCAGGCCGAGAAACAGCTTGAAGCCGCCCACGCCCGCGTCGCTCAGGCCCAGGCCAACAGCACCAAGGCTCAGGCCGATCTAGCCCGCTACAAGCCGCTGGTGGAGAAGGACGTCATCAGCAAGCAGCAGTTCGACGCCGCAGTGGCCGCGGCCGATGCCGCCAAAGCCGATCTGGCCGGCGCCGAAGCCAGCGAGCAGGCGGCCAGGGACGGCGTCCGTGTGGCCCACGAGCGCGAAGCTCAGGCCAAGGCGCTGCAGCAGTATGCGCAGACCGGCCCGCAGCAGGTCGCCGTGCAGTCGGCCCGCGCCAAGCAAGCGGCGGCCCAGGTTGAGCAGGCTCAGGCCCAGCTCGATCAGGCCAAGCTCAACCTCAGCTATACCAAGATCGTCGCTCCCACCGCCGGCATCATCACCCGCAAGAGCGTCGAAATCAACCAGAACGTGGCAACCGGGCAGAATCTGCTCACCCTGGTCTCGCTGGAAGGGCTGTGGGTGACCGCCAACTTCAAGGAAACCCAGCTCAAGCACATGGTCGCCGGGCAGACGGCCGAGATTGAGGTTGACTCGACGGGGAAGACCTACCATGGCAAGGTGACGCAGATCGGCGGCGCAACCGGCTCCGTGCTCTCGCTCTTTCCGCCCGAGAACGCGACAGGAAACTATGTCAAGGTTGTGCAGCGCGTTCCCGTCCGCATCGACTTCGACAACCTCAACGGCGAAGATCCCAACCACGCCCTGCGCCCCGGACTCAGCGTCGAGCCGGTCGTCAAGGTGAAGTAGCCATCTGTGGACAGTGGTCAGTGAACAGTTCTCAGCCCTCGGCAGTTTGCCGGGGGCTGAGCCGTTTTGGGGAGCGCGGAACTTGCATTGGGTCCCAATCGGGCTCAAAATACAACCATGGTCGATGACCATGGAGGTCTCCGTAATGGCTACCATTCCCGCCGGCGAGTTTAAAACCAAGTGCCTGCAACTGCTCGACGAAGTCGCGGCCAGCCGTGAGCCGCTGGTGGTGACCAAATTCGGGCGGCCTGTGGCCCAGGTTGTGCCCATGCCACCCAAATCAAAGCTCTTTGGCTCCATGAAGGGAACCGTGCTGTACGAAGGCGACATCATCTCCCCGCTGGACGTCGAGTGGGAAGCGAACAAATGAACCCGCTCCTGCTCGACACGCATGTCCTGGTTTGGATGGTGGAAGGATCAGACCAGATTCTCTCGACTACCCGTGAGGAAATCGAGCAGGCCGCGGCGGAAGACACCCTGCTGGTTTCGGCCATCACTCCCTGGGAGATTGCGCTGCTGGTTTCCAAAAGCCGTCTGCGTTTGAGTTGCGACGTGGGCGAGTGGGTCGATACCGCGCTGAAGAAGCCAGGTGTAAGTCTGGCGCCGCTGCTTCCCTCCATCGCGGTTGCCAGCACACGTTTGCCCTGGGATGTCCATCCCGACCCTGCCGACCGCATCCTGTTGGCCACGGCGCGTCACCTTGGCGCTACGCTGGTTACCGCCGACCGCCAGATCCTCGAATACGCGGCGCATGGTTTTGTGAAATGCCTTGCCGCGAGCTGAATCCTGGTTTCGCGCGCCATCCGCCGGCTTGCGGTTAAAAGTTAGAAGCTAAAGAAAAGAATCGCGTAGACTGGTGCAGGTGCTGCCATGAAAGAGACCATCAACGCTTCGCAAGAAGACTATTTGAAAGCCATTCTGGAGGCCGAAGCCGAAGGCCACCAGGTGATTCCGGCGCTGCTTGCCCATTGGGTGGAGGTTTCTCCCCCGGCTGTGACCATGGCCCTCAAGCGCCTCAAACGCGACGGCTACGTCGAAGAGGGTGAAGGGGCCGTGCGGCTGACCGAGGCCGGCCGGGCCATCGCCTATCGCACCGCCCTGCGCCATCACCTCATCGAGCGCATGTTGAGCGAGGTCTTCGGCATGGAGTGGCACCAGATCCACGAAGAGGCGGAACGGCTGGAGCACGCCGTCTCCCCCGCCTTCGAGGCCAAGCTCAAGGAAAAGCTGGGCGAAGAGGGATTCTGTCCGCACGGCAACTCGGTTCTGCCTGCCAGCCCGGCGCGTCATAAGGAAAACGGCGAAGCGCCGCTGGCTGAGGCCGTCGAGGACGTTTGCTACTCGGTGGTCAGCCTGCAGGAGCGCGATCCGAAGCTGTTGCTTTTTTTGCACCAGTCCGGCATTGGGCCGGGAAAGAGCCTGCGCGTGGTTCGCCACAACTACGATCAAACCGTTTCGATTGAGATGGAGGGGGTCGCGTCGATTCTCGGCCGCATGGCCGCCGAAGCGGTCTGGCTGCGCCCTTGCTAAGCCGCCAACCCTGTTTTCGATGAGTGCATCTGAAAGCCGGAAATCTGTGCCGTAAGCGTGAGCCATCCAGAACGGGCTCGGCTGGAGTAGAGGTAGGCTCTTTATGGCAAGCGTCCTATTGTGAAATGAGACAAGCGTGGACCGGGAGGTCCACGCCACAGCCGGCCAGGAGGCCAGCGCTACAATTTCTTCTCGTGTGGGCCGGTGTAGCCGGTGGACGGCTGTTTCCCTGTTCTCTATCCCCTAACCCCTAACCCCTGACCCCTAGTCCCTGTACTACTATCGTTCCATGGACGTACTCACCGCTGCGGAGATGCAGGCCTGCGACCGTTTGACGACGGAGCGCTACGGGATTCCCTCCTTCGAGCTGATGCGGACCGCGGCGGCGGCGGTGGCGGATTTCGCCCTCTACCAGTTTCCTGAGGCGCACCGGGTGACGGTGCTCTGCGGGAGGGGCAACAACGGCGGCGACGGCATGGTAGCGGCGCGCTTTCTGGCTGTGGCGGGGCTGGAGGTGACCACCGTGCTGCTGGGCGCGCCCGATGGGCTCAAGGGCGACGCCGAGCGCGCCTGGCGCGATCTGACCAGTCCGGCCTGCGGCATGATCCACATCGTGCGTGAGGCGGAGGAACTGGTCCACTACGCAGCGGTATTGCAGACCGATCTGCTTATCGATGCGGTGCTGGGAACGGGCTTCAAGGCTCCCATCGCGGGCCTGGCGCTGGCTGCCCTGGAGTGGGCCAAGGCATCGAAAGCGCCTATTCTTGCTGTCGATCTGCCCAGCGGCTGGCAGGCCGACGAGACCGGGACGGCGGCTGCGGGGCCGGTCTTCGCCGCCGATGCCGTAATCACCTTCACCGCGCCCAAGCCGGCGCATCTTTTTGGCCTGATGACCCGGCGTTGGGATCAGCCGGTGCTGGTGGCGCCTATCGGTTCGCCGCGCGAGGCGGTGCTGGCGGTGCAGAACTTCGAGCATCCCCGCTTTTATTGGGCGGGATCTGCGTTGACCATGGCCCAGGCGCCGCGCACGGCCACTGCCAACAAGGGCAACTTCGGCCACGTGCTGGTGGTGGGCGGGACATTCGGAGCGGCGGGCGGCAAGGCGGGTGCGCCGGCCATGGCGGCATTGGCGGCTTTGCGCGCCGGCGCCGGTTTGGTGACGGCTGCGGTGCCGGCTCCGGCGCTGCCGGTGGTGGCCGCGGCGGCTCTGGAATTGATGACCTGGCCGCTGGCGGCTACCCCCGCGGGGTGCATTTCTGCCGAAAACCTGGGCGTGGAGCGGCTGGCGGCGCTCACCACGGGCAAGACCGTGCTGGCCATCGGCCCCGGCCTGGGGCAGGCGCCGGAGACGGCCAAATTCACCACCGCCCTGCTTTCGGCCACCCGGATTCCGGCGGTGATCGACGCCGACGCCTTGAATATGCTGGCCACCAAGCCGGTGTTGATGGCCAAGTGGGGCGAGATCTTCAAGAAAGGCCGCACCCTGGTGATGACGCCGCATCCCGGCGAAATGGCGCGGCTGGCGGGAGTCACCGTGGCCGAGGTGCAGGGCAACCGGCTGGAGGTGGCGCGCAGCTTTGCCCGCCGCGCCGGCGTGACCCTGGTGCTCAAGGGGGCGCGCACACTCATCGCCCACCCTGACGGACGGGTTGCGGTGAATACCACCGGCAATCCGGGAATGGCCAAGGGGGGCAGCGGCGATCTGCTCACCGGGCTGATTGCCGGCCTGCTGGCGCAGCATCCAGAGGACCCGCAGAGCGCCGTCGAGGCGGCCGTCTACCTGCATGGGCTGGCCGCGGATATGGCCGTGCGCCGTCGGGACGAGAACACCCTGCTGGCCACCGATTCGCTGGCCGAGCTTTCGCGGGCATTTCGCTTTCGCACCCAAGGCCCGAGAGGGTATGTTTGGTTGCAGGGGCAGCAAGCGGAGACGACTCCGCTGGCGGCTTCTCACGAGGCTGCCGAATGACCAACACTGCACTCCCCGCCACGGACCGGATCTTCGAGTTTACGACCCAGAGCGGAGCGGAAACGATTGCAGTGGGCCAGAAGCTGGCCGCGCTGCTGCAGCCGCCGCATCTGTTGCTGCTGCGCGGCGACCTGGGCGCGGGCAAGACTACGCTGGTCAAGGGCATCGCCCAGGCGCTGGACGCCGCCGACGCCGACGAGGTCACCAGTCCCACCTTCACCCTGCTGCACGAGTACGACGGCGCCTGGGAAGGCAAGCCGGTCAAGCTCTTCCATCTGGACGTCTACCGTCTGGAGAGCGAACGCCAACTGGAGACGCTGGGCCTGGACGAGTTGCTGACTCCAGATGCACTGGTGCTGGTGGAGTGGGGCGAAAAATTCAAGAGTATTCAGAAGAAATCCAGCGGCGAAATCGCCATCGTCTCCGTAGGCGGCGATGCCCGGCGTATTACGGTAACGCTCAAGGAAGCGCAAGGCAGCTAGGCAACAAGACGCAAATCACTCCCCAACGGATAAGCAAATGGAAATTGCAGAGATATTACGCCGGTTCGATCTTGGCCCGGAGCGTTTCGAGCGCGAAGCAGTCGACGCAGCCGTCGCGCAGCGTGAAGAGATCACCCCGGGGCTGTTGCACATCCTGGAAGAACTTCTTGAAGATACAGAAGCTTTCGATCCCGAGGGGGATCGGATGGCGCATCTGTATGCCTGCTATTTGCTGGCGCAATTTCGCGAACCGCGCGCCTATCCTCTGCTGGTGCGTATCGCGCAGCTTCCCACGGACGTTCTTGATCTCTTGTTTGAAGATTTCATTGCCGGGGATTTCGGATCCGTGCTGGCTTCTGCCTGTGATGGCGATCTAACCGGAATTCAGTCCATCATAGAGAATGAGGCGGCCGATGAATGGGCGCGCGGTGCGGCAATTCGCGCCTTGGCCATGCTTGTCGGGGCGGGCTTGAAAAGCCGCGAGGAGGTTCTTGCGGTCTTTGCCACTTTGTACCGCGGCAAGCTCGTACGAGATGCGAAGAACGAAACGATCTGGTCGGAACTTGTTGCCAGCACCTCCGACCTTTATGCAGAGGAACTCATCGAAGAGATTCGGCAGGTTTTTGCGGAGGGACTAGCCGATCCGGGGTATGTCGGTCTCACGGAAGTGGAACGCGACTTAGCCAAGGGCAAAGAACGGGTCCTCGCGGAATTAGCGGCAAATCCCCATAGTCAACTGATCACGGACACGGTCAAATCCTTTGCAGGGTGGGCTTGTTTTACGGAGAACGGCGGGAATTCTCCGGACGATTCCGGTGGGGATGATTTCGACGGCGATCCTTATGCGGAAGACTTCGATGCTCCATACTTATACGACTTCGAGGGAGGACCGGTTTGGGCCAGCCCCAGTTTGCCGATTCGGCGCGAGTGGCCAAAGATCGGCAGGAACGATCCATGCCCTTGCGGCAGCGGCAAGAAGTACAAGAAGTGCTGTTTGCCATAGCCGCTGATGCGGCACGCAGGCGAGCGGCCGCAGACGCACTGTAAAATGTTGCGCATGGACAGTATTCAATACAATCTTCCGCAAAATCGCATTCCTCAGGCCTGGTATAACGTTGTCGCCGATCTGCCTCAGCCTCCGGCTCCGGCGCTCCATCCAGGCACGCATCAGCCGCTGGGTCCCGACGATCTGGCGCCGCTGTTTCCCATGAGCCTGATCATGCAAGAGGTCAGCACGGAGCGGGAGATCGAGATCCCCGGCCCGGTGCGGCAGATCTACGCGCAGTGGCGTTGTACGCCCCTGTTCCGCGCCCGCCGCCTGGAGCAGGCTCTGGATACGCCCGCCAAGATCTTCTACAAATACGAGGGTGTCAGCCCGGCCGGCTCGCACAAGCTGAATACCGCCGTGCCCCAGGCCTATTACAACAAGCTGGAAGGCACCAAGCACCTCTCCACCGAGACCGGCGCCGGGCAGTGGGGCTCGTCGCTGGCCATGGCCTGCGCCATGTTCGGTTTGGACTGTAAGGTCTACATGGTGCGCGTCAGCTATAACCAGAAGCCCTATCGCCGCGCGCTGATGGAGGTCTTCGGCGCTCAGGTCACCGCCAGTCCCAGCATGGAAACCGAGTCGGGAAGAGCGATTCTGGCCGCGCATCCCGATTCCAACGGCTCGCTGGGCATGGCCATCAGCGAAGCGGTGGAGATGGCCGCCAAGGACCCCGACACCAAATACGCCCTGGGCAGCGTGCTCAACCACGTGCTGCTGCACCAGACGGTGATCGGGCAGGAAGCGATCGAGCAGATGGCCCTGGCCGACGCCGATCCCGACATCGTCATTGCCTGCGCTGGCGGCGGATCGAACTTCGCCGGACTCTCCATGCCCTATGTGGGCCGCAAACTCAAGGGCCAGAGCCAGGCGCGTATCGTCGCCGTCGAACCGGCCGCCTGCCCCTCGCTGACCAAAGGACCCTTCCGCTACGACTTCGGCGACACCGCGCACCTCACCCCGCTGGTCAAGATGCACACCCTGGGCAGCACCTTCATGCCGCCGGGGATTCATGCCGGCGGATTGCGCTACCACGGCATGGGGCCGCTGGTCTCGCATGTATTGGATCTTGGCCTGATCGAGGCCGCCACTGTGCAGCAGTTGGACGCCTTTGCCGCCGGCATTCAGTTTGCCCGCGCCGAGGGCATTGTGCCCGCTCCCGAGGCCAACCACGCCATCGCCCACGCCATCAAGGAAGCGCTGATTGCCAAGGAAGAGGGTAAGGAGAAGACGATCCTTTTCAACCTGAGCGGCCACGGCCACTTCGATATGCAGTCCTATATCGACTACCAGGCCGGCAAGCTGGAGAACTACGAGTATCCAGCCGAAGAGATCGCCATGGCCCTGGCGGGATTGCCGTCGATGGAGTAAATGCAGGGAACGAGGGAACAAGGGAACAGTGGTCAGTTCACAGTTCTCAGTAATCAGTTCTCAGTTATCAGTATTGAATCGGCTGCCCCACCCTCGGCGCGTGCTTGCTTTTGCGCCCAGGGTGGGATATGCGATTTCCATTGCATTGCGCCCAACACAGTCGAAGGACCTGCTTTTCTTGCGGGACTCACAGGAAAAGCAGGTCCTTCGACTTCGCAGCGCTTCGCTCAGGATGATGGCGTTCTTATTGAATCAATTCCTCACTCAAACCAGGGATTGCAGATCAAATGTCCATCACGTAGGGTTTGCGCTGCGGGCGCGCGAGCAGTGCGTTGGCCGCGTCGTCGTTGAGAAAGCGCTCCCTGACCGGGTCCCAATGCAGGCGGCGGCCGCTCTTCATGGCGATGTGATGGATCAGGCAGGTCGAGCAGGCGCGGTGGCCGATCTCTGCCGGCGCAGTCGGCGCTTGACGGCTGCGGATGCACTCCAGCCAGTTGCCATGCTGATCGGCGCTCTCATAAAGATGCACCTCGTTGGGCCCGATGACGCTCTCCAGAATCTTGGGATTGCTGGCCCTGAGGGGCTGGTTATTGGCGCCGGGATCGCCGGTCGTCACTCCGGAGTCGCGGGTGACGAAGATCCAACCCTCGCTGCCGTAGAACTTGATGCCGTTGGGAAAGTCGCCGCTGATGTCCATGGTTGTGCCATTGGCATAGACGGCGTGGGTGAGGAACTTGCCGTGCACGTTCCACAGGCCGTGGGTGGGGAACTCCGCCGAGCCCCAGACTTCAATCGGCCCGGTGTACTCGGTGTTCATGCCCCAGTGCGCGGTGTCTACGTGGTGCGCGCCCCAGCCGGTAATCATGCCTGCGCCGAACTGCTCGCAGCGCAGCCAGCCGGGCCGGTCGTAGCCCACCTGCGGATGCACGCGCATCTCGGTGTAGTAGACCTCGGGGGTCGATCCCAGCCATGCATCGTAGTTGAGATTGGCGGGCGCCGGCATGGGCGGCGCATCCGGGCCCGAGGGGTCGCCGGGCAGGCCGATCTCAACATGCTTGATCTCGCCGATGCGCCCGTTGCGCACCAGCTCGCAGGCGCGATGAAACTGCTTCCACGACCGCTGCTGCGAGCCGATCTGCAGGATGCGTCCCGAAGCCGCTACGGCGTTGGCCATGGCGCGGCCCTCGGCGATAGTCAGCGAGGCCGGCTTTTGCAAATACACATCCTTGCCGGCATGAACCGCATCCACGGCCAGGATGGCGTGCTGATGGTCGGGGGTGCTGATGACCACCGCGTCGATGTCCTTGTTGGCCAGCAGATCGCGATGGTTGTGATAGGTGGCGACGCCGTCGTAGCTCTTGCCGGTCTTCTTGGCATAGTAGCCGTTGACCAGCGCCTTGCCTTCCTCCAGACGCTTGGAGTCCAAATCGCAGACGGCCATGATGCGCGCCTGCTCGAACTGCCAGATGCCGGGCAGATCGTGGACTCTGGAGATGCGGCCCACGCCGATAGCGCCTACGTTGATGCGATTGCTGGGCGCGCTCTGACCCAGCACGCTGCTGGGCACGATGGCCGGAAAGCCTGCCACTACGGCGGCTGTCGCAGACAATTTCAAAAAGCTCCTGCGCGAGGCGCGGGATGTTGACGACGGATTGTTCATCTCAAAATCCTCCCTTGCTTACGCGGAAATCTGTAGCCTCTTGGCTTGCTTTTGGGCATGTAAAACCAGTTCGGTGGCCAGCAGCGCCTGCTGCTGATCCTGTGCTGTGTGGGTGCGGTTGACCACGTCGGCCAGCAACTGCGCGCCGAAGGGCAGCACCACCTTGCTGCAATCGATATAGCGCGCCTGTTTGCCATCGACGATGAACAGATGATTGCCGCCGGGGCGGCCCATGACGTCGATGTACTTGCGCACCTCGATGTAGCCCTCGGTGCCCAGGATGAAGAGCCTTCCGTCGCCCCATACGCCCAGGCCATCGGGCGTGAACCAGTCTACGCGCACGTAGCCCGCGCCGCCATTGCCGGTGAGCATCATGTCGCCGAAGTCCTGAAAGGCGGGATGCTCGGGATGGTGCACGTTGGCGATCTGCGAGGCCACCACCTGGGCTTCGGTCGAGCCGGTGTAATAGACGAACTGGTCAGCCTGGTGCGAGCCGATGTCGGCCAGGATTCCGCCGTACTGCACCGGGTCCCAGAACCAGTCGGGGCGCGAGGGCGCGTTCACCTGATGGGGCGCAATGTTAATGGTCTGCACCACCTTGCCGATGGCGCCTTGCTGAATCAGATAGCCGGCCTCGACCGCCGCCGGCACGCCCAGCCGCTCGCTGTACATGATGGCGAAGATGCGGCCGGTCTCGGCGATGGTCTTGCGCACCTCGGCCAGCATCTCCAGGGTGGTGATGGCCGGCTTGTCAGTGTAAAAGTCCTTGCCGTGGCGCATCACGCGCAGGCCCAGCGGGGCGCGCAGATTGTTGATGCCCGCACTGGCCACCAACTGAATCTGCGGGTCGTTGAGGATCTCCTCTTCGCTCCCTGCCAGCCGCGCCTGGGGATAGAGTTTGCTAAAGGCGGCAATAGCCTTGGGCAGCGTGCTGTAGAACGCCACAGGCTGGCCGCCGCCGCGCACCAGCGCCTCGACCATGCCGTAGATGTGCGCGTGGTCCAGCCCGATAACGGCGAATTTGACGGCGTGCTGCGGGAACCCCGCTCCGGGACCGGGTGCGGCCACATCGAGCGTCACCGCGCCACCGCCCGCCAATCCATAAGCCAACTCGGGCAACGCCGAAACCATTCCCGCTGCTCCCATGCTCTTCAAAAAGCCTCTTCGTCCGAAGTTCTCCATACCCATGTTCAACTCCTTGCGGCTACTGCTGGGTGGCCGCGGGCGTCGCCGCCGTCTTCCAGTTGATGACGTGGTAGATGGCCTGATCGCTGCCCACATTGCGCAAGCCATGCAATTGATTGGAGGCGAAGAAGACCACCGATCCGGGGCCGACGCGCTTCCACGCGCCATCGATCAGCACCTCGACGGTGCCCTGGCGGACGATGACCATCTCTTCGTTGGGATGGCGATGCGGCGGGTGCGGCGACTTGCCGGGATCGAGGGTGGTGACGTGCACTTCCAACTCATCCACCGTGGCCGTGCGCATCTTGAAGAAAGAACGCACCGAACCCACGTCGGTGGCTTTGGCGGCAATGGAATTCCAGTCAAAGGCGGCTGAGCCCAACACGGGAAGACGGTCGGCAACGGCATACGCGGCAACGGTACAAGCAGCCGCAACGGCGGCTACAACAAGGTCTCTACGGGTGATCATTCGAACTCCTTGAGTGCGCTCGAAGGCCGCTGCGGGAAGCTCATTGCAAGCCTCCCGCGCGGCCATCTTAGCCCATAGAAAACCCTTTTACTACAGTTGGCCCACAGTTGGCACCAGGGCCCCCATGGCCTTCAGCCGCATCTGCGCCAGGGTGTAGCTCGAGGTGGGAATCTCCAGTGGCTCCTTGGGCTGCTTCAGCTTGCGATAGTCGGCGATGGCGATCTCGCGTTCGCCGTACTGCTCGGCGATCAACCCGAAGGCGTACCAGTAATCGTCGTTGGGCTCGTCCAGGTTGAGGTCGTCCATGCTGCGCACCAGCAGGTCGTGCGCCTCCTTGGTCTTTCCCGTCATGGCGTAGAGGCAGGCCAGGGTGTGCAGGATATGCGGATTGTCCTTGGACATTTCGGTGGACTTGATGGCCGTGGCGATGTCGCTCTCTTCGATCTTGGGAGTGAAGAGCGCATACCAAGCGATGCCGTTCAGCAGCTCGGCATTTTGCTTGCCTTGATCCACCAGCATCTGCGCGGTGGCGCGCGCGGCCTTGAAGTCGCCGCCGCTGGCCTGGGCCTCCATCTTCATCCGCTGCGCATCCGTGTCGCCATCGAGCAGTTTGAGCCGCGCATCGGACAGAGCGATGGCCTCGTTGTAGCGCTTCATGCCCAGTAAGCCCTGTGCGGTGTCCATGAAGGCCAACCGCGACTCCGGCTCCTGCTTCATCAGTTCCTGGCCGGTCTCGTAGAGGCGCGGGAAGTTATCCAGAACGGCGTAGCCCAGGGCCAGCGCCAGTTGGATATTGGACTTCTCGCGCTCGCCGGCGGCATCTTTCAACGCCGCTTCGAGCAGCGCAACGCCCTCGGCCGCGGTGGGCTTGGTTCCCACCAGGATGGCCGCCGCGGCCATCTTCATCTTGCGCGCGTCGGCGGGCTGGCCCTTGGTCCAGAAGCGGGGAAAGACCGGCCCACCCAGGGGATCGTCGCCGCCCTCCAGGTGGGAATCCTCGCGCAGCCAGTCGAGCAGCGTCTTGGCGCCTTTCAGGTCGCCGGCTGCGATGCGGTCGAGCATCTCCAGGCCAATCGAGTTGGGCTTTTCCGTATCGTCGAGGAGTTTGTAGACGCCGTCTTCCTTCACCACAAAATAGGTCAGGTTGCCGCCGCCGGGAATCTGCATCTTTTCGCGGTAACCGGTCTCGTCGCTGCCCTCGCTCTTGGGATCGAGCGCGCCCAGCAGGATGTCGGTCGTGACATCCAGCGAGCTGTCTTCGCGGGCCATCTGGCTGTCCAACTGCTTGCCGGCCTCCAACTCCTTTTTCAGATTCTCTGCGTCTTCGCCGGCGATCACTTTGCGCGCGTTGCGGCTGGCGATCGACTCCATCCCGGCCCGCGTCAGATGGGGCGTGAAACCGAGCAGAAAGACCTGTTTCACCAGATCGGCGGGAGTGTTGGCGAAGTGCACCGTCTCGTGCGGTTGCGCGTGACGCAGCATGACGGCCAGGCCCATGGTGTGGGCCGCGCTGTCGCCTGCCGCGCCGGCCTCCATGAACTCCGCCGCCTCGGGGTAATGGCGGGTGTTCATCAGCATCTCGCCGGCGGTGCGCGCCATGTCTTTGAAGGCAGAGTCGCTGTTGGCGCGCTTGTTGGCTTCGTCCATGCCCGCCTTGCTGCCGTGCACGATCGCCTCGCTGGCCACGATCAGCGGGTTGGGTTGGGGATTGAGCGTCAGCGCCGCCTTGATCGCCTCTTCCGGCTCATCGCCATAGAAGAGTGCGAAGGCCAGGTTATTGGGGAGTTCCAACTCCACCAGCTTGTCCTGACCCAGCTTGCGGTACTCGGCGATGGCCTCTTTCATATGCGCCTGGCGGCCATAGCGGCGGCCTACTGCGTCGTACTCGAGCAGAATGGCCAGATCGCCTTCGGCGGTGTGATCGTCGGCGTCGAGCTTGGCCGCGGCGCGCAAGGCCTCGGCTGCGCCCGTCCAATCCGAGCCGGCCCGCATGGAGCGGCCCACTACGTCATGTTTGAGGATGTTGGCCAGAGTCTTCTCGGCCAGCGCCGAGGTGGGATCGAGCTTGACTGCCTGCCGCGCCTCGGCCCGCGCCGCCTCGCCCATGCCGGCTTCAAGCAGCACCTTGGCCACTTGCAGATGATGCACCGCCTCGTTGGGGTGCTGGGCGATGAGGCTGCGATAGGCGGCCAGCGCTTCCTTGACCTTGCCTTCGTGCAGCAGCGCCGCGCCCTGCGGCTCAAAGTTGACCATGATGGCGGTGCCCGCCTCGAGTTCGGCAACCTTCGTCCGCAGTTCCGTGGCTTCGGCGACGGTATAGCGTCGTTTGCCGGAGTCGAAGACCAGATGCGCCGTCACCACGCCGTCTTTCTCCGCGGCAAAGCTCTCGGTCAACAGCGCCGGACCCATTTGGATCGTCGCGTCCTTGGGCAGTTCCTTGGGAATGAAACCGGCCGGGGGAACGATGCGATAGTTCCATTCCGTGGTGAAGGGTACGTCAAGTTCCCAATCGGTCGTGCGCAGTTTCTTGGGCTTGTCCTTGTTTTCCTTCTTGTTCTTCTCTTCCGTATCGTCTTTGCGCTTGAGGTCGTCGGGCAGGCGCTGGAAGAGCGCTTCGATGCGAATCGCCGTTACCGCGTTGTCCAGATCGGTATAGCCGCGCCGCGCCTTCTCGCAGCGCAGCGTCAGCTCAAAGGGGCGGGAGAGATCGTCGGGCTCGGTGCGCTCGACGGTGGTGAGGTTGTCGCTGAGATACTGCGCCTTGATGTAGCCCTTAAGATTGTCTTTGGTCTCCTGATCCGGCTTGTCGGCGTAATAGGAGCGGTAGTTGGATTCAAAGACGCCTCTGGGTTGGGTCTTCTCCGTAACCGCGGCGGGGCCGTTTTCGCCCAGCACGATCTCGCGGAACTCCGACTGTACATTGTCTTTCGAAGTGGCTTCGGGAGTCTTCACCAGGGCCACTGTCTCCGGGCGGGCAATCAGCGCCAGACGGCCCTGATCGTTGATGGGCACCTGGCCCAGCCGGGCATAGCGGTCGGTGGCGTCGATCCACAATCCAGGACCAGCGGGCTTGCCTTTGGCCGTTTCGGCGGGAACATAAACGATGGCATGGTCGAAGATTCCCATGCCGGGCAGGTCGGCGGGCACATCCATGCGCGATCCGGCGTTGAGCAGCGCCACGTAAGCGGGAATCCCCGCCGCCCGCAGCATGGTCACCACCAGCGTGGCCTTGTCCTTGCAGTCGCCGTACTTCTTGTTAAGCAGCTCGGCGGGATCGTGGGGCACAATCGCTGCTTCGCCAAACTCGATGCCGGTGTAGCGGACCTCGCGGTCCACGTAGTCCATGATCGCGGCTTCCTTCTCCGCGGCGGTCTTTCTGCCGGCGATGAGGTGGTCCACAATCTCCCGCACCGTGGCGATATTGGCGCGGCTATCCACGATCTTGGAGTACTCGCTGGCCATGTTCTGCCAGGAGATGCCGGTAGAGAAGCGAATCTCCGGGAAGCGCGCCACGTCCGGCGGCAGGTTCGGTTCGCGCGGCTCGATGCCCTCCAGCCGGCCCAACTCGTAGGTCACCGTCACGCGCCCGTTCGCCTCGCTGCGAGTGGGCTTCAGATCCGGCAGCAGCAGCGTGTCGGTGCGCAAGGGCAGGGAAGCCGGCGCATCGAAGACCGCCCGGCTGTGCGCCACCGGCGCCGCTTCTTGACCGAAGGTGATGCGGCCCACGCGCCCCGGAGCGAAATACGGCTGGGTGTCGCGCTCGACAAACTCTTCTTCCACCACCACGCCGGGCTCAATCGCCGGGAAGGGCGCGGTGAGCCGTTTGCCGTCGCTGTAGGCCTTGTAGTCGCCGCCACGGGCCGGGGCCTCGGTAATGGTGTTGGGGTCGAGCGTATGGACGGTGAAGTCCGGCGCGATGACCCGCACGCGAATCTCCGGGCGCGCTTCGTGCCATGGCTCCCAACTCACCGAGAGGGAATCCCACCCCTCGGCGCCCTTCTGGTTGAGCACCTTGTAGATATAGTGGCCCACATAGACCATGCGCCCAGCCTCGTCGAAGCTGTAACTCTGATCGTCGGCGAAGACGGCCACATTGGCGCCATCGAGCGTGGTTACCGCCGAAGCGGCCTCATACAAGGCCTTGGGATCGACGGAGAAGTGCGCAGCCTGCCAGGGATCGCCGGCGGGCGCGGGCGTCTGCTGCGCCTGCGCGGATGCGGCGATCAAAATGGTGAGCAAAAGACCAAGAATCGAAGAGCGAAACCAGTGTAAAGCGTTATAAGACACGGGACTCCTTGCCGCAACGGGAATGAGTCCACGGTAAACCCGGCACGGCGCTTGCGCAAGGTGCTTTGCGCCGTCCCTGTGGGAGCGGTTGAAAAAGCACATCGCACGCAAATGCAGCAGGGGAGAGACCGCGGCCGCTCCCCTGCTGAGGTTCTATCGGCGGATGTTGATTAATTACATAACAAAGAAAAAACCGTAGAGATGGATTTTTCTGGCGATTATTCCGCGCGCCTTGTCTGGGCCGCGATCCTGCGCAGCTCGGGCAGCACCCGGCCCAGCGGCACAGCTTGCGCACCGCGTTGACCGAGGGCGAAGTACACTTCGCGGTAGAGCCGGTACAACTCCTCGTAAACGGCCGCCGCTGCAGGCTCGGGTTCGACGGTGCGCAGCGGCAGGCAGACAGCGGCCTGCGCCTCTTCGATGGTTTGGTAAACCCCGGCTGCCACCAGCGCAATGATTCCCGAACCCAGGCTGGTGGGAACCCCCGCCGGCACCAGCACCGGCTTGTTGAGCACGTTGGCGTAGACCCGGTTGAGCACCTCGTTCTTCTGCGGAATGCCGCCGGCATTGATGACGCGATCCACGCGCACCCCGTGCTCGGCCATTCGCTCGAGAATGATGCGGGTGTGGAAGGCGGTGCCCTCGATGGCGGCAAAGAGCTCGTCCTGCGCCGTATGCAAGAGGTTCCAACCCAGCGTTACGCCGCCCAGTTCCGGATTCACCAGAACCGTGCGGTCTCCGTTGTCCCAACTGAGGCGCAGCAAGCCGGTCTGCCCGGCCTGATAGCGTTCCAGCCCCTCGCTGAGCGCCGCCACGGTGGAGTTCGCGCGCCGGGCGATGGCTTCAAAAATATCGCCGGTGGCCGAAAGCCCGGCCTCGATGCCTGTGAATTGCGGATGCACACTGCCCGGAACCACGCCGCAGACGCCGGGGATCAGCTCCGCCTTGTGCGCCATGGCGATGATGCAAGTCGAGGTGCCGACGACATTCACCACGTCGCCTTCGCGGATATTCGAGCCCAGCGCGTCCCAGTGCGCGTCGAAGGCGCCCACGGGAATGGGAATCCCTTTCTTCAGTCCCAATTCCGCGGCCCACTTGGCGCTGAGCCGTCCGGCAAGATGGTCGCTGGTCAGATATTCGCCGCCTAGTTTCGCGCGGATGCCGGCCAGCAGCGGGTCCACCGCCACCAGAAACTCCTCCGGCGGCAGCCCGCCCCACTTGGGGTTCCACATCCACTTGTGTCCCATGGCGCAGACGCTGCGCTTCACCTGGCTGGGATCGGTAATGCCGGCCAGCGTGGCCGCCACCATGTCGCAATGCTCCAGCGCGGTGACCAGCAGTTCGCGCTTTTCAGGGTTGTGGCGCAGCCAGTGCAGCAGCTTGGCAAAGCCCCATTCGTGGGAATAGACGCCGCCGCACCACTCGATGGCCTCCAGCCCCAGCGCATGGGCCTTGGCGGTGATCTCATCGGCCTCGGCAAAGGCGCGATGGTCGCACCAGAGGTAGTAGTCGTCCAGCGGCTCCAGTCCTGCACCGACGGGGATCACGCTCGATCCGGTCGTATCCAGGGCGATGGCGGCGACGGACTGGCCGTCGATGCCGGTGGAGCGCAGCGCCGCGCGGGTGGCCGCGGCCAGCGCCGTCATCTGCTCGGTGTGCGATTGGGTGGCGAAGTTGGGGTCCTCGCGGCGGCGGTTCAGCGGGTAGGAGGCCGAGGCGGTGCCGATGGGCCCCTGCTGGCTGTCGACCAGGGTAACGCGCACGCTGAGCGTGCCAAAGTCCACACCGGCAACGACGGTCATGGGAGTCCTCCGGGTAAACGCTTACTAGAACCCACACAGAGTACAGCATCTCCCCGCCCCTTGTCCGCATCTTCAATCCGGCAGAGCGCTATTGGGGCCGCGCCAAGCGGCTGCTACGCGTTCTACTTCTTCCCGAAGAGCCCCTTGACCTTGTCCATCAGGCCGGGCTTGGCGGCCGGCGGCGCTGGCGCAGCCGCGGGCTTGTTGACGGGCGGCGCCGGGGCCGGAGCGGCGGCAGGTGGAGCAGGCGGAGTGACAGGAGCCTTGGACTCGCCTCCTGCTACCGGTTTCGCCCCTGGCGCTGGCGCAGCCGCAGCTCCCTTGGGATTGCTCGCATCCTTGGGCAGCGGGGTCGTGCCTTTTACGATCTTGTCCGCATCCAACGTCGGCATTGCCCCGTCGTCGTTCTTGACCAGGATGGAGATGCGGCGGTTGGAGGGATCGAGAGGATTATTCTTAACCCGCAAAAACTGGTCGGCATAGCCGCGCACCTGGGTCACCTGGTCGTCGCGCACGCCGTCTTGCTGCAAAAGCCGCCGCGCCGAGTTGGCCCGGTCGGCGGAGAGTTCCCAGTTGCCGTAGCTGGTGTCGGCGGAGTAGGGCGCGGCGTCGGTGTGGCCTTCGATGAGCAGGTTGTTGGGCAGGGTCTTCAATTCCGTGCCCAGCAGGCCCAGCAACTCCTGGCCGCTGGCGCTCAGGCGGGCGCTGCCGCTTTCATAGAAAGTGCCGGCCTTGTCTTCGATCAGCTCGATGCGCAGCCCCTCGGGGGTGATGGTGATCTCGATCTGCTTGGCCAGCTTCTCCAGGTCCTTGCGCGCCTTGATCTCGGCTTCCAGGCGCTCCTTGAGCTTTTCCAACTCCTTGGTGCTGAACGGTTGGACGGTATCGCCAGTGCCGCTCATGGTGGTGCCCAACAGGCCGGCGGTTCCCTTGGGGTCGTTGAAGTAGCCGGCCACGGCCTGTTTCACCTTGCTGCTCGAACCCATCAGCCAGAGGACGATGAACAGAGCCATCATGGCGGTCACGAAGTCGGCATAGGCCACCTTCCACGCGCCGCCGTGGTGGCCGCCGTGGCCGCCCTTCTTCTTGATGATGATAATGGGCTGACCTTTTGCCATGATGCCGTTCTTTCTCCGCTGGTTGCTGGGCTTTTAGGTCGTGGTGTCGCTGGCTGGGGCGCCCTTGCAGCGCTTCTCCATCTCGTCGAAGCTGGGCCGCACATAGGCCGGAATCGCCCGCCGGCCCATCTCGATGGCGATCATGGGAGCGGAGCCTTTGAGAAAGGAGAGCAGCAGCACCCGCAGCACCGCCAGATAGGCGTGATGGGCGTCGGCCGTCTTGGCCATATTGGAACTGAGCGGCCCCACCAGTCCGTAGCAGGCCAGAATGCCCAAAAACGTGCCCACCAGCGCCGCCGCGACGTGCGCGCCGATCTCTTCCGGCGGTCCGCCCAGGGAGCCCATGGTGATGACCACGCCCAGCACCGCGGCGACAATGCCCAGACCGGGGAGCGCATCGGCCACCGTATTCAGCGACGAAATCGGCGTCGCAGCCTCGCTGTGATGCACCTCCATGTCCAGATCCATCATCTGGTCCATATCGAAGGGGTCCACGCCGCCGGTGATGGCCATGCGCAGGGTATCGCAGACAAAGTCGCGGGCGTGATGGTCGTTGAGAAAGTCGGGGTAATTTTTGAAGATGCCGCTTTCCTTGGGCTTCTCGACGTCCATTTCGACGCTGAGCAGGCCCTCTTTGCGCACCTTGTTGAGGAATTGGTACATCATTCTCAAGGTGTTGAGATAGCGTTCCTTGTTAAAGGGCGACCCTTTCAGGATGCCCATCAACCCGCCTGCAATGCTCTTGATGATGTGAACAGGGTTGGCAATCAGTAGAGTGCCCACGGCCGCACCGCCGAGAATGAGCAGCTCGGCCGGCTGCAAAAGCACGGCGATATGGCCCTTTTCCATCAAAAAGCCGCCGATGACCGAGCCGAACACGACGACAATTCCTATGATGGCAAACATTCATGCCTCCCCGGCGCGGGTGTAATGTGGTTTCCCCCCGCGTGAATACTCGACAACATGGCGGCTTGCGCCCGCCCTAACAATTGCGCCAGAGTTTCCTCCGGGTCCGCCTGTGCTGCACCGATGCTCACGGTCAGCGAAACCCGGTCGCCCCACCAGCGAAAATCCGCGGTCCTGGCCAATCCGGCCAGGGCCTGTGCATGAGCCGCCAGCGCCTCCGGCGTACGTTCATGCGAGATTACTAAAAACTCATCGTCGCCCCAGCGCCCCATCTCCTCGGCCGGGCGCAGCCCATGCAGCAGAGTTTGCGCGATCTTCTCCAGCATTCCCTCGCAGGCGCGGGCGCCGTGTGTCTTGCGCAAGTTGTTGGATTGATCGATGGTGATCCAGAGGACACCGAAGGGCTCCCCGCCGTGCTGAAAGTCCCCGAAGACGCTGGATAGGCGTTCTTCGAGATCCGCCTGGCTGGCCTGTACGCTCTGGTTCTCCGCCGACTCGCCGTGGGGTAGCGCGTCCAGGCTCTCGGCCGGATGAAAAACCAGCGCCGTGCCGATGCGGCCGCCCATCCCGTTGCGCAACACATGGATGCGCGCAATCACCTGCAACTCGTGGCCCAGTTTGTGGCGCGTACGCACCAGCGATCCCTGCCCCAGCCGCGATCCCCCGCCGAGCAGATCCTTGCCGGGCTGGGCCTGGAAGTGCTGCAACGGCTCCAGCGCCTCGGGCAGCGGCCGGCCCACCAATTCCACAGAGGGAAATCCAGTCACGGCCTCGGCGGCAGGATTCCATACCTGCACCAGGCCTTCCTCGCCGAGCAGGGCGATGGCCTCTGGAAAGCTCTCCAGTGTGGCTTCAAGCAGCTCTAAACGGTCGGTCATCCCACCCCTCAATTCCCTACATCGGCACACATCCGTGCAACTTCACCATCTGTAGGAGAAGAAACACGTTCGCTTGTCCCATCCAGGAAGATTTTCGGGAGCGGTTGCAGAAGGAGGGGGCACGCTTCAGCGGCGTCCAGAGATATTTCGCGCGGCGGAGCGCGCCGTTGAAAACAGGCAGGCTGCAACGCGTTTGCTTTCTTATAAGCCCCCCACCTGCTTGCGCCGGCCTTCAGGAGGTGAAACTGTAGCGCTTGCTTCCTACTCGCTACGGCAGGAATTGCCGCGCGTCGTCGTTGACTGTCCGTTGCGGGGCAATCGGACGATAAAGCGGGTTCTGCCCGGCGCTGTCTCCACTTCGATTGTGCCGCCGAGATTCTTCGTCACTATACGGTATGCAATCTCCAGGCCCAGTCCGGTGCCCGCCGCAGGGGACTTGGTGGTGTAAAAGGCATCGAAGATGTGGGGCAGCACCTGGGGGGCTATGCCCGCGCCGCGATCCAGAATGCTGACCGCCAGCCATCCGTCACCGCCTTCGCCGGCGGATTCCATTTCCGGTTCGTTCCAGGTCGCGATCTCAATCTCCGCGCCCTGCGGCGAGGCGTCGATGGCGTTGTCGAGCAGATTGGTCCACACCTGGCCGAGCGAGCCGCCCTGGTCGCGGAGGGTGGCCGGTGCGGCGGAAAAGCACTTGACCACGGCGATCTGCTTCTCCCGCAGCTTGTGGCCCAGCAGGGTCAGCGCACTTTGCAGGCTGGCGTTTATATCCACTTCTCCGCCGCAGCACCTGCTGTCGCGGGCAAACTCCTTCACCGATTGGGCCAGCGCGGCGATGCGGGCGATGCTCTCTTCGATGGACGAGACCAGCGCGGCGCTCGATACAAGCGCTTCCAGCCAGTTCAGCGTGTCGGAAAAGCCGGTAGCCTGAAAGGATTTCTGCGCGCACTCCAACTCCTCGCGCTGAAAGCCGATGGCCACCAGCGCCGGAGCGATGACGAAGGCATTCTCCACCCCCGCCGCATCCAGCCAGGCCGCCATGGACTCAGCCGCATCCGCCTCGTCGATGCTGCTCAGCGCCGGCGCCGGGCCGCGCAGCAGCGCCGCCTCCAGCAACCGCCTCATGCAGTCCAGTTGCGCCTCGCTGCGCGGCTGCCGGCTGAAGCGCAGGCTCAACTGCTGCAGGCGCAGCAGATTGCCGCGCAAGAGGCCACTGGCCCGGGTCGCCGCGGCGCCGGGATTGTATAACTCATGCATCAGCCCCGCGGTCAGCGTACCCAGCGCCGCCAGCTTCTGCTGGTGCAGCGCCTCGGCGGTCTCCGGTTGGGGGACGGAATCTTTCTCCACGGGTTCGCCGCCTTGCTTCATCTGGATAAGATCGACCTTCTTGCCCAAGAGGATTCAGGGGCTTACGGTTTGGATGCAGGAATCCTGGGCAAGGACTGCAAATCTTGAATCTTCAAGCAATCCTCGTGTAAAAGCCCATCGAAGGAAGAAGTTTTTCACAGCGAGGCAGAGGATTCACGGCGCAGTTCCTTGCCTACCCTGTTATATGTCCTTTTTCCTTAAAGTCTTCGCCATTGCTGCCTGCAAATTGACCAGCAAATACAATTTCCTTGCAATCTCCCGCGCTTTTTCCTGGCGCGGGGGAAAGGGCCGAAGGCGTCTGCCCCACCTCATGTGGCCGAAGGCATTCGGCCCACTGCAGGTGGCCAAAGGCAGAAAGAGCACCCACGGCGTCTAGAAGCCGGCCAGATATTGGTGGACAAATTGGACGGCGATGGAGCCTTCGCCCACGGCCGAGGCCACGCGCTTGATGGAGCCGTGACGCACATCGCCGGCCACAAAGACTCCGGGCACGCTGGATTCGAGCAGAAAGGGCTCGCGTTCCTCGGTCCAGGTCTCCGGCAGTTTTCCCTGGCGTCGCAGGTCGGGGCCGGCAAGCAGAAATCCCGTTTCGTCGCGAAGAATGGTGGACGGCACCCAATCCGTGCCCGGCGCCGCGCCAATGAAGATAAACAGGGAGGTTGCGGCTACGCTGTAATCGCCCTGGGGACCGCGCAACCGCAGCGCTGTCAGCCTCTCGCCCTCCGGCCGGCTCTGGCCGATGGCTTCGATCACCTCGGTCTTGGGCCGCAAATCGATATTGGCTGTCCGCCCAATCTCATCGATCAGATACTTCGACATGGTGGCCGCCAGCCCCTCCCCGCGGATGAGCATCACCACCTTGCTGGCGTAGCGGGCAAAGTGCACTGCGGCCTGGCCGGCGGAGTTGGCGCCCCCGACGATATAGACCGTTTCGTCGCAACAGGAGGCAGCCTCGACCAGCGCCGCGCCGTAATAGATGCCCCGCCCAGTGAGGCGGTTGGCGCCGGGAACTTGCAGCTTGCGGTATTGCACCCCGTGCGCCAGCAGCACCACGTGGCTGGCCGTCTCGCGCCCGTCGGCCAACTGCACAAAGCGGTACTGCCCATCGACGCGCAATCCCACTGCCCGCTGGGTGACGAACTCCGCGCCCAGGCGGGTGGCTTGCAGGTGCGCCCGCCGTCCCAGGTCGGCCCCGGTGATTCCAGAAGGAAAGCCCAGATAGTTCTCAATTTTCGAGGTCGATCCCGCCTGGCCGCCGGGCGCCTCCGGCTCGATGACCAGTGTGCGCAGCCCCTCGCTGGCGCCGTACACTGCCGCCGCCATGCCCGCCGGTCCACCACCCACCACCACCAGGTCATAAAACTCCTGGGTGGCCTGGGTGCTTAACCCGACTTGTTTGGCCAGAATCTCCAATTCCGGATCGGCCAGCCAATTGCCGTCGGCAAAGAGCACCAGGGGCAGGTGCTGCGGGCTGGGCGCATCCTGCTTTGCTTCCCATTCGGCTAAAAGTTTTTGCGCCTCGGGGTTGCTGTCGACCTCCATCCAGCGGTAGGGCACGTGGTTGCGAGAGAGGAAGTTGCGCAGCGCATGGTCGCGCGGCGCCCAGCGCCGTCCGATGGCGCGCAGCCCGGAGAAGGACGGCCGGAAGCCCGCCTTCCAGTCCTCCAGCAGGTCGCTCAGAACCGGGTAGAGCTTCTCCTCGGGCGGGTCCCAGGGTTTGTTCAGGTAGTAGTGGATGCGGGCGGAGTTGATGGCGCGGATGGCCCCATCGGTGTCGGCATAGGCGGTCAGCAGCACCCGCCGCGCATCGGGCGCAAGTTCCCGCGCCCGCTCCAGAAACTCGACGCCGGTCATGCCCGGCATACGCTGGTCGCTGATCAGCAGCGCCACCGGCTCCTGGCGCGCCTTCAACTGCGTCAGTGTCTCCAGCGCCGCGGGACCGCCGGCGGCGCGCATGATGCGGTACTCGGCGCCATAGTGCCGGCGCAGGTCCTGCACCACAGCTTCCAGAACGCCGGGATCGTCATCCACCGCCAACAGAATCGGTCTCGCCATATTTCTCAGTCTACTTCCCCGCGGAAACGTTACAAAGAAACAAGCGTGGACCGGGGGTCCACGCTACAGCCGGCTGGGAGGCCAGCGCTACACTTTCATCTCCCGTGGGTCTGTGAAAGCCGGTGGACGACGAGGCCGTGGTTCCGCGGTGGGAATTTTCTTCTTCCTCCCCAACACCGGGCTTTACTCTGCTGCCCCAAGATAAGTACCATGGTGCGCAGACCATCTGGATCAGCCAATAACCAAGGGCATGTCTGGGAGCCAGTTATGCCTCGAAATGGGACACTTGCGAGGCAATCCATCCTTCTGCCGATAAATGTGGTGGGCGATCTGAAGGGCGGAGGTCCCTGTACCATTTTTTCCCTCTCCGGGCTTTTTATTCGGGGTGAGGACTTGTAGTTTCACACTGATTTGTTAGAGGTTAAGCAGCAGATGGGGCGCACAGCATGAACAAGATCATCCTGGCCGATTCGCAGGCAATCTTTCGCGCGGGCACGGCCAAAGTTCTGGCGATGGATGAGGATTTGCGCATCATTGCCCAGTGCACCGACCTGGACCGGATGTTGCACGCGATCACTACCTTCCCCGGCGCGGTGGTGCTCTTTGCCGCCTCACTGCGCCCCGACCTGCCCCGCCTGCGCGCCCTGATCGAGTCGGTGGGCAGCCGCGGCGTGGTCATCGCCGAAAACAGCGAAACCGCCGCCACTTACCTGCAACAGGGCTTTCGAGGCGTCGTCTTTCGCAGCGTCACCGGCCCGGCGCTGGTGGAGTGCATCCGCCGCGTTGCCGCCGGCGAGCTCTCCATGCCGCCCCAGCTCATGCAAACCGAATCTCTCGACGACGATCTGGTCGGCACCCGCGTCCGCGACCGCCTCACCCCCAAAGAGATGCGCATCGTCGCGCTCATCGTGCAGGGCTGCAAGAACCGCGAGATTGCCGTCCGCCTCAAGACCACCGAGCAGGTCATCAAGAACTATCTGCGCTCGATCTACGACAAGACCGGTGTGGGCGATCGCCTGGAGCTGGCGCTCTTCACCATCCATCACCGCGTCCTGGCCCAGGCTGCCGCCGAAGTCGGCAGCAAGCTCGAAGCCGAAGAGCAGTCCGCTTCCGCCGTCGCCTGAGCTGCCATTCAAGTTTTCAGCCTTTTACGTCTCCGTGTTTTGCCCCACTGCGATGTGCTGGAAGACCTTGCCCAGCACATCGGGTCCGCTGCCGGCGATCTGACTGCCGGGATGTTCGTCCTTTTCCATCCAAACCGGGAGGAAGAGCAGCGGAATCCAGCCGCGTGTTCCCGGCTCCAGCTCCGCCGCGGTGCTGTTCAGAACGCGGGCCAGCCGCAACAGCACATTGATCGCTTCGGGCTTGTGGGCCGAGGGGTAGCCGCAATGCTCGGGCGGAGACGAAACCAGGTACTCGCGGCAGACCAGCGGCCGAATGGGATGGATCGAACACGACTCCGCTTCTAAAAAGGGGCAGGGAATCTGCTGGCGCAGGTAGTCGATTGCGAATTCACGCCCGGCGTCATCCAGCGCAAAGGCCTCGGCACTCTCCATGCGCTCCAGGATTCCAGCCGCTTGCAGTGCCTGGAGTCCGCGGTGAAAGCGCTCCGCCAGTTGCTCCTGCCGTTCTTCGGGCAGGGTGCGCATCCAGTTGGCTAAAAACTCAGCTTCGAAGATCGAGATGGGAACCATCTGCCGGCAGCAGGCGCCACAGCCCGCCTTGCAACTGACGTGAACGCCCTCTTTGGCCCGTTGCGCCGTGGCCGCCTGGACCAGCCCATCGTCCAACGCCTGGAGGACGGGAAGCAGTTGCACCAGATTCGTCTGCCCGGTGGGAACCGGCACCTGGGCGGTAAAGCTGCCCTCGCGGGTGGCAACTTTGAATTCAACCGAGACGGTGGCTGGGGTTTCAGCGCTCATGGGAGTGAATTCTAGCCGTTTTTTTGCCAACTGGCCATGAATTCGGGCCTCTATCCAACCAAAACTTCAGGGTGCCCCACCCTCGCCGCGTTTTTGTTTTTGCGGCTAGGGTGGGATCGTGCGCGGCTCCCGGCATCCATCAGACCGCTTCCGCACTCCCTGCCTGCTTGTTGCGCGGCGTTTCGCCCTCTTCCAGATGGCTGACGAAGGCAAAAAGCACCTGCGGCCCCATGCCTGCGACTGCCTCGCTGGGCTTCAACTCCTTTTGCACCCACTCGAAGAGCAGCGGCAGCGGAATCCATCCCTTGCTGCCGGGATCGATCTTGGCCCCGATGGCATTCAGCACCCGCGAAAAGAGCAGCGGCAGGCCGACCGGCACCGCTCCCAGCGTGGAGGGATCGACGCAGCGCTCGGGCGGAGAGATCACCAGATATTCGCGGCAGATCAGCGGCCGGATGGGGTGAATCGAGCAGGATTCGGCCTCAAGAAAGGGGCAGGGAATGTGCAGGCGCAGATAGTCGATGCACAACTGCCGCGCTCCTGCATCGTCGTTCATCCAGTCCAATTGCTCCAGACGTTCCAGCATCCCAGCATCGGCAAGAGCCGACACGGTGCGCGCAAAGCGGCGTTCCAGCACCTGCAATTGCTCTTCGCTCAGGGTGCGCATCCAGTCCGAGAGGGCCTCGGCCTCAAAAAGAGAGACGGGAACCAGTTGCCGGCAACAGGCCCCGCAGCCCGCCGCGCAGCTCACCGGCTCGCCCTCGGCCGCCAACTGCTCGCAGATGCCGCCGGTCAGCGAATCTTCGATAGACTGGATCACCGGCAGAATCGCCGTGAGGTTGGTCGGACCCGCCGGGACTGTGGCCTGGGCGGTGAAGCTGCCAGGGCCTACATTGACCTTGAATTCGATAGAGACAGTAGGTTCCGTTTCGCCGCTCATTGCTTTGCATTTTACCTGCTGCCTCGCCAGGTTGGTATCGACGGCGGGAAGCCGTCCCGACGGGATGGCATGAAAGTAGCCAGAGGTGGAGCGTAGCGGAACCCCTGGAAAGCGTCCAGGTGTGCAGCCGCCCCACAGGGCCGGCCTGAAAAACTGCCTTGCGATGTTTGCGATGCCATGCGGCACGTACAACGCGCCTTGGGAACTGCTCCGCATCGTCCAATGCTGAAAGCGCATTCTGTCCCTGCGGAACGTAAAAAGACATCGGTGTATTTGAACCCAGGGGTTCCGCTGCGCTTCACCCCTGGCTACTCTCATTCCCTCCCTGCGGGAGGAATCCGATACCTGCTGCAAGCAGTACCGGTGTTTACAGCTTTTCCCCGACGCTTTTGGCCTGGGTGAAGAGCAGCAGGTAATCCGGGCCGCCAGCCTTGGAGTCGGTGCCGCTCATGTTAAAGCCGCCAAAGGGGTGCGCGCCCACCATTGCCCCGGTGCATTTGCGATTGAAATAGAGATTGCCCACATGGAACTCCCGGCGGGCGATGTCCAGCTTCTTGCGATCCGTTGAGTAGATCGATCCGGTCAGTCCGTACTCGGTGTTGTTGGCGACCTTCAAGCCTTCTTCGAAGCTGGCCACTTCGATCAGCGCCAGCACCGGCCCGAAGACCTCTTCCTGGGCCAAAACAGCGTCGGGAGCGATGCCGGCAAAGACAGTCGGCTCCAGGAAATAGCCGCCATCGGCGGTTTCCACAGCGCGCCCGCCCGCGATCAGCCGGCCCTCCTGCTTGCCCTTTTCGATATAAATCAACATGGACTTGAGCGCGCCCTCGTTCACCACCGGGCCCAGGTTGTGGTTCTCCACCGGGTCGCCCACCGTCAACTTTGCGACGCACTTCAGCAGCCGCGCGATGAACTCCTCGTAGACCGGGGTCTCGATAATCGCTCGCGAGCAGGCCGAGCACTTCTGCCCGCTGAAGCCGAAGGCCGAGGCGGCGACGGCGGCGACGGCGGCATCGAGATCGGCGTCGGCGCAGACCAGGATCGAGTCTTTGCCGCCCATCTCCAGCACCGTGCGCTTGATCCAGATCTGGCCGGGCGGGGTGCGGGCGGCGCGCTCGTGAATCTGGAGGCCCACCGCCTTCGAGCCGGTAAAGGAGATGAACCGCACCTGCGGATGCTCGACCAGCGCATTGCCAAAGGTGGCTCCCGAGCCGGGGCAGAAGTTGACTACGCCCGCCGGCAGGCCGGCCTCTTCCAGCACTTCCATGAACTTGGCGGCAATCGTCGGCGCGTCGCTCGACGGCTTCAGCACCACCGTGTTGCCGCAGACGATGGCCGCCGCCGTCATTCCCGCCATGATGGCGAAGGGGAAGTTCCAGGGCGGAATCACCGCGCCTACGCCCAGAGGGACGTAATGCAGCTCGTTGCGCTCGCCGGGGAATTGGATAGGCGTCTTGGCGGCGGCCAGGCGCAACGCCTCGCGCGCGTAAAACTCCAGAAAGTCGATGGTCTCGCCCACATCTGCGTCGGCTTCGGCCCAGTTCTTGCCGACTTCGTAGGTGAGCCAGGCGCAGAACTCGAAGTGCTGCTGGCGGATCGTCGCGGCAGCGCCCAGCAACAGCGAGACCCGCGTCTCAACCGGCGTCCGGCTCCAGCTCTCGAAGGCTTTTAGCGCCGCCTTCATGGCCGGCTCGACCTCAGCCGCGCCCGCCTGTTGATGTACGCCGACCACTTGAGCGGGGCGCGCGGGATTGATGGAATGAATCTTCTTCTCTGTCTCGATTCGCTCGCCGCCGATGATCAGCGGGTACTCGCGGCCCAATTGGCCGACCACCCGATCCAAGGCTGCGCGCATGGCGCGGGCGTTCTCTTGAGCCTTGAAATCGACAAACGGTTCATTGACAAAATCGCCCTGTGGAGAGCGCGGCTCGATCGCGGCAGACGAAATGCTCTGGTTTTCCATCCCCACAGTGTAGTCCAGCCGGGGCTGCCGGTGGGAGCCGGCCGAACGGCGAAAGGATACCGTCGACTGCTCCTTGCTCTCTCCTGCGGGCCGGAGTTGGGCGCGCAAAAAACCACGGGAAGTTCGCCCGCAGGTGCGTACAATCTTCCCATGACTCGAATTTCGATGCGAAATCGGATGCAGAACGCCTCTTCCCTGATGAAGCTGACGAAATGGGCCGCAACTGTAGCGCTTCTGCTGGCAGCCACTTGCGCCGCTGCCCAGAGCCCATTGCCCGCGGCCTCCAGCGAGGATCGCGCCCTGGCGCTGGAGATCTTCAAGCAACTCATCGAGATCAACACCACCGACACGCCGCAGGGCAATGTCACCACCGCCACCGCGGCGCTGCAAAAGCGCTTTCTGGCGGCCGGCTTTGCCCCCGAGGATGCGCAGTTGATCGGCCCCGATGCCCGCAAGATGAATCTGGTGGTTCGCCTGCGCGCCGCCGCGCCCAACGGGAAAAAACCGGCGCTCTTTCTCGGTCACATGGATGTGGTGCAGGCGCTGCGCGCCGACTGGTCCACGGATCCCTTTCAATTTGTCGAGAAGGGCGGCTACTACTACGGGCGCGGCACGCAGGACATGAAGGACTCCGACGCCGCTCTGGCGGCTGTCTTCCTCCGCCTGCACCGCGAGGGCTACCATCCCCGCCGCGACCTGATCCTGGCCCTCACCGCCGATGAGGAGGGCGGCAAGTTCAACGGCGCCGATTTCCTGGTGCGTCAGCATCGCGATCTGGTGGACGCGGCCTTCGTCATCAATCCCGACGCCGGCGGCATCGAACTCGATCATGGCCGCACCGTCGTGGCCGATGTGGAAGCCACGGAGAAGGTCTACGCCGACTTTCAGATCACCGCCGTCAATCCCGGCGGGCACAGCTCCCGCCCGCGGCCCGACAACGCCATCTACGCTCTGACCGCGGCGCTCGACCGGCTGGCGGCCTACAGATTCCCCTTCGAGATGAACGAGGTGACGCGCACCTACTTCCGCAATCTGGCCGCGCGGGAGACAGGGCAGACCGCCGCCGATATGCGCGCCGTTACAGCTACGCCTCCCGATCTTGCGGCGGCTGAGCGGCTGAGCGCCGAACCCGCCTTCAACGCCAACTTTCACACCACCTGCGTGGCCACGCGGCTCAACGCCGGCCACGCCAACAACGCCCTGGCGCAGACCGCCCAAGCCATTGTGAACTGCCGCATCTTCCCCGGCCACTCGCCGGAAGAGATCCGCCAGCAACTGATCGGCATTCTGGGCGACGCCAAGCTGAGCGTGAAGTACGTCTCCGACGGCGGATTGGTCTCCGATACCGCGCCGGAACGCAAGGCCATGGTCCCGCCCGCGCCCATCCCCGAGGTCTTCGAACCGCTCACCCGCCTGACCCAGGCGATCTGGCCGGGCGTGCCGGTGACGCCGGTGATGGAGAACGGGGCCAGCGATTCCATCTACTTTGCCCAGGCGGGCATTCCCTGCTATGGATATTCGGCCATTGCTCTGGAGCGCGACGACGACCGCGCCCACGGCCAGGACGAACGCCTGCCCATCGATTCCTACTGGAAATCGCTGGATTTCTTCTACGCTTTTGCCAAGGAGTTGGGAGACCGATAACGGAGTGGAAGGCGGGAATTGGCTAAGGATTGCCGGACGATTCCCGTCCTCAGCTCATGCTCTCCCGGACCATCGAGTCGATCTGCGCCAATACCGCCTGCGGGGAGAGGAAGAACGGCGCTTGCAGGCACTCCAGCGTGAGTTGGCCGGTTTCGGGTTGATAATTCCAGGCCACTTCCGCGCCAAACTTCATCGCCTTGCCCTGATTGCCTGCAAAGGCGATTCCAGCCGCCTGCGCCTTGGCTGCCAAAGCAGCAAACTGTTGCGGCGTCACGCCGGAATAGACCAATGCATGGTTTGACCCCATGGTTTTCTCCTGTCCATCTGGCTGAGCGAAGCCTCCGCCCCTGCGGCCAGCAGTCATTCGGCTGCCCTCATCTTCCCGCCGGGCAGCAACTGGAAGACCTCTCCCCGCCACAGGATCTTGCTGCCCAGGTAGCTGGCGGCCCAGAAGCCGATGCCCATGAGATCGCGCAGCGGATAAAGCACCAACAGCCCGAACCAGCTCGTGTCGCGCACCGCCAACCGGCCCACGGCGATGGAGATGGCCAGCCGCGTGGCCAGGCTCCAGGCCAGCAGCGCCAGCCCCCAACTCCAGTGGCCCAGCGCCACGCCCGCAGCCAGTCCCAGCAACCCGAAGGGCATGGCGAAGGTCAACGCCGTGCCGAAATGCCCCTTGGGCCGGGAAAAACGCGTGGACTTCATCCACCGAACCTGATGCTTCATGGATGCGCCAAAGCTCGAATTGATGACCATGTGGTCGATGGCGTGATGGCTCAGCACCACCGTCTGGCCCAGCTTCCAGGTCTCGTTACCCAGCACGAAATCGTCGGCGCAATGGTCGGCCGTCACCTTGAAACCGCCCATGCGCCGGATCGTCTCGCGGCGGAAGGCCATGGTCGGCCCCAGCGTGAATTGCATTCCTTCAAGAGCCCGCGCCACCAGCACCCCGGCGGTCATCTCCACGCTCATGCCGACGGCCTCGATACGCGCCCACAAACCGCCCTCGGCGGCCACGCCGCGATAGGGGCAGGTCATGGCGCCCACTTGCGGGTCCCGGAAGGGAAGCGCCACGGCGCGCAGGTAGTCTGGCATCACGCGCACGTCGCTGTCGCTGATGACCAGAATCTCGTGAGAAGCCGCGGTCTCCATCAATTCCATCGAGGCGACCTTGGCGTTAATGTAATCGGGCTGGCCGCCGGTGACCAGAAACTTCACGGGGATCTGCGGATAACGCGCCGCCACTCGCCGCGCCGTCTGCAAACCGGCGTCATCGGCCGTTCGGGCACAGAAAAGAATCTCGTAGACGGGATAATCCTGCACAAAGAAGCTGGCCAGATGGGCGTCGAGATTGGGTTCGGCCCCATGCACCGGCTTGAGCAGCGACAAAGGAGGGGTGAATCCGGGTCGCGCGCTAGCCGCCACCCGAGCGGCCAGCACGTCCCGCAGGTAGCCGGGAACTGCCCACAGCACCATTCCGGCAAAGACCGACGATGTAATCAGGCCGAAGACGGCCAATCCAAACCAAGCGTACGACATGCAGGTTTAAGAATACCTGCATCGAGGAGGGATGAGAAAAAGTGAGTCTAGGATTTCTTCGCGGCAACCGTCTTGGCCGCCGTCGTGGCTTTGGCGGCAGCCGGTTTGACCACCGCCATTTTACGCAGGGGCACGATGGCGGCTCCGCCCGAGGGCGCGGCCTGCTGAAAGCGCGTCAGCATCTCCGAGCGCACGTACTCGACAAAGCTCTGCATCTGCCGGTTCATCTCTTCCATGCGCTCGCGCATCTGCAAAATAATGGCGATGCCGGCGATGTTCACGCCCAGATCGCGGGCGAGATTCAGGATGAACTCCAGCCGCTCCAGGTCTTCGTCGGTATACAGCCTTGTGTTGCCCTCGGTGCGCGATGGCTTGAGCAGTCCCTCGCGCTCGTAGAGGCGCAGCGTCTGCGGATGAATCTCATACATCTCGGCCACCGCCGAGATCATGTACGCGCCCTTGGATTTGCGTTTTGCCGCCATAATTCTTCGACCTAAGCTGCTGGTGGGAGCATCTTGATTTGGGTAGGATCGATTTTCAGAAGATCGCAAACCAAATTGCTGTTTTCCGGATTCCCGAAGAAATAGCGTCTTATGCGAATCCGATCCGGTTTTAGAAAGTCCATCCAAACAAAGAGATCGATCCTTTTCTTTTCTTCGCGAATCCGTTCCTCAGAAAACTGCATACAAGTTGGGTCAAAACGCTCATGCAATGGATCTTCATAACCGGTAAGCACACGGTCCAAATCCTCCGCCTTCGCGCTGGTGTCATGATTCACCAGAAACAAGAAATTCAACAGTCTATGATCGGAATTCACACTATCGAGTTGTTTAAATGCGGTATGAATTGCATTGCTGATGCGATTGAAAATCGGATCGGGACGCAAGCCTCCCACCAGTTCGCCGGAGAGTGCGTTCTTGAGTTGATCCTCAAGCCATTCGTCTCTTTGAAAGGACTTGACCTCGCACAAGGCTACCTCATGGCCGTCGCGAGAAAGTCGAAAATCGGGAGTCTTCAAATCGCGCATCTCATTTTTGGCAAAGGCGGCAACCTCAAACCCTTTACCCTGCCAATAGTCAAGAACCAGTGCTTCATCCGAAGAGAGCTTCGAGAACCTGAATGCATGGACTCCACGCAGCCCTTTGCTGAAGTCGTATTCAGGCCTCATTTCGTCGCCCCTCGACAACTCGACATTCTCAGCGTTCCGATTCATATTGAGACCTCTCCGAGGGAGTCGCCTTTCTCGCGCTAATCAGGCGAATCCGCTCCTGACGCACCGCATGGACTACCAATAAGACCCTTGAAAGGAGAGAAAAACCTATTGTGTTCGATCTTAACTCATCCTCTGAATGAAGATCATCCGCCACGGTAATGGCAAACGAATCTTCAAAAACTGTCCGGGCTTCTTGAAAATCCACTCCGTGGTTCCGGAGATTGAGTTCCGCCTTGTCATCATCCCATTCAAAGAACTCAGATTGCACGGGAGCCTCACTCAATTACATCTTTTCAAAGAGCGCCAGCCGCGGGTCCTGGCCGTTCAGCTTGGCCAGTTCGCGCATGATCTCTTTGCTGCGCTCGTCTTGCAGCGTGGGCACCACGACTTCGACTGTCACAATCTGGTCGCCGCGCTGGCCGGGGCGCTGCGAGTTCTCCACGCCGCGCTCTCTCATGCGCAGCTTTTGCCCGCTCTGCGTGCCGGGAGGGATCTTCAACTGCGCCCGGCCGTCGATGGTGGGCACGTCCACTTTAGCGCCCAGCGAGGCCTCGGCGATGGTCACCGGCACGGTCAACTGCACATCGTCGCCCACGCGGGTGAAGACCGGGTGTTCGGCGGTGCGAACAATGACAAACAAGTCCCCGGCCGGGCCGCCGTTGAGCCCGGCGTTGCCCTTGCCTTGCAGGCGGATGCGCTGCCCATCCCGGGTTCCCGGCTTGATGCGGAAGTCCACCGTCTCGCTGCGGCTGACCGTGCCCTCGCCAAAGCAGACCCCACACGCGTTGGTGGTGCGGCCCTGGCCGTTGCAGCGCGGGCAGGCAATATTGAACTTCATCCGCCCACCCATCTGCGTCACCTGGCCGGTGCCGTTGCACTCCGGGCACTGCATGGGGCCCATGGTGTGCGCCTGACCCTGGCAGTGGGGGCAGACCTCCTGGCGGTGCACCTGCAGGCGCGCCTGGCCGCCGCGGATGGCCGTCCAGAAGTCCACCGCGGCCTGGTATTCGAGGTCGGTGCCGGGCTGCGGGCCCTGCGGACGCTGCGGCTGCTGCGCGCCGCTGAAGATGCCGCTGAAGATGTCTTTGAAACTGCCCCACGCCGCCGGATTGCCCGCCGCGCCCGTCTGCGCTCCCGGATACTGCCCCGGCTCGCCCTGGAAGCCGGAGAAGTCGAAGCCGCCAAAGTCCACCGGCGCGTGGCCGCCTGACTTGCGCGCATAGGCAAAGGCCTCGGCCTGCGCCGGGTCGATCTGGTCGGAGTAGTAACCCACCTGGTCGTAGACCTTGCGCTTCTTGTCGTCGCTCAACACGTCGTTGGCTTCGGAGATTTCCTTGAACTTCTCCTCCGCCCGCTTATCGTTGGGGTTGACGTCCGGGTGATAGCGCCGCGCCGCCTTGCGGAAGGCCTTGCGGATCTCTTCCGGGGTGGAGGTCTTTTTCACCCCGAGCGTCGCGTAATAGTCCTTGTTCTGGGTCGTGGACATGGTTTCCTAAGACTCGTTTCCTGGTAAAGCCCTGAAATTCGGTAACCGGCTGATGCTTCTCTGGCAATTGGCGCTCCAAAAAGCGCTGCATTCATTGTAGAGATTGTTCATCTTGCCTGCTCTTTCAGGCAATGGCTTGTTCTTCGGCCTCGTCCTGTTCAAGCGTCAGGGGTCGGGGGCGGATTTCGATCTCAATGCGGGTGGTTGATTCACGGCTGGCCAATGCAAGATCGTACGACATCTGCATCTTCATCCAGAAATCGGGTGTTGTGCCGAAGTACCGCGACAGCCGCAACGCCGTATCCGCGGTAATTCCACGACGTTCCCGCAGAATCTCCGAGATACGTGTCACTGGCACCCTCAGGGACAAAGCCAGTGCATTGGCCGAAAGTTGTAGCGGAACGAGAAAATCCTCCCGCAAGAACTCGCCGGGGTGAATCGGCACACCTCTCTGCTCGTGTTGACGTGCAATGCTCATGGCCCGAACTCCTTCACGATGTTCAACAATCTCAGTGGTAATCGACGATCTCCACATCCCAGGCGTCTTTGCCGTCCCAGCGGAAACATACCCGGTATTGGCTGTTGATACGGATGCTCAAAAAGCCCTCCCGGTCGCCTTTCAGCTTCTCCCGACGGTTACCGGGCGGATTCGCCAAATCCTCTAGCGCCGAGGCGAAATCTACAGCGTGCAACCGCCGTGCCGCTATCCGCGCGATGTTGGCCCATCGTCGGCTCGTCCCGGTCAAAAAGACCGCTTCCGTTTCATCGTCGGCAAAAGATTGAATCATGCTTAACGTTTATCGTAACACGGAAAACGGTAAGCGAAGAACGGTATGCCTCCCTGAATGTGCCGGCGCTCTGGATTGGCTCACCCGCTGGCGTCGCGCAACATTCTCCGATTCTCACCGGTCGATCGCAGCTCTGTATGGCTTGCGTGCGGCCGTCAGCCAATAGAACACCGGTCCCAACAGGGCAACCCCGAGGGCAAAGAGCAGGGCCGGGATCGCTCCCATCAGTTTCTCGTCGCGAGAGGCGTAGAGGGCATAGGCAATCAGCGCCGCCGGACCGATCCCCAGCAGGCAGGCAAAGGTCAGGTTGCCTGCCCGGAAGGGCCGCTCCAGAGCCGGCTCGCGCAGGCGTAGAACCACCAGAGCGATGAACTCCAGCAGCAGGCTTGAGCCATAAAGAATCAGGTCGATGGAGATGAGGCGGTCGAAGGGCAGCTTCAGCGCCAGCGCCCAACCCGCACCGCAGACCAGCACGCTGACCCAGGGCACGCCGCGGCGATTGCGCTGGGCCAGACAGCGCGGCAGCATCCCGTCCTCGGCCATGGCCATGGGCAGGCGGGAGTAGCTCATCACCAGCGCATTGAACATGCCGATGCCGGTCAGTGCGCCTCCGGCAATGACGGCCAGCCCCAGCCAAGGCCCGCCCAGCTTGGACGCCACACTGGCCCAGTCGCCGGTACGCAGGTTCTCCACCGAAAAGCCGGCCACGGCCACGGCAACCAGCGGAAGCACGTAGCTGGCGGCGACCAGCGCCGTGGCGCCGAGCATGGCGCGGGGATAGGTTCGCTGCGGATTCTCGACCTCCTGGGCCACCGTCGAGGCATTGTCCCAGCCCATGTAGTTCCACAGCGCGACCAGGATCGCGGTGGACAGAGCCGAGGCCGAGGCAGGGCGGCTCCATTGCACCGCCGGATGCAGCGTAAAGCCGCTCCACAACCCCAAAACCACCAGCACCGCAAACGGCGTCAGCAGCAGTGCGAAGAGGGCCATCGAGCCGTCGCCCACGGCAGGCGCCCCGCGCAGATTCCATAGGCAGCAGAGCAGAACCACCGCCAGGGACCAGAGGTAGCCGCGCCCCCCGGCGGTCAGCGCCGCATCGTACTGGCTCAGATACTGCACAAAGATCGCCGGGTAGATGGCCATATCGAAGATGCTGGCGGAGAGTGAAAGCCAGCCTTCCTGGTAGCCCCAGAAGGGCCCCATCGCCCGCCGCACCCAGGTATAAAAGCCGCCCTCCGCCGGCAGCGCCGCGGCCAGTTCGCCGACCATCAGCGCGGTGGGCAGGCTCCACAGCACCGGCAGCGCCAGCAGGATCACAATGGCGCGAGCAAACCCCGCGCCGCCCAGAATCTCTTCAATGCCGTACGGCCCGCCCGAGACCATGAAGAAGGTTGCCGCCACCAGCGGCAACAGGCGCATCTTGCGGGGACCGCTCTGGGGATACCTGGGCATCGTTGTAATTTATAGCATCTCCAGAGGTAGTCCAGAGCGAGGCCAAAGGCAGAGAAGGCCTCGACTTCTATCAAGAACTTCCTGACCTCGATCTGGATTGCGAAGATCCTGAGCAACGACAGGCAATACCGTTCTACAGAACTCACGCCGCCCGTTTGGTTTGATGTATCATTCTCTCCATGAATGGAGGGCACGTGAAGAAGGTTTCAATTCTTGGAGTTCTAACCGGCGCTGTTGTAGACATAGTTTCATCTGTCCTTTTAGGAATCCCTTTTGCGATTTATGCCATCTCGAAAGTGGATTTTTCTCACACTCCGAATACGCAGATGCAAACGGCGATAATGGCGGCTATGAAAGGAAATATGCCGCTTTATTTGACTCAGATTGCTCTCGGTCTTGCTTGTTCTGTGCTCGGTGGTTATATCGCCGCGGTCATCGCTAAACGTGCGGGGATGCTCAATGGAGGGCTTTCTTCTTTTCTTTGTGTCAGTCTGGGTATATTCTCGATGGCCTCCGGGAAAGAAACTCACCCGTTCTTCATCCAGCTATTGATACTGCTTGCAAGTCCGGCCTGCGGAGTGCTGGGCGGGTTTTTACGAATGAAACAAAAGCCCGATGTTTCCATTTCCCAATAGAAAATGCGCTGGCTCTGATTTCTAGTTCTGACTGCTCTGTTGCAAGGTTTAGAAAATCGCAAGACTCCAACGACCGCCTGATTACCTCGCAAAGACCTCACCGAGTGTCTCCAGAACTGCGTTCAATGTCTCCGGAACAATCGCCCCAGAGCGCTTCACCAGGCGCGTTTTATCGATGGCGCGCAACTGATCGAGCAGTATCAGCCCATCCTTGCCTGCATGGTGAACAGGGATGCGGAAGGGCGCGGGGTGGCTTCCGGTGGTCATGGGAGCAATGATCGCAGTACGCAGGTAGTCGTGCATCTCCGGCGGAGAGATGACCACACAAGGCCGCGTCTTCTGAATTTCGCTGCCCAGGGTTGGATCGAGGTTGACCAGCCAGATCTCGCCGCGTTTTACGGCAGCAGGTTTTGCCGCCGCCGTCACCAGGAGAGCTCCGCATCGCCCTCATTGGCGAATTCGGGCAGAACCGGAGAGTCATCGTCCAGAGCGGCCAAGCGCTGGCTGGCTGCGGCCCATCCGCTGCGCGGTTCGGCCTTGGGACGGCGCAGCACCAGTGCATCCCCTTCCACCAGCATCTCCGCCCGATCCACTAAACCAACCTGTTGCAGCAGCGGCTTGGGAATCAGCACCCCTTGCGAATTGCCTAGACGGCGAATCGTTGCCAGCATTTCGTCCCTCCAAGTAGTAACAATGTTACCACTGGCGGCGGAAGATGTGCATGCAAACACAATCGCTTGGCCGTCTACTTCCCTCCCAGCGATTTCCTCACGCCTCCTTTATGCCCTGGCTGGTACGAATGGTGTACAAGGCATGGGCGGCGAGGGGCGAAGAGGCCCGAAAGGGGCAGGATGCGGGGGCATTCGGTTCTGGAAGGGTGGTACATTCGCCGTCCGCGCTTTAGACTCGTTCAATGGAAAGCGCGATGCCTATGAGTACGTCTTCGCTCGAATTGGATGCGCTCTACGGGGACTATGCCCTCGACCAGGCCTACGACGAGATGCGCCTGCCCTCGGGCGACTTGCGGCCGCACTACCGCGCCCTGGCAGAAGCCCTGGCCAGCCTGCCGGAAGAGGAGTTGCAGCGCCGCAAGCAGTCGGCCGATCTTTCCTTTCTCACCCAGGGAATCACCTTCACCGTCTACGGCCGCGACGAGGGCACCGAACGCATCTTCCCCTACGATCTGCTGCCCCGGCTGATTACTGCACCGGAGTGGGACCGCATCGAGCGCGGACTGACGCAGCGCATTACCGCGCTCAACCTCTTTTTGCGCGATGTCTACTCCGACGCCAAGATCCTGGCCGACCGTGTGGTTCCCCGCGAGCTGGTCTATAGCTGCAAGCACTATCGCCGCCAGATGCGCGGATTGCAGGTGCCGCGCAATGTTTACGTGGCAGTGGTTGGCTCCGACCTGCTGCGGCTGAACACCGGCGAGTTTGTGGTCCTCGAAGACAATCTGCGCGTACCCTCCGGCGTCAGTTACATGCTGACCAACCGCCGCGTCATGCGCCGCACCTTTCCCCAGCTCTTTCACAGCTACGGCGTACGGCCTATCGAACATTATCCCCAACTGCTGCTGGCGACGCTGCGCTCGCTGGCGCCCGAGGGCCGGCCCGAGCCCAATATAGTGCTGCTCACGCCGGGAGTCTTCAACTCCGCCTACTTTGAGCACACCTATCTGGCCCGGCAGATGGGCATCGATCTGGTCGAGGGCCGCGATCTGGTCACCCACGACAACGTGGTCTACATGCGCACCACCGGCGGGCTGAAGCGCGTCGATGTCATCTATCGCCGCGTGGACGACGACTTCAGCGATCCGCTGGTCTTCCGTTCCGATTCGTCGCTGGGCTGCGCCGGTCTCTTCAACGCCTATCGCGCCGGCAACGTGACGGTGACCAACGCCTTCGGCACGGGTCTGGCCGACGACAAGGCGCTCTACGCTTATGTGCCGCGCATCATCCGCTACTACCTGGACGAAGATCCCATCCTGAACAACGTGGAAACCTACTTGCTCACCGAAGAGAAAGAACGCCGCCACGTGCTGGCCAATCTGGACAAACTGGTGGTCAAGGCGGTGGGCGAGAGCGGCGGCTACGGCATGTTGATCGGCCCGCACTCGACGGCCCAGCAGCGCGAGGAGTTCGCCCGCCAGATCCAGGCTAATCCGCGCAACTACATTGCCCAGCCCACGCTCGACTTCTCTCGCGCGCCCTGCCTGATCGGCAACCATCTGGAGCCGCGCCATGTGGATCTGCGCCCCTACATCCTGGTCGGCGACAAGGTCAATATCGTCCCCGGCGGGCTGACCCGCGTGGCCCTGCAAAAGGGATCGCTGGTGGTCAACTCCTCGCAGGGCGGGGGTAGCAAGGATACCTGGGTGCTCGAATAGGCCTCTAGCTACTAGCTTCTAGCTGCTAGCTTTCGTTTTTAGCCGCCCGCAACTTGAATCAACGATCTGAAGTTGGAAGTTAGCAGCTCGGAGCTAGCGGCTAGAAGCTAGCAGCTAGAAGCCAAGACAGGGAGCCGCCTCATGTTATCGCGCGTAGCCGACAGTCTCTACTGGATGAGCCGCTATCTGGAGCGGGCCGAGAACACTGTGCGCCAGTTGGATGTGACCATGGGCCTGATGCTCGACACCGGCGCCATCAGCGCCGAGACGCGCTGGCAGCGGCTGGTGGCCTCGGTGGGCAAGCCCGAAGGCCTGGACTGGGACGGCAACATCGAATCCATGGCCCACAAACTGGTCTTCGACAGCCTCATCCCGGCCTCGGTCACCTTCTGCATCGACGGCGCGCGCGAAAACGCCCGCCAGGTACGCGAAGAGATCAGCAGCGAGCAGTGGCAGCGCATCAACCGGCTCTTCCATCAGATTCATTCGCCGCAGTTGCAGGAGCAGTTCGACGTCGGCATCAACGATGCGCTCTCCACCATTGTCGACGGCATTCACCTCTTTATCGGGGTCAGCGATACCACCATGATCCACGGCCAGGGCTGGCAGTTCATTCGTCTGGCCCGCTACCTGGAGCGCGCCTACGCCACCGCCACGCTGCTGGAGGTGCATCAGAACGAACTGCTTCTGCCCCAGGAGCGGGATCAGTCCGTCTATCCGTACCTCGAGTTGGTTGGCCTGCTGCGCTGCTGCACATCCTTCGAGGCCTATTGCCAGGTCTACACCGCCGACCTAACGCCGGGGCGCATTCTCGAATTCCTGTTACTCAATCCCGACTTTCCCCACGCCATTCGCTACTGCGTGGACGGCACCCGCGACGCTATCGAGTCCATTCAGAATACCGGCGGCCGCCGCGCTCCCAGCGAGTTGACCGCGGGCGTGGGCCGGCTGAACGCCATGCTCGACTTCACCACCATCGGCGAGATCCTCAGCGGCGACGCAACGCACTTTCTGCGCTCGGTACGCGAGCAGTGCCTGCGCATTCACGAGTACATCTACCGCAACTACGTCCACTACTCGATTCAATCCGCGCTGGCGGTGTAATGAGAGGGAACAAGGGAACAAGGGACTGAGGGAACAAGGGAACAAGGGACTGAGGGAACAAGGGACTGGAGTGCAGTTGCCGATTTGCTGGTTCAGCGCAGGCAACATTCCCTGACCACCAACCACTAACCACTGACCACTGATCCCTGACCACTGACCCCTGATCTCTGTTCACAAGCAAATCGGAGAGCGAACATGAACTTCTATTCCATCCGCCATCTGACCCGCTTCCGCTACTCGCATCCCATCAGCGAGAGCATCATGGAGGCGCGCATGAATCCGCGCTCCGACTCGAATCAGCACTGTCTCTCTTTTTCGCTCTCGGTCAGCCCGCGCTGCCGCGTCTTCAGCTATCGCGACCATCTCGGCAACAACGTGCAGCACTTTGACATCCCCGGCGAGCACAATCAACTGGTCATCGTCGCCGAGTCGGTGGTCGAGCAACAGCCGCTGCCCGATGTACCCGCCTTTCTCGCTCCCGACGCATGGGCCGCGCTCGACGAAATGATCGAAGAGGGCGATTACTGGGAGATGCTGCTGCCCAGCACCTTTGCCGTCGAGACGCCCGCCCTCATCCTGCTGGCCGAGCAGATGGAGGTCACCCGCCGCGACGATCCCCTCATGCTGGTGCAGGAGCTGAATCAGCGCCTCTTCAACTACTTCGACTACGAACCCCGCTCTACGCGCGTCGATTCGCCTATCGATGAGGCCATCGTCAGCGGCAAGGGCGTCTGCCAGGACTTTGCCCACACCATGATCGCGCTGCTGCGCCATGTGCGCATTCCCGCGCGCTATGTCTCGGGCTACCTCTACCGCAGCCGCGAAGACCACGACCGCTCCACGCCCGACGCCACCC
>CAZBPD010000019.1:0-71486 GCA_964493705.1 uncultured Occallatibacter sp.
CGTGGGCGACCACGGCTGCGAGTACATGACCAACGGCACGGTGATCGTGCTGGGCAAGACGGGACGCAACTTTGCCGCCGGCATGAGCGGCGGCCGGGCCTTTGTCCTCGACGACCGGGGCGACTTCACGGTGCGCCGCTGCAATACCGCCAGCGTCGATCTGGAGCCGCTGGTGCTGGCCGAAGACATCGCCGAGGTGCGCGGCCTGATCGAGCGCCATCGCGACTTGACCGGCAGCCCCCGCGCGGCATGGATTCTTGAAAACTGGGAGGCCACACTGCCCAACTTCATCAAGGTCTTCCCGCACGAGTACAAGCGCGTGCTGGGTGTGCCGCGCGTCGAATCGCTCTATTCCACTCCTGGTTCATCGGCTTCGCAAGATTCTTCAACTTCGTCGCCTCTGCTGGCGGCAACAGAGGTGCAGCATGGGTAAGGTCACCGGATTTCTTGAAATCGATCGCGAACAGCCCTCGCGCCGCAAGGTCGGGGAACGGGTGCAGGACTGGTTTGAGATTTATGAGCCGTTCCCGGAAGAGAAGCAGCGCGAACAGAGCGCCCGCTGCATGGACTGCGGCGTGCCCTTCTGCCACACCGGCTGCCCCGTCAACAACCTGATTCCCGACTGGAACGACCTGGTCTACAACAACCGTTGGGAGAGCGCCGTCAAGCGCCTGCATGCCACCAACAACTTTCCCGAGTTCACCGGCCGCATCTGCCCCGCTCCCTGCGAGGCGGCCTGCGTGCTGGGCATCGATCAGCCGGCGGTCTCGATCAAGCTCATCGAGCGCTCGATTATCGAGCACGCCTGGCAAAAGGGCTGGATACGCCCCGAGCCGCCCGAGGAAAGCACCGGCAAGCGCGTCGCCGTGGTGGGCAGCGGGCCTGCCGGCCTGGCTGCCGCGCAACAACTGCGCCGCGCCGGCCACTCGGTTACGGTGTATGAGAAGAACGACCGCATCGGCGGCCTGCTGCGCTACGGCATTCCCAACTTCAAGCTGGAGAAGCACGTCGTCGACCGGCGCATCGAACAGATGAAGGGCGAAGGCGTCACCTTTGTGAGCAGCGCCCACGTGGGCGTCAACGTTCCCGTGGAGCACCTCACCGAGCACTACGACGCAGTGCTGCTGGCGGGCGGCGCCGAGCAGCCGCGCGACCTCAAGATCCCCGGCCGCGAACTCAAGGGCATTCACTTCGCCATGGAGTTTCTGCCGCAACAGAACCGGCGCTGCGAGGGCGACAGCGTCGATCCATCGCTGGCCATTCTGGCCGAGGGCAAACGCGTGCTCATCATCGGCGGCGGCGATACCGGCGCCGACTGCCTGGGCACCAGCCTGCGCCAGAAGGCCAAGGTCGTCCACCAGTGGGAGATCATGCCCAAGCCGCCGGAGCAGCGCGCCGCATCGACCCCGTGGCCGCTGTGGCCGCTGCAATTGCGCACCGAGACCTCGCACGAAGAGGGCGGTATCCGCGACTGGGGCATCAATAGCATCCAGTTCATCGGCGACGGCAAGGGCAACCTCAAGCAACTGCGCGCCGTGCGCGTGGGCCCGCCGCCCACCTTCACGCCGGTGGAAGGCTCCGAGTTCACCCTCGACGTGGATCTGGTTCTGCTGGCCATGGGCTTTCTCGGTCCGGTCAAGAACGGCATGATCGAACAGTTGGGCGTGGCTCTGGACCAGCGCGGCAACGTAGCCACCGACGGCAACTACAAGACCAGCGTGGATGGCGTCTTTGCCGCCGGCGATATGCGCCGTGGACAATCGCTGGTGGTTTGGGCCATCAGCGAAGGCCGCAAGGCAGCCGCTGCCGTCAGCAACTATCTCAACGCCAACGTCGAAACTGCCGTGCCGCACCGGGTGCTGGTGTAGTTCGGTGAGTTGGAAGTTGTTTTAGAAAAGAGCTGTCATCCTGAGCGAAGCGAAGGATCTGTGTTTTCGGCCTCACCCGATGGGAAAGCTGACAACCGCAGATCCTTCGCTCCGCTCAGGATGACAGTTCGCTTTTTTACGAACATTGCGCGATAACCTATATTGACGGGCGTAGCCATTATGGCTACAGTGAGATTCTGAGGTGCATTATGCGTCAAGTTTCTCTGCGTGAGTTCAGAACTCGCGGGGTTAAGGCTCTGCAGGATGTCCCTGCTGGAGAAACCACGCTCCTGGTAGGCCAGAATGGCCCCGCCTTCTTTCTGGTCCCTGTCTTTGGCGATGTGGTGAAAGAAGATCGCGAACTGCGCCGTGCAATGGCGCTGGCCAGCCTGCGCGAGAGTTGGCGGCTTGCCGAGGCTTCCGGAGCCAATCTGATAAGCGACGAAGAGATTGACGCAGAGATCAGCCGCATTCGTAGTTCCCCAGAGGATGAGCCGGAATGCGCTTGATTGTTCTCGACACCAACGTAATCGTCTCTGCCGGCATCAGTTCCATCGGACCACCGGCAAAGATTGTTGCGGGTCTGGCGTTGACGGGCATGATTCGGATTGTGACGAGTCCCAAAGTCGCGGCAGAATACCGGGAAGTGGTTCGGCGCACCAAGTTTCTTCGTTACAGATTTCCACCTCTTTGGCTGGAAAGCCTGATTGAGGATAGTTTGCGGCTTCCAGACCCCGCATCGTGGCCAACCGTTTGTCCCGACCCGAAAGACACGCCCTTTATCGCTCTGGCGCACGCCGCCGGGGCCTGGCTGGTGACAGGAAATATAAAACACTTTCCGGAACCCGAGCGCCATGGCGTGACGGTCCTCTCGCCTGCGGATTACCTGGCCCATCTCGGCGGCGATTGAACCCACTCTTTCCCGCTTCTTCAAATCACACTTGGAATACACGATCGTCAATGGAAATCGTGCGATGAGATTTGCAGGCCTTGCATGTCGAGCGGCGCGATCTGCTGCGCTTTGACGTGGACCACGCCGTCGCGATTTTGCAGCGTTCCCGCAATGAGCAGAAAACGGCTGCGGGTGACAATCATGCGGTCGCGCTCGAAGATGCCGGGAGTGAGGATGATGTTGGCGATACCGGTTTCATCTTCCAAAGAGAGAAAGACGAATCCCTTGGCCGTGCCGGGGCGCTGACGGGCGATGACGCAGCCGGCGATGCGGACACGTTGATCGCCGGCGCGTTTCATCAGATCCTTGGCGGAGAGGATGCCTTCGCTGCACAGAGAGGCGCGGTGATAGGCCATGGGATGCGGTCCGGTGGTAAGGCCGACGCCGGCATAGTCGGCGGCGAGGCGCTCATCGGTGGTCATGGAGTGAAGCGGCTTGCTTTGCTGGTCTTCATCGCCGGCGTTCCGCAATAAAGGGCCGACAGGACGGCCTGCTTCTTCCACCTGCCAGAGTGCGTCGCGGCGATGCTCGATGGAGCCGAGCGCATTCAATGCGCCGATGCGGGCAAGCGATACGAGTTCCTTACGATTCAATGCGGGCACACGCTGGACAAGATCGTCGGCGGATTGAAATGAACCATGCACTGCGCGCGATGCAAGCAGAGACTCGGCGGAAGAACTGCGCAGGCCACGGGCATAGTTCAGGCCGAGGCGCAGCGAGAGTGAACCATCGGTTTCCGTTTGCACTGTGCACAGCCACTCAGAGGCTTGTATGTCGATGGGGCGCACACGCAGGCCGTGGCGCTGCGCATCCTTGACCAGCACCGCGGGCGAATAGAAGCCCATGGGCTGATTGTTGAGCAAGGCGCAAGTGAAAGCCGCAAGATAGTGGACCTTGAGATAAGCCGATGCATAAGCGATGAGCGCAAAGCTGGCGGCGTGCGATTCGGGAAATCCATACATGGCAAACGATGAGATGCTTTGCACGATGTTGTCTTGCGCTTCGAGACCGATGCCGTTGCGCGTCATGCCGTCGCGCAAGCGGCCTTCGAGATCTTTCATGCGCTGCATGGACCTTCTCATGCCTACGGCGCGGCGCAGCTCCTCGGCCTCAGCTCCCGAGAAGTTGGCGATGGTCATGGCCATGCGCAAGAGCTGCTCCTGAAAGAGCGGAACACCCAGCGTGCGCTTGAGCACCGGCTCCAAAGATGGATGCGGATAAGTCACCTCTTCCCTGCCCTGACGGCGGCGCATGTAAGGGTGCATCATTTTGCCGGCAATGGGGCCGGGGCGAATGATGGCCACCTGCACCACCAGATCGTAGAAGCGCGTGGGTGCATTGAGTGGAATGGAGGCCATCTGGGCGCGGCTCTCGACTTGAAACATGCCCACGGTGTCGGCCTTGCGCAGCGTCTCGTAGACCAAGGGATCTTCAGGCAGAGCGGCCAAGTCGACGCTGGTGTTGTAGTGCTGCGGGATCAGCTCGATGCAGTCCTTGAGCACGGCCATCATGCCCAGGCCGAGCAGATCGACCTTGATGAGGCCGAGATCGGCGCAGTCTTCCTTGTCCCATTGAATGACGGTGCGCCCACTCATGGACGCGCGCTCGATGGGGACGACGCGATTCAACATGCCTGCGCAGATGACCATGCCGCCGGAGTGCTGGCCGAGATGGCGAGGCAGATCCTTCATGCGCAGGCAGAGATCGAGATAGCGGGCGATGCGCGCATGACGAATGTCGAAGCCGGCCTGGGCGAAGTGCTGGGCCATGGTGTCGCTGGCGCCGCGCCACTCCCAATGGCCCATGAGGCCGGAGAGGCGCGCCAACTGCTCCTCTTCCAAACCCAGCGCCTTGCCCACCTCGCGCGATGCGGAGCGGCCGCGATAAGTAATGACGTTGGCGGTCATGGCCGCGCCCAACGATCCATAGCGCTCGTAGACGTATTGAATCACGCTTTCGCGCTGCTCGCCGGAGGGCAGATCGAGATCGATGTCGGGCCATTCGCCGCGATTCTCATTGAGAAAGCGCTCGAAGAGCAGCTCCATTCCCACGGGATCGACGGCGGTTATTTCAAGCGCGTAACAGACCGCCGAATTGGCCGCGGAGCCGCGTCCTTGCACGAGGAATCCTTGCCGCTTGCAGTAGAGGATGAGATCCCAGACGATAAGGAAGTAGCCGGCGAATCCGAGCTTGGCGATGAGCGTTAGTTCGTGGCGCACCTGGGCGCGAGCCTTGTCGAGAAGATGAAGTTTGGATGGAACGCCATAGCGTTTGCGCACGCCTTCTTCGACCCGCTTGGCCAGGAAGCTGTCCATCGATTCGCCGGCGGGCACAGGATATTGAGGGAATTCATAGCCCAGATCGGCCAGCGTGAACTGCAAACGCTCGCTCACGATGCGGGTGTTGGCGATGGCCTCGGGAAGGTCGCGGAAGAGCACGCTCATCTCACGCGCCGAGCGCAGCGCGCGCATTGAGTTTGCAGCCAGCAGGCGCCCGGCTCGATCGAGCGGCAGATGATGGCGAATGGCGGTGAGCACATCGAGGAGTTCGCGGTCGCGCTCGGTTGCGGCGCGCACTCCGTTGGTAGCGACGACGGGCAGATGCAGATGGGCAGCGAGATCGAGCAGCAACTGATTGCGGCACTCTTCGCCGCGCTCGCCATGGCGTTGCACTTCGATATAGAGATTGCCGCGGCCATAGATGGAAGAGAGACGAGCGGCAAGGTTGAGCGTTTCACGTTTGCCGCCGCGGGCTAACGACGCAGCCAGCGGGCCTTCGTCGCCACCGGTCAAACAGATCAAGCCGGCGGAGAACTCTTCCAGATCATCGAGCGTGGCTGCGCCTTCGGCCTTGGTGCTCTCGCGCATCTTGAAGCGGGTGATGAGCTGGGAGAGATTGCGATAGCCGGTCTGCGTGGCGCAGAGCAGCACTACGCGCGCGGGCTCATCGTTGGGCTGATGCGGCAGCCATGGGGCGGGCTGAAGACGCCGGCCGAAAGATGCAACCGCGATCTCCGCGCCGATGTGGGCGCGCACACCGTAGCGCCTGGCCGCGGTATGAAAGCGCGCTGCTCCATAGAGACCGTTGCGATCGCTGAGCGCCAGCGCGGGCAATTCGAGTTCGGCGGCGCGGGCGATGAGCGCCTCGGGCGGCGAGGCAGCGGCAAGAAAGCTGAAGGAACTGGAGGCGTGCAGTTCGACGTAGTCTTCCGCTCTGCGTGGCAAAAGCAAAAGAGGAGCGCCGATGCAGAGGTCAGTCATACAAGGCCTCAAGCTGCCACAGGCCGCGCAGAATGTCGTGGAGCAGCAGACAGCCCAGAGCTTCGCCATTGCGGTCGGCGGCCAGCACATCCCACTCTTCCGTCTCCCAGGCATCGACCGACCACCAGCAGCCGCTGCTGCGCCAGGGGCCATAGGCGGCAGAGATCTGGTAGCGCTCGCCACCATCGCGAAAGGCTGCGGGCCGATCCTGATGGAGAACGACAGAGACGGAGCGCGGTGGACGCACACGGCGCAGAGCCAGCGTAGGGCACGGAGCTTTTGTGTTGGAAGATGGATGCTTTGCATCCTCGCTCTGGAAGGCTTGCATATGAAAGCTGCCGGAGCGGTGCGAGTCCTCCAGGGCGGGCGAGCCGACGCGCTCCACGCCCACCATGGCGCGCAGACGGGCCAGGGTGACATCGAGACGCGAGGGCTCGGGGGTCTGCGGCGCAAAGAGGCCCATCTGTACCTTGCTCGATTGACCGGCTTCAGCCGTGAGCGTGAGGGCCAGTACGGCAGCCGGAGGAGGGTGCGCTGCGATCTCCAGATGAAGCAGCTTGAGCAGGAATTTGCGGTCGATGGAAGGCAGTGCGGGACGCAGAGAGAGACGATGCTGCTGGCCGCCCTCCAAGGCCATCTCCACGGTCAACGAGGCCAGCGAAAGAGAGCGATTCACGGCGCGCTCGACCAGGCAATCGATCATGCGCGCGGCGATGAAGAGCAGTGCGTCGAGCTGTTCGACGGGCGAGTCGAAGGCGTAAAACTCGCGCAGGGCGAAGGCGGGCTCGATGGGCTGAAAGGTGTGGCGCTCGACGCCCCGAGCCAGCGCGCGCCAGTGACTGGCGCTTGCGCCCAGGCGCTTGATCAGGTCCACTTCAGGCAGCGCGGCCAGTTCGCCCAGGGTGCGAATGCCCCACAGGGCAAAGGTCTCGCGATGGTCTTCGCTCAGGTCCAGAACGGTGAGCGGGAGTTTGTCCAGCGCCCGTGCTTCTTCACCCGCGGGGAGGATGGTGAGGCCGCGTTTGGCCGCGGCCAGAATGCGCGCTGCATGAAAGTTGGCGCTGACGGCTACGGAGACGCGAAAGCCCGCTGCGGCAGCCTGCCGGCGCAGGCGCGCGGCGAGTTCCTGGGGAGGGCCGAAGAGCAGCTCCGAGCCGGCTACGTCCAGGACAAACGCGCAGGCGGTTCCCGCACTGGCTTCTTCGATGCGGGGGGAGAAGTTGGCGGCGCACTCGAGCAGCACGGCGCGAGCCGCGGCCTCGACCGGCAGAGAGCGCGGCAATAGCTCGATACCGCCCAGTTCCTCGGCCTCCAGACGGGTCAATCCGCAGACAACGCCGCGACGGAAGGCATGACGATTGAGGGCGCAGACGGTCTCTTGCAGCGGCGGGCCATCGTAAACAACGACGGGCTGCGTTTGCAGATCGGGGCGCAGACGCAGCAGCGCCTGGGCGGGAAATTCGACGGCGTGCAGGCAGGCATAGAGTTCGCGGCTCATGCGCTTTTCTCCTCGGCCCAGGCGGTGCGGGCAGACCAGGTGGAGGCGGGCGATGGGCGCAGGGTGGCGCGCTGCGGAGCAAAGCGCTGGCGGCCGCGCTGCACGGTGAAGCCGCCGCCGCGCAGAACGGTTCCGCCGGCGATTGCGGGGCGCAGCGGAGAAGCCTCCAGCACCACGGCGGCGCTGGATTGGGCATACGAGGCACGGCCCAGCACCACCAAGCTGCAACGGCTGCGGTCGGCAGCCTGGCGAAAGCGGAACCAGGTGGCCAGAGGGATGCGCATCCCCTGCTGTGGGTCCATCTCGCCCAGATCCAACACAATGGAGGCAAAACCGCCAGCCTGCAAGAGCAGATCCACCGCACGCAGGGCCTGATCGAGGCTGGACCAGGGAGCGGCTGGCGATGGCGGCTTGGCAAAGCGCAAAGGAGGCGGAGAGGCAGCGGGCCTCCCGCAACGCACCCAGAGCAGTTGCCGCAGGGCGACGCCGTTGGCCGCGGCGGACTCGGGATCGAAGGCGTCGCCACAGTCGACCCAGGCGCAAACCTGGCCCTCGCGGGTGCGCTGGGCCAAAAAAGCCAGGGTCAGGCTGGTGCGGCCGGAAGTGGCCGGGCCGATAATCTCGCTGATGGCGCCGACGGGCAATCCCCCTTCGAGCAGGGCGTCGAGAGCGGGAATGCCGGTTGCGGCGACGTCGTGGATGGTTCGGGGGGCAGGAGTAAGCGCCGCCGGGAAGCGAGCTTGCAGGGCGTCTTCGATCTGAATGCGGAGTGCGGCGGCGGAGGGCATGGATATTTCGCTTTTTCTTCGCTTTTAGATTGCCGCAAATCGACGGATTTGTCAAAGAACTTTGGTGCTCGCCCCCACTCGCCCACCCTAGCCGCAAAAACAACGGCGCGGCGAGGGTGGGGCACCCGCTACTCCAGATTCAACCGCAATGAAGAGCTATTCTGAGGAGGTTATGTGTGGACGCTTCGCGCGAAGATCGACGCAAGAGCTTCTTGCCGACTGGTTTGGCCTGGAGCCGGAGGAGATGCCGTGGTTCGCGCCCACCTTCAACGCCGCACCGCAGAGCTTTCAGCCGGTGGTGCGGGTGAAGGCGGCAACGGGGCGGCGCGAGGCCGCGCTGCTGCGCTGGGGGCTGGTTCCGCATTGGGCCAAGGAAGCCAAGTTCAGCGCCAGCACCATCAATGCCCGCGCCGAAGAGGCGGCAGCCAAACCGGCCTTCCGCGAGGCGCTGAAAAAACGCCGCTGCCTGATTCCCGCCGATGCGTTTTACGAGTGGCAGCGGTTGAGCGGGCAGACGCGGCGGCCCTACGCCTTCGCGCTGCAGAGCGGAGAGCCCTACGCCTTTGCCGGGCTGTGGGATTGCTGGAGGCCCAGGGAGGGCGAGATCCTGGAGACTTTTACCGTCCTTACGACTACGCCCAATGCGGCGATGGCCCCCATCCACAACCGCATGCCGGTGATTCTGAAGCCGCGGGACTACGACCGCTGGCTGGACCCGGAGAGCGCCGCGCCGAACGATCTGCTGCGCCCCTATCCCGCCGGGGAGATGCGTCTTTGGCCGGTGAGCGAGCGGGTGGGCAATGTGCGCAACAACGATCCCAGCCTGCTCGACGAGGAAGAACCCCGCCAGGGGGAGTTGTTCGAGTAGGTTTCTCTCCAATTGGCCGAGCACCTTGGAGCAGCCCAGCCCGATCCCACCCTAGCCGCAAAAACAAAGACGCGGCGAGGGTGGGGCACCCAAATCAGTTCGATTCCTCATGGACGGGTCATTTGCCGTGCGGGTCTTCGGGCCAGGGGTGGCGGGGATAGCGGCGCATCAGCTCGCGGCGGACCTGGGGATAGAGGCGCTCCCAGAATCCGGCCAGGTCGGTGGTGGTCTGCACGGCGCGGTGGTTGGGGGCAAGCAGGTGGAGCACCACGGGCGTGCGGTTGGGGCCGATGCGCGGGGTTTCCTTCATTTTGAAGAAATCTTGCAGGCGAGAGGCGATCCAGGGCGATTTACCGCGTTCGTAGTGGATCTTGGCCGGTCGGCCGGCTTGCAAACGCAGGGTCAGCGGAGCCAGTTCGCGCAGGTGCAGCGCACTACCTCCCTTCCCCGGCATCTGATCCAGTCTTTGCTCCAGCCAAGGGAAGAAGTTTTTGGCGGCGTTCTTCAGTTCGGCAAAGCTGCGCAGGCCCAGGCAGAGTTCGGCGAGGGCCTGGTGCAGGTCGGGAGCGGCAAAGCCGGCGAACTCGAGGCGGCCCAGCCAGTGCTCCAGCTCCGCAGGATCGACAAAGCGCTCCAGACCGGCTTCGAGAGCCTTATCGGCGAGCAGGGCGGCGGCGGCCTGGGGATCGGGAGCGGCGGAGAAGGACTCCTGCACCACCAGTTCGTCGTAGAGCAGGCGGCTGACGGCGTCGACGCGCTCGGCGGGACGGTTCCATACAGCGGCGGTCTCATCGCGCACGTGCTCAGGGAAGAGATCGATCAGCCACTCCGGCTCGATGCGCGCGGTGAGTCGAATGTGGGGCAGCGGATTCTCGGCGCGGTCTTCGATGTCGAGGGCGACCAGGAAGGGGTAGGTGGGGGCTTCGCCGGCGATCTCCGCCGAGCCGCCGGCCGAGAGCAGTACCTGCTTGCCGGCGCGCAGGCGGGCCACGCGGTCGGGAAAGCCGGCCAGAACGGAGAGCAGCAGAGCCTCGTCGGTGTGCGGCGCAGAGGGCTTGGGGCGGGCCAGGGCGCGCAGTTGGCGGAGTTGTTGGCGGGCGCGTTCGTCGAGCGGAGCGTCGAGCGCGGCCAGCAGGTCGGTGTGCTCCCAACGTGCGCCCGAGGCCAGCAGGGCGGCGGCGGCGCAGGCTGCTTCGCCGGCTCCACGCTCCAAGGCGGCTACGATCATGCGCGCCAGGCGCGGCGGCAAGGGGTAGCGAAGCAGTTCGCGGGCGGTCTCGCCGGATGCGCCGAGGCGGTCGAGGAGGCGCTCGGCATTTTCGATGGCGACGGGAGGGGGAGCGTCGAGCCAGGCCAGATCGGCTACGTCCAGATCGCTACCGTTCATGGCGCGCAGGGTGAGGCAGAGTTGGGCGAGATCGGCGCGGAGAATCTCGGGGGTGTCGTGATCGGCGCGCTGCTGGTAGTCCATCTCGGCGTAGAGGCGGAGCACGCGGCCAGGAGCGGTGCGCCCGGCGCGGCCGGCGCGCTGCTGGGCGGAGGCCTTGCTGATGCGGCCGACGTGCAGCGTGGGCAGGCCGGTCCAGGGCGAGGTGGTGGCGATGCGGGCCAGGCCGCTGTCGATCACTGCGGTCACGCCGTCGATGGTCACCGAGCTTTCGGCGACATTGGTGGACAAGATGAGCTTGCGCTGCTGGGCGGGAGCGACGGCGCGATCCTGCTCGGCGGGCGACAAATCGCCATAGAGGGGCAACACCAGCAGGCCGGCCTGACGGGCCAGTGGCGCGCAGGCGCGCTGGGCGCGGCGAATCTCCGCTGCGCCGGGCAGAAAGGTCAGAATGTCGCCCGCCTGGACGCCGCCGGTTTGGCCCTCGCGCAAGAGTTGCGCCAAGGCTCCCTTGACCTGCTCTTCGAGCGGCTCAGGCGAGTAGGGCAGGTGCTGAATGGAGAGATCGAAGAGCCGGCCCTCGGAGCGCAGAACCGGGCAGCCGTCCAGAAATCTTGCCACGGGAGCGGCATCGAGAGTGGCCGACATGACGATGAGGCGTAGCTCGGGGCGGCGGCGCTGCAAGCGCTTGAGCAGGGCCAGAGCCAGATCGGTGTCCAGGTGGCGCTCGTGGAATTCGTCGAGAAGGACGGCGTCGACGCCTTGCAGCGTGGGATCGGAGGAGAGGCGGCGGGTTAAAACCCCTTCGGTGAGGAAGTGCAGGCGGGTCGTGGGGCCGGCGACACGCTCGAAGCGGACCTGGTAGCCGACGCTCTGACCGGCTTCTTCACCCCGTTCCCAGGCCACGCGGCGGGCGGCCATGCGGGCGGCGATGCGGCGCGGCTCGAGCACCAGCACCTGGCCAGAAACGGCGTCGAGCAGCGCCGCCGGCACACGGGTGGTCTTGCCCGCGCCGGGCGGGGCTTCGATCACCAGCGAGGGACAACGCTCGAGCGAAGCAAGAATCGCCGGGATGAGGTCGTCGATGGGAAGAGGAGAGAGACGGGTCACTGCGCCTCGGCTACACACTGGCTGAATGGGCCAGCGGGAGAGATGCGGGCTGCCGTCCGCGGCCAACCCGGATGGGATGTGAAATATCGTAGCATTCCGCTTCAGCGGCCTTCGGCCATTTGCGCCTGACGGACGCGGGCCAGGCCTTCGCGGGCGCGGCCGCTGCCGGGGTCGCAGGCCAGCACCGACTCGAATTGGCGCTGCGCGTCCTTGTATTTGCCGCGGCCCAGGTTCTTCTCCGCCAGTTCGATCTGCCCTCCGATCTGGCTCTGTTCGAGATCGCAATTGCCCCTGGGCTGGGCCGTGGGCTTTGCTGGCGGAGCGGGCTTGGCCGCCGGCGCGGCTTTGGCCTGCTGCGCTTTGGCTTTGGAGCTCTGTGGGGCTGCGGGCGGCGGCTGCGGCTGAGCGGCTTGCGGAGACGCAGACTGGGGCGCGGGCTGGGGTTCGGGCTGAATGATGGGCGGATTGGCAGGGCTGGCAGTTGGGAGACTGGAACCCGCTTGCGGCTCTTCCAGCACAATGCGCCGGGGGTGGTGGGGCATGAGAATCAGCACCAAGGCCACCAGCAGGACCGCTGCCCCTCCAACGATCCAAGAGAGCCTTCCCGGCGCATTCCATGCGGTAGGCAATGCGGAGCGGGGAGCGAGGAGGGGTTCTAGCTGCGGGATTGTGGAGGGTTCGGAGCCCATCTGCATCTGCTCGGCTTGCACCTGTTCGGCAGTGGCGGCGTCCTGGCGACGGAAGTCCGCGGAGAACTCCGGGCCTTTTCGGTCGATGAGGGCGGAGAGGACGGTTTCATCCCAGGGAGCGTTGGACTGCTCTTCGGGAGCGCGCCACAGCAGGCTCTGGAAACCAGGTTCCGACGCGCCGGTGAGAGCATAGGCAACCTGCTCTTCGGCCGCCTGGGCAGCCTGGACGGTAAGCAGGATTCCACCGGGAGCGGCCTTGGCCAAAGCGGCGGGCAGGCGTCCCTGCTCCAGGAATCCGGGAAACTCTTCGCTGTTGCCAACCAGGACAGCCATGGCCAGATTGGCCGCGCTCTCGCCCTGCACAAAGCCCTGCAAGGCCCATTGCAGGCGGCGGGCGGCGCGGATGGCCTCGGCAAGGCCGGCAAAGGCGGCAGCGAAGACCTTGCCTTGCGTCTCGACGGGGGTGGCGCCGGCGGCCTCAGCAATGTCGGCCAACAGGCAGACCGCGGGGTGCATCTGCTGGCGCAGGAGCGGATAGGAATCGGCCGACTCGCCGATACGCCATAAACGAAGACAGAGAATGGCATTGCCCGCGGGTGGAAATCCGTTTGTACGCCAGAGGGCTGCGACGGCTTGCGGTTTGGACGTTCGATCTGGCATAATCCGCCATCCTGTCGCTCAGAATCACCGTTTGCAGTCAAGGGGGGATTGAGCTTGGCCGTGGCGTGAATTCAATTGCAACGCCTTACAGGGAAGTGGTAGGTTATCAGAAAATGCGAACGGTCGTAAAATCTTTGTTTGCGGGGCGATGGGCGCGTTGAATGCGCCGCAGACTTGACGATGGACTTGCCCCGCCTGCCTGGCTTGGATCAGGGTGAGCGGCGCGGAGACCTCGAGATCTTGAATCAGAGTCCTACAGCCATAGCGGAGATACCATGGGAACCCGAAGCGCATGGAACGGCCGATGCACCCTGTCGGTTGCACCGGCTGGGCATCCCGGTTTTGCGCATTTTCGCGATGGCTCAGCCGGGGAAGAGATGAAATCGCACGTATCGATGCAAGCTGCACGACTGTTACGGGTCTTGCTGACAGGAACTCTGGTGTGGGCCTTTCTTTGTCTGGGATTGCCGAGCGCCGAGGCCGCCAGCAAGGAAGCCTCGCTGATCGCCATTGAGATCTACGACGGACCCAACGGTCCCGCCTATCTTCAACTCGGCGACGTGCTGATCAACGGCCGCGCGGAGATGCGTTCCTGCGCCGGCTGCCCGGAGACGGTGGACAAATCGGTCTACAACAAACTGGAGAAACTGCTGCTTGGCCCCGGCGGCGTGCTGGAACGCGGCAGCGACGGAGCGTTGCGCTATAGCCTCAATGGCGGCGCGACGATGGTGGTGGCGCCGGCCACGGTGAAATTCGAGCACAATGCGGCGTACACGCTGAGCGAACTGGGCGATCTGGCCGTGGTCACGGCGACGCCACTCGCTCCCAGCAACGAGCCCAGTCTGGCTGCGCCGCTCAAGAAGGGCGCGAAGCTGGTCTTTCTGGCTGCCCCGGATGTGGAGCTGGCCGAGTACCTGCGCGCGCAGCGGGCTGGGAACATTTCCGGCTGGCAAGGCTACCTGAGCAAGTTTCCCGCCGCAACCCACTCCGCCGACGCCAAAACGGCGCTGGCTGCACTCTTCGTCCACGCAGGAGAGGCGGCTCTGAAGGCGTATGAGCAATCGGCGGCCGGCGCTTCGCCGGCGTATGACGATCTGAAGACCGCCAAGGCGCAATCCGATCAAGCGCACGCACTGACGCCGCAGATGCCGCAACTCGTCCAACTCGAAGCCGGCGTTCGCGCTGCCTTGTCGGCGATCGCGGCCAGGGGCGTCGAAGAGCTGGCCGCTTATCGCAGCGCCTTCAACGCGCATCAGGCCGGGTACATTCACCTGCAAGCGGCGCAGAAGGATGCGGATCTGGCGGCCGGAATCGACTCCTCTTTGCCGGCGATTCAAGCACTGCAAGCCGAGGTACTCAAAGACAGCACTGCCCTGCAAACGGCGTTGCGCTCGGCCGACGAAGCCAAGACGGCAGGACAGTTCGATGCGGCGCTGGAGTTTATCCTTCCCTATCGCGCCTTTATTGGCGAGGAGCCGCGTCTGGCGGCTGTCGTCGATGGCGCTTTCGACTTTCATCTCTCCCAGGCCAAGCAGGCAGAGACCGCGCCGGACTGGGCGGGCGCTATCCATGAGTACGAGCTGGCGTTGAAGGCCAAGGATTCGGAAGCGGTGCGGGAATCGCTCAAGAACGCCCGCGCGCAGTTGATCGTGGTGCAGGATCGGCAGGCCGCCGCCAAAGCCCTGGAGAGCAGCAAAGCCTACGAGGCGGAACACGACATCGTACGCGCCTACGAGGCGCTGTCGACGCTGAGCGCGGCGCAGCAAAGACTGGTGGACGACGATATCGAGCGCTTGAAGCCGGCCTACATTCTGGGCGCGGCGCAGTTGGCCAAGAACCTCAGCCAGGCGCACACGCCCATCCGCGGCATCGCCGACGAGGTGGGCATCGAGAACGCCTACAGCTACCTGCAAGACGCGTATCAATTGAGCCAGAACGAAAGCTACCGCGACCGGATGGAGGTTCTGGGCGACCAGATGAGCGCCTACCTGCTGGAGCAGGCCAAGCACTACCTGGGCAAGCCGGCCGGCTCCGGCGCCGAGCTGGGCTGGATGTACCTGAGCGAGGCGGCCATCTACAAGGCCTCGAACCTGGACGCGGTGCGGGATGCGATGGTCTCGGCTACGGCGGCGCACGCTCTGCGCTCCAAGCTCTCGATTCGCGTGCAATTCCGCGATCAGACCTCGCAGCGCGACAGCGCGGGCTTTGCCGGACAGTTGGAGAACGTCATCATTACCGGGCTGGAAGGCGCGGGGATTCCCATGAAGGTGGTGCGCAGCAGCGAAACGACACCAGTGGAACCCGATTTCCAACTGACCGGCGACGTGCTGCAACACCATCTTTCCGTCGCGCCGCTGGTGGAGGCCAAGGACTCCAAATACCGGGCGGGCGAGAAGGAGGTTCCCAGCGAAGAGTGGAACCAAGCCAACCGCGCCTATGAAAAGGCCGAAATCGAGTTGCAGACCGCGCAGGCTTCGTTGCAGGGCGCCGAGGCCAAGGGCAACAAGAAACAGATCGGCGAATTGAACAACGCCGTGCAAGCCGCGCAGAAGAACGTCGAAGACGCGCATGTGAAGCTGGACGCCACGCCCAAGACCGTCACCACCGATGTGCTGCGCCCCTATACCTATACCCGCAAGACCATCAGCCTGGGCGGCGTCATCCAGTTGCAGTTCCGCATCGCCAACTCGTTCAGCGGCGAGGCGGCGGAGACTGTTCCCGTGGCCGAAGAGGCGCACAAAGAGTTTGTGGTGCTGGAGAACGTGAAGCCGGAGGATACCGAGGGGGTCAAGCCCTCCGGTGTAGAGCCGGATACGGCGGATTTTCTCACCACGCTGGAAAATGCCGCGCTGAAGGACCTGATCGGGGCGGTGCGCGCGCAGGTGGAGAAGCTGCCGGCGAAGATCTACAAGCAGGCCCATCTGCAAGAGACGGAAGGGGATCTGGACGGGGCGGGCGAAGCCTACCTGCGCTATCTGAATATCGTTCCCGAAGACGACTCGGCGGAGCGCAAGCACGCCAAGCAGTTCTTGCAAGAGCAGTTCAACATGGCGCCGGCGGCGCGGAGCAATCCCTGACGTGGAACCCACTCGAGCGGTGCAGGCCGGCGGCCCCACCCGGATCGGCAAGTACGAGATTGTCGATGTGCTGGGACGCGGCGGCATGGGCGTGGTCTATCGCTGCATCGACAAACACATCGGCCGCGAAGTGGCCATCAAGACCCTGACCGAGGGCATCGCCGACGACCCCACCATGCTGGAGCGCTTCTACGAAGAGGGGCGCAGAACCGGTCGGCTCAACCATCCCAATATCGTCACCGTCTTCGATCTGGGCGACGACAACGGCATCCCCTACATCGTGATGGAGTGCGTTGCCGGCGAGACGCTGGAGGCGATTCTCCGCTCCGGCCGGGCGCTGCCGCTGGCCGATGGATTGCAGATCATGGTCGAGGTCTGCACGGCGCTGGGTTATGCCCATCTGAACAGGGTGATCCACCGCGATGTGAAGCCGGCCAACGTCTTTGTGCAGCCAGACGGCAAGGCCAAGCTGTTGGACTTCGGCATTGCCCGGCTGGAAAAGCGGGAGAAGGAACAGAGCCTGACCCGCCCCGGCCATCTCATCGGCACGACGGCGTACATGGCGCCGGAACGGCTGCGCGGCGACCCGCTGGACGGCCGCTCGGACCTCTTCTCCGCGGGAGTGATGCTCTACCAGATGATCGCCGGGCAGCGTCCCTTCAACGGACCCGACGGCATCCTGATGCAGCGGATCATGACCGAGCCTCATGCGCCGCTGAGCAGCCTGCGTCCCGACTGCCCCGCCGCACTCGAACAGATTGTGAATCGCGCGCTGGCCAAGTCGCCGGACAGGCGCTACTCCTCTGGCGAGGAGATGGCCGCCGATCTCTCCGCGGTGATTGTGGATCTGCGCCATGAGCAGGCCGATGGGCTGATGATCGAGGCCAAGCGCCTGGCCGTGGGGCAGGATTACACCCGCGCCCGCACCCTGCTGCACCAGATACTCAAAATCGATAGCAAACACGCCGCCGCCCGGGATTTGCTGGGCGATGTTCACCAGCATCTGGCCCAGCGCAAGCGCGAAGAGAGGATTCAGGAAGTTCTCGAACAGATCGAGGAGTTTTTCAGCAAAAAGCAGTTCGATCAGGCCCTGGTAACGCTGGAAGGGAATGAGGATCTGCTGCTCAACCATCCCGAATTCGAGCGCATGAGAGAAGAGGCGCGGCGAGCCAAAGAGCGGCAGCAGCGCATCAGCGAACAACTCAGCGTGGTGGAGTCGGCGCGGCGCAGGGGCGATTATCCGGCGGCCATTGCCGCGGCGGAGATGGCGCTGCAGATCGACGAGTCGAACTCCAAGATCTTCGCCCTGCGCAACCTGCTGGTGAAAGAGGCGGAGCAGGCGCAACGCAGCGCACAGGTGCGTTCGCTGCTGAATGCGGCGCGCGAAGAGATCGGCTGCGAGCACTATCCGCAGGCGCTGGAGGTGCTGCGCCAGGTCGAGCAGATCGATCCCACCAACTCCGAGCTGATGCTGTTGCAGCAGGACCTGAACACCGCCATGGAACGGGCTCGGCAGCGGGAGGTGGTGGCGCGGCTGGAAGAAGAGGTGGCGCTGGCCTCGACTACCGGCGAAGTGCGCCAGGTGGCGCAAGTCATTCAGGAAGCGATAGCCGCCATGCCCGCGGAGACGGCGCTGTACCGGCTCCATGCCCAGGTGGAGCGCATGGCCCGCGAGCAGGAAGAGCGGCGCTTAGTGGATGAAGCGGTGCGGGCCTGCCGCGATCTGTCGCCGCGCGCGGCGCTGGAATTGGTGCAGACTGCGCGCCAGCGGCTGCCCGCCGATGAGCAATTGCTGAACCTGGAGGCGATGCTCAGCGACCGCCTGCTCCAGCAATCGGTGGAGGAACGCCGCACCGACTACCTGGCCCGCTCCCGCCAGGCGCTCAGCCAACTGCAATACAGCGAGGCGGTGCGCATTTTGGAGTTCTGCCAGGCGGAGGGAATCGCCTCGAGCGAGGTACTCAGCCTGCTGGAGTTTGCCCGCAACGAAGAACGAAAGTCGCGCCAGCAGGAGCGCCTGCGCAATGACGTGGCCCAGGCCCAGGCACTATTGGCTGGCAGCGATTACGAAGCGGCCAGCGGCTTTCTCGAAGCAGCCTTGCGGCAGGGCGACGATCCGGCCTTGCGCCTGCTGATGGATCAGGCCACGGCGGGCTTGAAGGCTCAGCAGCAGCAAATCGCGGCTGCGCTGGCCGCTGCGGCGCGCCTGTATGGCGCCGGCAAACTTGATGAGGCTGTGCAATCCCTGCAAATGCAGCCGGCTGCTGTTCTGGGCGCGGCGCGGGTGCAGGGGGCGCTGGAGTCGTTCGAGGAAGAGCGCCAGCAGGCGGTTTACCGTACCATGGGCAGAGCCTACGCGGCGCTGCGGGGCGATCTTGCTTCGGGTGCGGCGCAGATGCGCAAGGCAGCGGCAGCGGCCGGCGACGATCGCTTCAGCAGTTCTTTGAGCGACGCCTACCGCGCCCGGCAAAGCGCCGTGGCCGACCGAGCCGTGGGCGAGGCTGTTCAACAAGGCAAGATTCATCGCGGCAACCGGGATTTGGCAGCCGCCGAGACAGTACTGCTCAGTGTAGTCCCGCTGCTGCCTTTTGCCGGCGAGACGGTGCGGAACAGTTGGGAGCAGACGCGTAAGAAGTTTCCAACTTCATCGCAACTCTCCGCTCTTCGTTTTCAACCGCAAAAAGAGACGATGCGGGAGGGGAAAGCGGCTAAGATGGATGGAGTAAAGAAAACGGCAGAGCCCACTAACTCTCGTTGGTCATCGTGACAAAATGCCCGAATTGAAGAGAATTGCCGCATCCGCCGAACAGTATCGCCGGCTTGTCCGGGAACAGGGTGTTTATGCCATCTTCGACGTAGCCGGCGACCCCGGCGTAGCCGCAAAGATGCAATCCCTGCCCCAGGGTCAGGCGGTTTCGCTGTTTGCCGGGTCGCCTTTCGAGAGTTATACCGCCGTGGCTCCGTATCTGGCCCGGCTGGACGAGCCATTGGGCGATTGGGTCTATGAGGAGTTATGGAAGAAGCCATGGGGCATTCTGGTTTTTTCTCCGACTCCGCTGGAGCAGCTCTTCTATCACTTTCGCCGTTTCGTGCAAGCCCGCCTGCCGGATGGCGCTCCCTCCTTCCTGCGCTTTTACGATCCCCGCATTCTGCCCGCCTTTCTGGCGTCGCCGGAGGCCTTGCACTTTGGCTTCTGGAGCGGCATCAAGTCCTTCGGCTGGAGCGAAGGCGAGGCCGCCACCTTCATGCAATGGCCGGGAGGTGCTCCGACGGCAACCGCTCCGCCGCAGCAGGAGATTTCGCTCTCCCAGGGGCTGATGCACGCCTTCGAAAAAGTGCAACTGAAGGACTTTCTGGAGAGATGCCGCGCCTATATTGAGTTAGCCGGCGGCAAACTGCCGGAGGGCAATGAGGCCGTGCTGCACTCCATCTTGCGCTACGGCATTTCGGTGGGGATTGAGCAGGAGATCGACGCGCTGCGCTTCATTCTTCTGGTGCTGGGCTGGAAGGAAATGCGCTCGCTGCCGGTGGTGCGGGAGATTCTCAACTATCCCGAGGTAAAGGGGTCGGACAAGGTGGATCTGCTCTGCGAACTGGCGGCCTTTGGCGGCTTTTCACCCTCGCCGATGGAGGCTCTGGGTCTGGACAAGGAAGCCAATCAGAAGGCCATGGCCAGGTTCATTGCGCAACACAGCAAGGACGAGCAGTTTCTTAAAACCCATCCCGGCGGCGCATTGACCATCGGTCCCGCCGACACCCGCTGGCGCAAAGAGTGGATCAAGATCTACTGCGCGCTGGTGGCGGAACGCGCCAAAGTTACCGAGATTGCGGTCGGAACCGCGAGCATCTGATGGACATGATCTCGCATTTTTGAAAACCTATCGCACCAGGACCAGCCCGATGGGCAGATGAGCAAGATAGATTACATCGGAACCACTTGCTCCGAAGACAGACTCGCGATCTTTGCGACGCACCTGCAGTAGCCGTTGTCGCGCTTCGGGAATGAACTCGTAATCTTCTTCGCGTAGAACCCAATCATTCAACTGTTTCCAGCCCCCGCACCAGGCTCGCAACTGGGCCTCCAGAGCCGCCGCATCCATTTCGTAGGCACGAACATTTTCGTCGATGTAGACGCGGTAGATTTCCACCAGTTGATCGGCGCGGCCTGCATCCAAGAGAGACAAGATGTGAGCTACAAGACTCATGGCAGCCGCCATCGTGGGCTTATCAGGCGCCATAGGGTAGCCCCGTTCCCAACTCCAAGGTCCGTAGTAAGGGTTTGGCTGGAAGGTCTTGCGCCAGACAGTCTGCATCTGCCCCACAGGCATTTTTTGAAGATCCCGCTCTACATAACTGGCCAATGCTTCCGACTCATCCGGTTGTTTTCCATGCAGACTGCGAAAAAGCAGACACTTCAGAGCCACCGGTCCGGGAAGATGGGCCGGATCATCCACCGCGGCGCGCAATTCCAATTCGTTATCTCCATAGACCAGCCAGCCATTGACCTTCTGCGACGAGATCGAGCGCCGCTTGGCGGTATAACTGGCGATTTCAATACCGTTCAGCAATAGGCAGGAGTTCAGTGAAGAAGACTGCATCTCAACAACGTACTGCAGCAAGTATCCTGTCGAAATCGGTTCACTCATCGTCCTCTCCATCTTCATCGCCACCGCCTGAATCGTCATCCGATGGCGGCTCGCCAAAGGGATAATATTCCTTGGTCCACAACGTTCTCTCAGGAATGAAGGTGCATTCCCCGGTATCTGGTTTCAGGAAAGGCACTGTCACTGTGTATTCGCCTCCCAACCCTGTCCAGGTCACTTCGCCATCGACAACTGGCTTTTCGTCTTTGAGACTGGCCTTCCAATCCAGTTTTATTCCTGTCGATACATCTGCTTCGATCTTCAAGATATTGTAGTCAAAAACCGCGGCCAGCACGGAAATGCCGATCTTCAACTCCACAGAACTGTCACTGCTTCCCTTAAAATACCCCTCGTCGATCAATTTAGGAGTCGTCCGCTTGCCATCGAGTTCGGCGCTGATGGAGCCACTGGCTTCCAGGAAAAAACCTGCATTGACATACTTCCGCAATTCGGCAGGAATAATCGCATTGCCACCCAGTGGAACTCGCCCGTTGATAGAAATCAGCATCAGGCTGAGTTTAAACGACCAACTATAAAAAGCCAGATTCGGGCAGGGGGCTTTTTTGTATTCTTCCCACTGCAACGAATAAGATCCGGAGCCCTCGAGGAAAGTGAACTGGAAATCTTCAACAATCAAACTTAGTGTGTCAGTCAGAGCCACCTTGACAATTTTGAAGGTCTTGTCATAGAGTTTCGCATCGAAGGAGCCGCTCTGCTTGTCGTTTGAATACGCATTCAGATCAAAATAATAGGATGGACCGGAGCAGGCCGCGACATGAACAGCATAACTATGCGGCAACAAATCGCCCAGCCATACCGGTATACCCACAGTCTTGCTGATTAGCTTCTGCCATGCCATGGCATCGAAACTGATGGAATTTCCCTGCTTGTTGCTGGTCCAAAACCCACTAATAACCCATTGTGGATGCTGACCGCAACCACCAATGCTCTGAACGACTCCGTGGATCGAATCGCCGCTCAGTTTATCCGGCACGACTTCCAGCAGACCATCAATTGCCTTGCGCCCGTGGCTGCACGTCAAAGTGGCGGAATTTGGAACGATGCCGCACGTGATCTGCTTATCTTTCTGTGCCCCTTGCTGCTGTCCGTTCTGTGAACCTTGTAAGGAACCGCCGCCGGAGCCATTGCCGGAATCGGTGTCAAAGAGCAGCGGGCCGCCCCTCCTGGGTGGGATGAAGGAGATGGGGACGGCGACCAGAGCCTGCGGCGAAGCGGGCTTGGAGTAGATGGAGGGATTCTGCGAGGTGGTTCCCACAGCGGAGGACTTGGCCTGGCTCATGCCCATGCCCATCTCGGTACCGGCGCCGCCCATGCCCATTTCGCCGATCATGACAGTCGGCTCGCCGAGAACGATGACACCGCCATGCTCTGTCGGGTCGCCAATGCGGGCCGCCATGAGATTGCCGATCAGCACGGTGGGCGAACCCATGGCGATGGTATCCGGCGGACCGACGCAAATCGCCATGTCGGTTGCGCGCGCAGCAGGCAAAAAACCGATTAAAACCGTCGGCTCTCCGGGCGCGACAATGGGGCCTCCCACATGGGGCACCACTCCCGTCACCATCGGACAGACGTGCATATCGGTCAATCGCGCCGCCGGCGGCATGTAGGTTCTCCTCGCTGATCCTTTACTCTGTTTCAATCGGCTACGCGGCAATCTGCCGCCGCCGTGCGTTACATTGCGCCGCCCTTGGTGCCGTCGTCGGCGATGTCGGGCGCGTTGGGAGTAGCGGGATCGTTGACTGTGCCGGCGCTGCCTGAACCGGCCGCTCCGCCGCTGTTGATCAGCACCATGGTGCCGGAGATGGCTACGCCGGCCGGGCCGATGTTGATGAATCCGCCGGCTGCCTTCAAGGTAAGCTCCATGCCGGCCTCAATCACAATGGACATGCCGGCCTTGATATAGGCCTCCATGCCGGCATCGAGGGAATAATTCATGCCCGTCTTCTCGGCGTGGTTGGAGCCCACCTTCACGGAGAGATTGCCGTCGGTCTTGGCAGTGATGTCGCTGGAGACGCCCAGATCGAGTTTGCCGTCGACCTTCTCCACCTGATTTCCCTTGATCTCGCGGTTGACGTCGCCGCCCACCTGCTCGGTCTGGTTCTCTTTGACGAACAGCGAATCGTTGTTGCCTACCCAGCGGCGATGATCGTGCTCGGTGCGATGGTCCATATCCATCTCGGCGTTGAGAAAGATCTGCTCGCTGCCCTTTTTGTCTTCAAAGCGGAGTTCGTTGGCGTTGGCGGCCGAGCCGCCCTTGCTGCTGCGGGTGTAGAGACCGGAGCGGGTGCTGTGGTCGGGCAGGGCGTACTTAGGCATGTTGACGCCGTTATAGACCGAACCGGCAACCACCGGATTGTCGGGATCGCCGTTGAGAAACTGCACCACGACTTCGTCGTCGATGCGCGGCCAGAAATAGATGCCCCAGCCGTTGCCGGCCCAGTTCTGCGCCACGCGCACCCAGGTGTTGTCGATGGTGTTGGGGCTGCGCGTTCTGTCCCAGAAGAACTGCACGCACACCCGGCCGTACTTATCGATGTACATATCTTCGCCGCCAGGCGCGACAACCTTGGCTGTCTGCGGACCGAAGATTCTGGGCTTGACGGCGGTGCGCGGCGGCTGAAAGACAATATCGGAAGAAACAGCCGAAAAAGTGTTGCTGTAGGCGTATTCGACGCCTGCCTCAGAACGCCAGGAGGGAGACTGCCCGGCGCGCATGCTCACCGAGGTCAACAGGTACTTGCGATTCAAGGCGCCGCGGGGGTGTTTATCGAGGGTGAAGGTAAAACCGGCGCAGAAGGAACGGGCATTGGCGCCTCCGCTATAGACCTCGGCCACGGCATCGCTGGCTTCGGCGTTGCCGCTGAGAAAGAGCGTCTCCATATCGGCGACGCCCTGCACCGTGACTTGCTTGAAGTAGCCTTCGACGCCGGCGGGGTAATGATACTGCTCAAAGCCATTCTTGCCGTAGGGGCTGGCGCTTGCCTGCATGGCAGCCTCGATGCGGTTATAGGGGCGGAAGTCGAAGTCGTATGTGGAGTGCTTGCCGGTCACCATGGTGGCGGTGGAGGAAATCTCGGTGACAAATGAGCCGTAGGACCCCTCTTCGCCCTTGGTATTCAAGGCGAAGGGAATCGTTGCCGACACCGGGCATTCGGCGTAGGCGGTGCGACCGTCGGCGAAAACGATGGTGTGATCCTGATCGGTGTGATCGAACCAATAAAAGATTCCATTCTCTTCGAGAAGGCGAGAGACGAAATGGAAGTCGCTCTCCGAATACTGGGTGCAATAGTCGAGCGGCTTATAGATTTTGCTGGTTTTGTCGGAGATGGACAAACCATAGTCGCCGATGACCGACTTGACAATGTCCATTACCGATTTGTTTTGAAAGACGCGGCAGTTGGCGACCAGGGTCAACTGCCACAGGGCGGGAACAATGCGCGCGCGGTAGATATTGAACTCCATGTCGCCGGCGCACTGCTCAAAGCTGGCCACGATGCCGTTGATCCAGCGCGTGCCCTGCACATCGTTCAAGACAATGCCGGCGGTAACCCGGTTGCCGACCAGCGCCTTTGGATCGATGGTGGTGGCGACGGCGGCAAGCAATTCCACGTGATACTCGAAGAGGCGTGAAATGCCCTCCGCGCCCTCAATCGATTCGATGAGCAGCACATCTTTGCCCAGCGGACTGGAAAACTGCAATAACCGACTAGCCATAACAATTCCGCCTGCCCTTATTCGTTCTGTTGACAACATTCTAGAAGATTCTGTGGACGGTTCAACGCAATAACGGAATCGACCGATCGCAAAAGAACGAAAAACAACCGCAGATCCTTCGCTCCACATGAACAAATGCCCAAACCGCCTCTTCAGCGCGGCCCTGCGGGGCGCGTATCCTGCTTTGGCTGCTTTCCCGGGGTTTCGCTGCGCTCCACCCTGGGCTACTCTCATCGCCTCCCTGCGGGAGGCGCAACGTAAGGTTCAAACCAGCCGTAACGAGCCGGAGCGCGTTGGGCCGATCCTCATGAACAGGGCCGGATCGGCACATTTCCCACCCTAGCCGCAAAAACAAGAACGCGGCGAGGGTGGGGCACCCATTTCTTGAATTCCCGGCCCTTTTCGGTGCGATCCGAGCCGCATCTAGGGAGCGACATCCTCCCAGAGATAGCTGAAGGCCCCATCCTGCACCGAGACGCTGACCTTTTGCGCTTTGACTCCCTCGGCCAGACGCGAGAGGATCTGGCGCGAGAGGTCGGGCAGCATGGTATTGGTGAGGATATTGTCGACATTTCTGGCGCCGCTCTCGACCTCGGTGCAGCGCGCCGCCACTTCGTTCTGCAAGGCTTCGTCGTACTCCAGCTTGATGTGATGGGTCTCCATCATGCGCTTCTGAATCTTGGCCAGCTTGAGGCGAATGATCTTCTTGAGCGCCTCGTCGCGCACCGGATAGTAGGGCACGATGACCAGACGGCCCAGGAAGGCCGGTTTGAAGATCTTGTTCAACTCCGGCTTGAGGGCGTTGACCATCCCCTTGCTGTCGGGCATGGTTTCTGGGTCGGCGGTCAGCTTCATCATGGTGTCGGTGGCCGCGTTGCTGGTGAGCAGGATGATGGTGTTGCGGAAGTCGATCTCGCGGCCCTCGCCATCTTCCATGCGGCCCTTGTCGAAGACCTGAAAGAAGAGTTCGAGAACGTCGGGATGGGCCTTCTCGACCTCATCGAGCAGGACCACGGAGTAGGGCCGGCGGCGAACCGCCTCGGTCAACACACCGCCCTCGCCGTAGCCCACGTATCCCGGAGGCGAACCCTTGAGGGTGGAAACGGTATGCGCTTCCTGGAACTCGGACATGTTGATGACGATCATGTTGCGCTCGCCGCCGTAGAGAATGTCGCTGAGGGCGATGGCGGTCTCGGTTTTACCCACGCCGCTGGGGCCGACGAGCAGGAAGACACCCACCGGCTTGACCGGATCGTCCATGTTGGCGCGGCTGGTGAGGATGCGCTGGGCGATGACGCCGAGAGCGTGATCCTGGCCGATGATGCGGGTCTTGAGATGCTCGTCCAGATGCAGCACGGTCTGGATCTCGTCTTTGACCATCTTGCCCAGAGGAATGCCGGTCCAGCCGGAGATGACCTCGCCGACGATATTGGCATCGACGCTGACGCTGACCATGCCGCGCTCGCCCTGCAACTCCTTGAGTTCGGCTTCGAGCTTGGCCAGTTCGGCTTTGCTCTCTTCGAGCTTGGCGGCCTTGGCTTTGGCTTCTTCCGCTTTGGCTTCCTCGCTCTTGGCTTCTTCAGCCTTGGCGTCGACGGCCTCGGCGGGAGGTGCTTGCAGCTTTTCGTGCAAGGCGCGAATGGCGGCGACCAGGGTCTTTTCCTTCTCCCACTGCGCGTTCAGCTCGTCGCGCTCGGCCTCGGCGACGGACTTCTGCGCGGCGATCTTCTCCATGCGCTCGCTGTGGTCTGCGCCGAGCACGGTCTCGCGATCGAGGATGCGCTTTTGCACATCGAGCGCATCGAGGTGACGCATCAGGTCTTCCAAACGCGGCGGCATGGAGTTCTGCCCCAGCGCCAGGCGCGCGCAGGCGGTGTCGAGCACACTGACCGCCTTGTCGGGCAACTGGCGGCCGGCGATATAGCGGTGCGAAAGGCGCACGGTGGCGGTGATGGCCTCGTCCTGAATGCGCAGGCCGTGGTGCTTTTCGAGCGCGCCCATAATGCCGCGCATCATGGTGCAGGCCACTTCTTCGGTAGGCTCGTCCACCTTGACCACCTGGAAGCGGCGGGTGAGAGCCGGGTCCTTTTCGAAGTACTTCTTGTACTCCGACCAGGTGGTGGCGGCGATGGTGCGCAGTTCGCCGCGCGCCAGGGCCGGCTTGAGCAGGTTGGCGGCATCGCCCTGACCCGCACTGCCGCCCGCACCGATCATGGTATGGGCCTCGTCGATGAAGAGAATGATCTTCTCGGGCGACGACTTGACTTCGTTGATGAGCCCCTTGAGACGGCTCTCGAACTCGCCCTTGACGCCCGCTCCGGCTTGCAGCAAAGCCAGATCGAGGCTGCGAATGTGCACCCCTTGCAGCGCCGGAGGCACATCGCCCGCAGCCACGCGATTGGCGAAGCCCTCGACGATGGCGCTCTTGCCCACGCCGGCCTCGCCGGTCAGGATGGGGTTGTTCTGGCGGCGGCGCATGAGAATGTCGATCATCTGACGAATCTCGTTGTCGCGGCCCAGGACGGGATCGATCTTGCCGGCCTTGGCGTTGGCCGTCATATCGACGGTGAACTGATCGAGGAACTGGGTCTTGGCGTGGCCGGCCTTGGCCGCCTCGCCGCCCTGCGGGGCTGCGCCGGCGGGAGCTTCGCCGAGCTCGGTCTGCTCCTCACGCGACTTGGCCACGATCTCATAAAAACTGGCGCGCAGAGCGTCGACGTTGATGAGTTGCAGCTCGCGGCTGGTGTCTTTGGCCACCCGCGCCAGCTCGTCGCTGCCCAGAAACGCCAACAGCGTAAAACCGGAGCGGATATTGCCGGCGTTGTATTCGATGCTGGCCACGGACCACGCCTCGGAGAGCGTCTTGACCAACACCGGGCTGAAAGAAGGCGAGCGGGCATTGCCGCTCTTGAAGAGGTCGAGACTGCGCTCCAGTTCCTTGGTCAGGCGGGAGCGGTCGATGCCGAAGTGCTTGAGAATCGCAGCCAGATCGTTATCGCTGGAATCGAGCAGCTTCAACAGGTAGTGTTCAATCTCGATGTCGTAGTGCGTGCGTGCCACGCACAGTCCCGCCGCGGCTTCCAGCGCCTTGCGGGTCGAGTCGTTCAACTTGGAAATCAGTGCCTTCAGGTTTATGCTCATGGTCCTCACTGTCCTCGGTATCGAAAGTTCCCAACTGCTCGGTTAGAAAAATCACCTATCAAGCCCAATGAAATTCAGATCCTTCGCTTCGCTCTTCACGAATTGGAGCCAATCCACAGCGCCCCTACGGGGCTGGAGATTGTTTTGATCCCTTTCCCAGGACTGCGCTGCGCTTGTCCTGGGCTATTATCCTTCAGCCCCTCCGGGGCGAATATTGAAACACCGATACGGCGGTCAAAGTTCAGACCCGCGACATCGATTTTCGTTCCGCCCCTACGGGGCAGAAGATTGATGTTTACCGCCTTCCCAGGACTGCGCTGCGCTTGTCCTGGGCTATTATCCTTCAGCCCCTCCGGGGCGAATATTGAAACACCGATACGGCGGTCAAAGTTCAGACCCGCGACATCGATTTTCGTTCCGCCCCTACGGGGCAGAAGATTGATGTTTACCGCCTTCCCAGGACTGCGCTGCGCTTGTCCTGGGCTATTATCCTTCAGCCCCTCCGGGGCGAATATTGAAACACCGATACGGCGGTCAAAGTTCAGACCCGCGACATCGATTTTCGTTCCGCCCCTACGGGGCAGAAGATTGATGTTTACCGCCTTCCCAGGACTGCGCTGCGCTTGTCCTGGGCTATTATCCTTCAGCCCCTCCGGGGCGAATATTGAAGCACCGGCTGGCTTACTGCACCAGATAGCTGGCGTCGGCCGGGTCGCGATCGAGCGGCCGGGTCTTGAGCCAACTGACCAATCCCAACTGGGGACGGGCCGCTCCATCCGAACCCAAGTTGCAGGGCGGCGCGTCTTTGCGCTCCAGCACCAGTTTCACTTCTGTCTCGAAACTCCCATTGGAGAAGAACTTCAACCACGCCACCAGCTCATGATAGGCGCGCTTGCCGGGCAAAAACTTCAAGTATTGGTCCAGGGACATGGGACCGATAAAGACGCGGATGCGTCCATGATGATCCCAGACCTCGTCGCCGGCAACCACGCCCACTCCCAGGCGTTCGTTGGCGGCTCCCTTGCCGGTAAAGCAGGTCTGGTTCTCTACCGCCAGCCTGCGCCATGCGCCGGCAAACTGCTCGATGCGGACAGGCACGCCGAAGAAATCTTCCAGCACCTGGCGCAGTGAGCCCTCGGTGCGAATGTGGCGGGCGAGATTGCCCACGTAGTAAAGAAAGACGTCGTCGGGAACCGCGCTGCGATGGCGTAAACCCTGCGTGCCCAGGCCCAGCAGGTCATAGAGGCGCGCGGAGAGCCGATCTTCGCCGGACTTCTCGTACTCGACAAAAAAGCGGTATTTTTCCCAGCCGCGATAGAAAAAAGAGATCATGCGATGGTTGAAGAGATTCATGAAGTCTTGCATCGCATAGTCTTTTTCGCGGTTTCTCTCCAGCACATACTCGGTGTAGACAGAGGGCATCACGGAGATGGCGGAGCAGAGTCCCATGAACTCAACCATCATGGTCAACTGGCCGTTTTCATCGCGGACCAGCTCATGCAATTCGCTGGGAGGAAAGTTCAACGTGGTGCGCGAGGTAAAGCGCAGGGTCTCGCCCTGGGGCGAGGTGTAGTAGCCGACCGGGCCGCGCTCCGGCTGCATTCTCTGCAACAGGCGCACGGCTTGAAAGAAGTGGAAGCGAAAGGGCTCGTCTTCGAGCATCTGACGCAGATTCTCGAAGGCCGCGGCTTCCGGCCTGTTGAGCGGATTGGTAACTACAACAGTGCCTGCGTTCCGGCTCTCGGCGGCCATTTTCCCAGCGGCTCCTTTCGTAGAGTGCTTCTTGCAGTCAACTGCGCAAAACTGTTCATGGAGGCATATCCACCCAGAAAGCGGTCCAGCACGGTGGCAAAGAGATACAGGCCGCCGCCCACGAATTGCTGTTCGTCGAACTTCATTTCGACCTTGGTTCCGCGCGCGGGAATCAGCCCGTAGACGGATTCGATCAACGCAAAGCCGGGTGCGGAGCTCATCTCTTGCAGCGATCCCACCTGGTTTTCGCTGGCCGCTTCGCCGCTGACATTGTGCAGGCGGAGAATCTCTTGCATGGCCGCCCGACCGCCCTCGTCCAAAGAAAGATAGTTGAGCGAGAGCAGCGAAATCAACCGCCAGAAGTACTCTTTCCCTCCCGGCGGATGCAGCGTGGGCGTGGGCCGGCGCAAGGCGGCGACGGTCTTGGCGGCGGCAAAACCGACGGCTTCAAAATCCCCGTTCTCCAATCCGAAAGGGCAGCGGGAAGGCAGATCGAAGTTGGTGCACAGGGTGCGCACCATGAGCACGTCCGCCTCGGGCTGGGTGAAGTTGCCCACCAGATCGACGACCGAGATGGCCATAGTCGAGGGCTCGCGCTCGCCGTACTCGTTCATGCGGCGGTTGGCCGTCCAATAGGCCAGATCCTTGCGCTTGCGGGTCTGGTGGCGATAGGCCAGCATGGGCTCGAGCACCACCGACTGGCGCAGGCGGGGATTGGTGGCCATCACCTCTTCGATGCTGAAGACTTCCATCAGCAGAGCATGGCGGTTGTCGGGAATGACGGTGTACTCGTGGCGCGTCTGGTTAATGAGGATGGGCTCGGCGCTCTGCGGAAAGAGATTGATGGCCGGAGAGCAACTGAGGCGGAAGGTGCGCTCGCTGACGCCCAGTTCCAGCACCTGCTGGCGTTCGGCGCGCTCGAAGGTCGAGAAGAGGAAGACGATCTCGGCCTCTTCGCCGAAGTCGCCCTGAGCGAGCGGTTCCAGGCCATCGAGATCGAAAAAGAGAAACTTCTCCGGTAGCGCAAAATACTCCTGCAAGAGGCGGTGGCCGTCCATGGAGCGGCGCAGATAAGGCAAAAGGCACTCATCGCTGTCAAAGCCCACCGGCTTGAGGTGCTCCGGCTCCAGAACGATCAGTTTCCTATCATCTTTCGGATCGCGCAACTGAATTTCGATGCACTTCTCGGCCAGCAGTTCATAGAGATTGAAGACCACGCTGGGATCGCCCGAGAGGTGAAAGCGCAGGCGGGAGAGGGGCATTCCGGTGAAGTTCACGTCGCGCTGACAGCGCAGCAGCAGGCGCACCGCGGCCACGGCCTGAGCGCCCGAGGAGGCGCGCGGGGGACGCTGCATCCGCTCCGGCTGACGCCACTCCGCCACGGCCACCGAGAAGGGCCAGAGATCGACATCGTAGGCGGTCTTGAAGCGGCAGGGCATGCCGTCGACGGTGGCCTTGGTCACCAGAGATGTTCCGCGGGGGACGCGCAGTCCGGCGGTCTTTTTACCCTGCGCGGGATCGGCCAGGCACTCGACAATGGTCATCGCCGGCATGGGCTGCAAGTAGCCGGGATGGATGACGCGAATCAGCGCCTCGCAGATCTCGGGAAAGTCGTCGTCGATGCGGCGATGGACGCGCGCGGCGAGAAAGGCGAAGCCCTCGAGCATACGGCTGACATGGGGATCGTCGCAATGATCCGCATCGAGCAGCAGCCGCCCGGCCACCTTGGGGTACTTGCGCGCGAACTCGCCACCCGCCTGGCGCAGGTAGTTCAGTTCCCGCTCATAGTACTCCAGCATCTCTTCGCGCATGAACTAGTTCACCTCGTACTCGCCGCTGATCAGCTCCAGCACGGTATCGAATTTAATCTCTTCTTCCATATCCTCGTAGGAGACCCGGCCCTCGAGATGAAAGCGCAGGCTGCGGCTGAGGGGATCGGCGCGCGACAGATAGACGCGCGGCTGCAGGATTCTCGGCTCGAAGGTGCGGATGCACTCCTCCAAAGCTGAAATCAGCGCCATGGAGTCCTTGCCTACCGAGCTTTGAAAGCTATGAATGTCGGGCAGTCCGTAGTTGAAGACCGAAGCGGCTGTGGCGGGATAGGATTCCAGTTCCGGAACCACCGGCTTGCGCGTATTCAACAGCCATTCGACGTCGCGCTTGAGCGACTCGCGAAAGAGAGTGATAGAAGCACTGCGCGTCTCCGGCCACGGCTCCCGGTCGGTGAGCCGGTCAACCAAAGACTGCGTAATCAGAAGCTCCGGTCTGACTCTGGCCAACCTGCCCTCCTCTCATAGAATTCACAGCTATTGCAGCACGACCGAGTCCAGCCAACGCTGAGTCTCGGGATTGGCCGCTCCGGTATCGTCTTCCAGGGTCCAGGAACGCAGCTCGGGACGATTCATGAGTAGACTGCGGATGGTTCCGACGACCGCCCCGGAGATGGCCTCCGCTCCGGTCTCCTGCGCGGCGTTCCAGATGTAGCGATGCAGATCCAGCCAGGCGCGGGCGCATTCGCTGGCCAAAACTGGCAACGACTCGCGCAGCAGTTCCTTCCAGCTTCCCTTGTTGGCCAGCGAACGCAGCAACTGGCGAATCTCGCTGCTGGGGCCGACGGCAAAACCGGACGCCGGCGTCTCGCCCTGCATGCGCGTCTCGCCCAGCCGCAACCCGGCACAGATCAAATAGGGCACGGGCGACTGCGGCGCACGCTCGAAGAGATAAAGCGCGCTCTCGACCACCTGGGCATAGGCATCCTCGACCTGGCCTAACTGGCCGGCCGAAGCTCGCGGACGCAAAGCGCCGGCAGAAACCGGGCGTGCTTCACCGCCTTCGGAAGACGGCTGACCTTCTTCTGCCCCGCCTTCTTCTCCTGCAGGCTGTTCAGCAGCTACAACGGGGTCGGGCTCGGTCTTGCGGCGTTCGTTGAGCAGCCCCTCGGCGGTCACGTGGATCACTTCGATGGTCTGCTTCAACTTACCCAGATTGGGCGAATCGACCGGGTAGGCCTGACGTCCATGATCGTCGAGCCGGTCGACGGCGGCCAACGCCTCGGTCAGAGCCTCGGTGGCAGTGACATAAAAACTCTTGGGCGTTCCGGCGAAGGCCTGATCGAAGTCCTCGGCGGTAATCTTGCCATGATCGATCGCGTCTTGACGGGCCTCCCGCTTGGAGTCCGAGGTGGCATCGGCCTCGTAGCCCACCCGGCGCGATTCGAGGTAGTCGATGTAACTGAGTCCGCTGCGCGTGAGAGGGATCAACTCGACGGCTTGAACGATGCCGCGGGCCGCGGTTTCCACGGCGATCATGCGCAACTCATAATCCTCGCCGTCGTCGGGCAAGGGATAGAGATTGGCCCAGAAGTTCTCCTGCAACTCGCGCAGCAAATCGATGGAGGGCGCCAGGACGGCAAAGCCCTCGAGGCGGATCTGCGATTCAAGCAGAGAACTGGCCAGGCGCAGATCCTTGCTGCGCTTGGCCAGCGCATCGCCGGCCAGTTTAACCACGGCGCGATGATCGGCCTTCTTCTTCTGGGCGAGTTCCCAGGCGCCATCGGTGCCGTCGTCGGCGTCTTCCCTGCGTGCTTCCTTGATCTGCCCAAAGACCGGGTCGTAGTAGAGATCCGCACCGGCCGGATTGTCGCCCGCGATGGGGGTCAGCAAATCCTCACGCAGGGCCATCGCCAGGCTCCTTCTCGGCTACCGTCCACTCAATCGTGCGCAACTCGAGCAGCGGCCGCTCGACGCCGTCGATGACGATCATCTTGGCGCCGAAGGGAATTTCGCCATACTTTTCATCCGGCTCCCAGGCCGTCTCCCGGCCCAACTGCACGGGGACGTCGGCGTGGCTTCCAGAGAGCGGACAGAGGGCCGGCAAGAGCACCTCGCCGATCTCCTGTTGGGGGAAATCTTCGCTGGTTTCAAGCCGCGCCCTGGCCCACATGAGATCGCGCAGATTGGCCGGCGCTTCAATGACCAGACGGCGCAGATACTTCATGGGAATCCAGGTATAACTGCCGGCGAGAAAGACTTCCAGATTGGCGCCGATGCGCGGGTCGGGGTCGTAAAACTCGGTAAAGGGCTCGCCGTTGCAGACGCCGCCGAGCGTCTCGGCATCGGTGAGCGGGGGTGTCTCGTGGTTTTTGAACATGGCTTGGCGGGTGCGCTCGGCGTGCAGCGCGCTGCGATAGAGCAGTGTACCCGCGGCAGCCTGGGGATTGGAGCCGGCCAGCAGATCCAGTTGCTTCTCCGCCCGGTCGAACTCACCGGCAAATAAAAGAAGCTCGAACAGGAAGGTGCGGCGCTTGACGTCGAGCGGATCTGACCGCAGTTCGTCGCCAAGCGCCTGAATCGCTTCCCGCAATTTTCCTTCGCGGTAAAGCCCGAGTGGTGTCATTTTTTCTAGCTGATTGCGTTCTGTTTGAGGTTGTAGCTGACCGCGCCGGTGGAGGTGAGGTTGCCCTTGTCGTCCTGCTGGAAGTACTCGACCTTGATCGTGTTGTAGCTAAACGACACGCTCTCGACCGGGGTCTCGCTGGAGGCCGAAATCTGCTGCGAGGTGATGAACAACTCGCCCAGCGTCAACGTCAGGAAGGGCTTGGTGACATCCGTGCCGGCCTTGACCGAGCTCAACGTGCCGGTGGCAAGGTGGGTTCCCGCGATCAGGGCCTTGAACATCTTGGGGCTGGCCTTGTCCAGATACTTGGAGACGGAGAGGTCGGAGAGATTGGCGCGTCCCGCGCCAGAGCCGCCGGTGCCCGCTACGCCCGTAACCTGGGTTCCACCCCAGCTATAGGAAAGAATGTCGATTTGCTTCTCGAAACCCTTCCGTACCGATTCGCCCTCGATGGTATCGAGCTTCAGATATACGTCAACTGCCATGTCGGAATCCTTTCATGAACAGCCTGGCGCGCAGGCCGGTTGGAAACGATTGCTACGAAAAATTGGGCTATTTTCCCGCGGGTGCGGGAAGATCGGCAACCAATCTCAGAGACACCGTCAGTTCGTCGAGTTGGAAATGCGGACGCAGGAAGCACACCGCACGCAACGCACCCGGCTTGCCTGCGACTTCCACGACCTCGATACGCGCCTCGCGCAGCGGTCTTTCGGATTTGGCGGCCGGCGATGCGTCGTCGTCCGCGATGACATAATTCGAAACCCACTGGTTGAGGTACTTGTCGGCCTGCGAGCGGCTCATGGTGCTGCCCAGCTTGTCGCGCATCATCGCCTTCAGATAGTGCGCAAAGCGGGACATGGCCAGCATATACGGCAACTGCGCCGAGAGCCGGGCGTTGGCGTTAGCTTCTGCCTTGTCGTAGAGCTTGGGTTTATTGCAAGTCTGCACGCTGAAGAAAGCCGCGTAGTCGGTGCCCTTGCAATGCACCAGAGGAACAAAGCCCTGATCGGCCAGTTCCTTTTCGCGGCGGTCGGTGATGGAGACCTCGGTGGGACACTTCAGGGCCACATCGCCCTCGTCGGTGCGGAAGTTGTGGGTAGCCAAGCCTTCGACCAGACCGCCGTTTTCCACGCCGCGAATCGAGGCGCACCAGCCGAATTTGGAGAAGGAGTTGGTCAGGCGCGTGGCCAGCGAAAAGGCCGCGTTGCCCCACAGATACTTGGAGTGATCCTTGCCGTCGACGCCCTCTTCGAAGTCGAACTCCTCGATCTGCCGGGTGGCCTTGCCGTACGGCTCGCGCAGCAGAACGTGGGGCATGGTCAGAGCCACATAGCGGGAGTCGTCGCTGGAGCGGAAGCCCTTCCAGCGGGCGTATTCCGTGCTGTCGAAGACCTTGCCCACATCGCGGATGCCGGCAATCTGGCTGAACTCGGTCAGATTGAGCATCTCCGGGGAGACCGCCGAGAGGAAGGGCGCATGAGCCGCCGAAGCGACCTGCGAGATCTTCTCCAGCAGCTCGATATCCTCGCCGCTGCGGTTGAACTCGTAGTCGCCCACCATGGCCGCGAAGGGAGCGCCGCCAAAGACGCCGAACTCCTCTTCGTAGACCTTCTTGAAGAGCGCGCTCTGATCGAACTCCAGGGCCCGCTGCAGGTCGCGCAGCAGATCGCGCTTGGGCACGTTGAGCAGCTTGATCTTGAGCATCTCGCTGGTCTCGCTCTGCGAAACCAGTTGCCAGATGCCGCGCCAGGTGGCTTCCAGCTTCTGGAAGGCGGGGTGATGCAGCACCTCGGCCAATTGCAGCGAGATCATCCGGTCGATCTCGGCGATGCGCGCGCCAATGGTCGCCTCGGCGTCGCGGGTGAGCGTCATCTGGCCCTCCAGGACCTGATTGACGAACTCCTTGACCATGTCCTTGCCGCGCTCCAAAGATTGCACATCCTGGCCAAAGCGGCCATGCGAAACAATCTGGTCGAGCAACGATACTTCCTGAGTTTGGGTCTCGGCGGCCTGCGCCGCTAACGGATTCGCGGAGCTACTCATGGCTGTCCCCCTCCGGCTTTCCCATCTCGGTGCGCAGCTTGTTCAACTCTTCGGTCTTGGAGACGGCATCGAAGAGCGCCTGATCGAGTTGATCGTTGCCCTGCAAACTGCCACGCAGGTTGGAGAGGCGGGTGCGAAGATCCAGCAGCTCCTTGATGGGGCCGACCTGCGCCGCCACGGCGGCAGGTGAAAAGTCATCGAATTTTTCAAAGTGCAGGTCCACGCCGATCTGACCCGCCTTGGAACTGAGCTTGTTTTCGACGGAAAACTTCAGATGCGGCGCCATCCCTTTGAGGACGCTGTCGAAGTTGTCCGGGTTGATCTCGACAAATTTACGGTCTTTGAGCGCGGCGAGCGGTGTCTCCGGCTGACCCGTAAGATCGCCCAGCACTCCCATTACGAAGGGCAGTTCCTTCAGTTCGATGGCGCTTCCGACTTCCACGTCATAGGTGATCTGCACTCGGGGTGCCCGTATGCGACTCAACTTCTGTTGTGAACTCTCTCTGGCCATAACGCTCCTGATTCAATTGATCCCGCGAGCCGGGACAAAAATCGAGATAATCGTAACACAGCTTTGCAACGATTCAATAGCGATGTTATGAAGCGCAAGAGGAGGGGGCGTGAAGGACCGCACAGACTCTCTCGATTGACATCCTATCCACCGGGATTTCTCGCCCTTTCCACCGTTTTTGTCCGAATTCGAACGGAAAGCATGGGACATTCTTCCCTCTCCAAGGGGCCTATTGCAGCCCCTCGCGCAGCAGCCAGCGAGAAAACTGTCGGGTTGCAGGACGGCATGAAAGAGTCCCCTCCCCGGTCTCAAACGCGAGACCGGGGGCACCCATTTCAATTGAATTCCACACCCGCATCGCGCGGTCACGGCCTTAGCCCGCCGCCTACCTAGCTTTATCTTGGACATCGCCCCTCTCTACGCATTACCATCACAGTTGCCGCGAGGTCGCTCAGAAAATGCGCCAGCTTCAACCCGTCATCTGGTCCAAAGGCACCTTTCTCTCGCCCCAGCACTTGCAAGCGCAGGAGCGCTTTGTCGAGGATTGCGCCCGCTTCTACCTGGACTCGCTCAATACCCGCTCCTGGGGCTTTGCCGAGATCCAGATCGACAGCAAGGCGCTCTCCGAAGGCCGGCTTTCCGTCACCCGCGCCGCGGGCATCTTTCCCGACGCCATGCCGCTGGACATTCCCGCCTCCGAGTTCCCGCCGCCTGCGCGCATCCTGGACGAATGCTTTCAGCACGGACGGCAAAGCTGCATCTTCTATCTCGCGGTGCCCGAGTATCTGCAGGGCGGCATGAACGTGGCCGTCAATCGCGATCAGGTCAGCACCCGCTTCATGGCGCAGTTATTGATGGTGCGCGATGAAAATACCGGCAGCGGGGAACGTCCTATACAGGTGGCGCGCAAGAATCTTCGTATTCTGGCAGAAGGGGAGAATCGCGAGGGATCCGTGGTGCTCGGCTTTATCCGCATTCTGCGATCCGAGACCGGCACCTATCAAGTGGACCCATCCTATATCCCCCCGCTTATCGATATCCACGCCCACCCAACTCTAAAGCGCATCCTTAGTAACATGGTTGAGTTACTAGTGACGCGCGGCAGCCAACTCTCCGGTGCGCGCCGCCAGAAAAATCAGTCGCTGGCCGACTTCACCGCCTCCGACGTGGCCAACTTCTGGCTGCTCTACACCGTCAACAGCCACCTGCCGGTGCTGCGCCACCTGCTCGAATCGAGCGCCGTGGGGCCGGAGCAGCTCTTTCACGAGCTTTCCGAGCTGGCCGGCGCGCTGACCTCCTTTTCGACCAAGATCGCCCCCCGCGACCTGCCCGTCTATAACCACGAGCAACTGGGCGTCTGCTTTGCCGAACTGGACCGCATCATCCGCGCCCTGCTGGAGACGGTGGTGCCCAGCAACTTTATCGCCCTGCCCCTGAAGCTGGTGCGCGACACCATCTATGCCGCCTCCATCGAGAAGGATGCGTACTTCGAGGGCTCGCGCTTCTATCTGGCCATCTCGGCCGACATTCGCGACGCCGACCTGATCGAGCGGGCGCCGCTGCTGCTCAAGACCGGGTCGGCCACGCACATCGAGACGCTGATCCGCAACGCGCTGGCCGGCCTGCGCCTGCAACATGTGCCCACGCCGCCGCGCTCGATTCCGGTCAAACTGCGCCACCAGTACTTCGCCATCGAGACCAGCGGCCCGGTCTGGGAGTCGGTGCTGCGGGCGCGCAACTTCGCCGTCTACGCCCCCAGCGAATTGCTCAACCCGCAGATGGAACTGATTATTCTGCTGGCTCAGCCGGCATAGGGAGAATCTGTAGACAGGAGGGACGACGATGTTGAGTCATTCCGATCAAACTCCGGCCAGACTTTTGGAAAAGAAGAAGGATGTATTCTTCATGACCGAAGTTCGGCTGGCACTTGCCCGCATCGGTCAAATGAACATCCCGCTGATGGCCGACGAAGAGGTTCTGTATCTGTTTTTTACCTTTTTTGGGCCCCACCCGCACCTGGGAGGATTGCCCTCGCCCCAGGCAAAAAAAGCTTTGCAAGGCAACAACGCAGCCAAGGCCAGAGATGCGGTGGTGGCGCTGCGCAGCCCCGCACACAAGAAGGTCTATCTCTGGCCAGGCGACTTCGACTGGCTTCTGGTGGAAAAAGGTGTCAAAAAGTATAAGGCGAAGCTGTATATCGGGTCGAAGACATTGCCCAACTTGCAGGTACTGGTCGACTTTCTCGAAGACGATGAGGAGATCGTCGACATCCGCTGGATGGCGTACATATTAGCCACGGTGTGGAAAGAGACAGGCACCATGGCTCCCGTTGAAGAAGGTGAAAAGCTGAGAGCCAAGGGGTACTATTCGTGGCCGGTGAAGGTCGAGACGCTGTTGACGGGCGAAGTGAAGGTTACCGAACAGGACGGCGACCAGTTTACCGTTCAGAGCAACGGGCGTTACACAGCCGTCAACAAGGGGGCCAAAACCGGCTCCGAAAAAGGTCGAAAGTACACTTGCCCGGTCTCCAAGACCTATACCGACGCCAAGGGCACGGAGTTGGCCTTTTATGGGCGCGGCTATGTGCAACTGACCTGGTGGGAGAATTATGCCAAGGCCGGCGTGAATCAGGGCGCTGGATTGGCCTATCTCACCAACCCCAAATTGGTGATGGAACCGGCAACCGCCTATGCCATCATGACCCTGGGCATGCGCACCGGCAAAGGATTTGCCAACGGTCACAAGCTCTCCGACTACATCTCCGGAACGGAGTGCGACTACGTCGGCGCGCGGCACATGGTCAACGGGACGGACTGCGCTCAGCAGATCGCCGGGATCGCACAGGTCTTCGAAGATATTCTTTACGATGCGCGGGACTTGTCATGACGACTTATATGAGGAGAGTACGCGGTCTTGCATTCCTTGCGCTGCTGACGCTGGCGGCTTTAACAGGCCGTGCGGTCGCAGCTGCGCCGAACGAACTGCAAGGGAGCTGGGAAGTTACACAGGTAGCCGTGGACACTTTAGATCAGCCGCATTGGGGGTATGAGCCCGACGATCCGCGCGTGCTGGGCCGCATCCTGGTTTTAGGCGCGGATGGAAGCATCGATTTTAATTTGGGCCGCGAGGCCTGCGCGCGCGTCGAGTGGCGCTCCGAAGGCCAAACCATGCTTTCCACGCTGGTGGCGAAGACGTATTCGCGCCCAGCGCGTAAGGATCTGAAACGGAGTCCTTCTCTGGAGGATTTCGGTCTGCATCTGGCGGATCGATCCGTTGCTCCCTGGAGGGCAGTCTGCCCGGCAGCGGGTTCAGCGAAAGCACCCGCAATTCTCTGGGCCAATGCCTGGTTTGTCCGCCTCGACGGCCAACAGCTCGCCGTAGGCTACCAGAGCAATCTACTGCTGATTCTCACTCGCGCCCAGATCGCTCCGCCCTATCGTCCCTCTTTCGCGTGCACCGGGGCGCTCAATGTTACGGAAGCGGCAATCTGCAACAGCCTCTCGCTGGCCGGCCTCGATCGCAGCGTACACGCAGCCTACCAGCGCAGCCTGAAGCGGCGAGCAGAGGAGAAGAGCGCCGTGATTGAAGAACAGCGCCAATGGATCAAGGCAAGGAATCAATGCGGCGCCGATAGCGGCTGTATCGAAGACCGAATGAGCGAACGGATCGAGCTATTAATGCAGGATTAAAGTATCCAGGAACCCGCTAACAGATTAGCGGAAGACGTTTCATCACCGAATTCCGACCGCTTCGAGCTTTCTCGCAGGGATATTGATTCTTTTCAAAACCCGCCACGGCGAGTCCGGTGGTTTTCATCAACAAGGCGAAGAAGATACAAAAAGGATCGAGATAGGTACAGCACGTCCGCCCGCTAGGCGGGAGAGCAAGTCAGCGAGTTAGCGCGATGCCGGCGGAATCGAACGGATGTTCACCACCGCCGTAACGCGCCGTATCGCGCCGAGTTGCTCCTGACTCGTCAATGTTTCATCAGGAAGATCACCGTCACCAGCAGGATCACCAGCAGAAAGATAACGCCGATCAGCAGCAGCGGGATAAGCTGCTGCATCTTGCCCATGGGCGGCGGCGCGGCGGGCGGCGCAGGCGCCGGAGGCAGGACCATCGCCGGGGCCTGGGGCATGGCGGCCATGGGCATGGACGGGGGCGTGTAACTCATCTGCGCGGCAGGCATCTGGGGTTGCTGCATGGGGGTGAAGCCGCCGCCACCCTGGGGCATGGCTCCGTAGGCGGGCATGGGGGGGGGCGCAGACGGCATGGCCGGCGCGGTAGGCATGGGGGGCGCCTGAAACGTGGGCATGGGCATGGGCGCCAGAGCCGGAGCTGCGGGCGTTGCGGGAGCGGCGGGCGCAGAGCCGGCCGCTGGAGCGCCCTGGAGCGCCATCTCGCGCAGCCTGGAAGCATCCAGGATCTGGGTGAATTCGCTGGGCCCAGCCGCACCGGCCGCAGGGGGCGGAGCCGCCGGGGGCGCGTAGGGCGATCCCGGATAGCTGGGGCTCGGTGGCGCTGAAAAGGTGGGCGTGCCGGGCGCGGAGGAGTACTCGGGCGCTTTGGCCGGCTGCACCACCGGCTCGTCGAGCAGGCGGATCAGACGGGTGATGCCGGCTCCCCCACCGGCCGGCGGCGCTTCACTGAGCGGCGGAGCTGGAGCCATCGGCGCAGGGGCAAATGGATCGCGATTGCCGCTGGCGAAGGTTGCAGGACCGGAAAAGGCAGCAGAGGCGGGCGGACCGGGAATGCGGTTGTAGTCAAGATTCTCCGCCGGACGGGGCTCGGGCGAGAAGTCCTGGCGAGAGGGCGTGGAGGCCGGCTCCATGGACAACATACGCGTGAAGGAGCCGGGACTGCTGGGGCTGGGCGGCGGTGCAGTGGGCGCGGACGGTTCCATCGACAACATGCGGGTAAAGGAGCCCACGGGAGCGCTGTCCTGACTGGGTGGAGGCGGCGCGGAAGCGGGCGGCGGCCAGGATTGCGCCGGAGCGGAAGGCGGCGGCCAGGATGGAACAGGCGCGGCGGCGGGAGGCGGGGCGATGGGTGTCTCCAGCGTGCTGAAGAGCTTGGTGAACTCACCCGGCGGCTTGGCCGCTGCGGGCGGAGCCGGGGGCGGCGGGGCGGGCGCAGGCGGAGAAGTCCAGGAGGGGGCCGGTGCGGCAGCAGCGAGTGGCGGAGCAGCAGGCGTATCCAGTGTGCCGAAGAGCTTGGTGAACTCGCCCGGGGGCTGGGCCGCTGCGGGCGGCGCCGGGGGCGGCGGAGCGGGCGCAGGCGGCGAGGTCCAAGCTGGGGTGGGCGAGGGGGCCGGTGCGGCAAATGGAGGGGGCGCGGGGCGCTGAAAATCCCCATAGCCACCTGAAGATGGCTGCGGCTGAACCCATGCAGGCGCAGCAGGGGGCGGCGGGGCGGGTTTGAATTGCGGCGCGGGTCCGCCTGGATCGCTCTGCAAAGTCTGCAACAGTTGTGTAAAGCCACCGCTCGGGTTGGCGTCCAACGGGGCCGAGGGCGGAGCGCCGGTGGGCACGGGAGGCTTCTCTTTGTCGGCGGTAAACTCACGGGCCGCCGATGCCTGACGCAGGCGATCGAGCAAATCCTGCGAGTCGCCAGCCGCGGGTCCTCCCATCACCATCTTGTGAATCACCGGCTCGGCTGGGGCTTTGGGCGCAAAGTCCGCGGGACGCTTGGGGGCAGGTTCAGTAACCTTACCAAAGATACCGGTGGCACCGAAGGCATCCGCGGGCGTGGAGGCTTGCTGCAAGAGCGCATCGAAATCGTCCGCGCCAAGTGGTTTCGAGGGTTTATCCATGCGATGGGGCCTCCGCTGCGTTGCGGGTATCATAAATCATTGCCTGCATCGGAAATAACTGTTCATCCTAAATTGGTATTGAGTATAATTCGGATGATTCGCTTTGGACCATGTAATGGCGCTCGCACGGCAGCCGCATGGTTGGGGCAGGCAGCAGTTTTATCGATGAACGGCAATCGGTTGCTGGCGGGGGTTACGCTTTGCATCGGTTGGACAACGGTCCCGATCTCCAACTCTCGCCCAGGGTGGTCCCCACGCTATGAAGTTCCTTTCGCGGGTCGTCTGGTCTGAAGGAATGCATTTAGGCCCTCACCACTTCCAGACGCAAAGCCGGTATTTTGAAGACACCCTATGGTTCCTGAATTCCCAGCAACATCGGGAGCCATGGGGACTCCTCCACTATTCTCTGGATACGGAAGCGATCCGCAACGGCTTGGCCATTTTGAATTTCGCCTCGGGGATTCTGCCCGACGGGCTGATCTTCGACCTGCCCGACTGCGACACGATTCCGCCGCCGGTGCAATTGAGCAATCTTTTCACCGCCACCGATAGCGAGATCGTTCTTCATTTGGCGATCACGCCGCGCCAAGACCTGGGACTGGACTGCGACCTGACAGGAGGCGCGGAGGCGCGCTACAGCGCCATGCAGCGCGACCTGCGGGACGACGCTCTGGGCCTGGGCGAGAACAGCATCAGCTTTGCCCACAAGAATCTGCTGCTGCTCAGCCAGGCGCAGTTGACGCCCAACATGGTCTCCTTTCCGCTGGCGCGGATTGTGCGCGACGGCGCCGGAGGGTTTCTCAGCGACCCGGAGTTCATTCCTCCCTGCCTGCGCATCGGCGCCTGCGAGGGATTGGTTCTGCTGCTGCACCGGCTGTTGCAGTCGCTCGATGAAAAGATCGAGTCTACCCGCAACATGCGGCAAAGCAGCGGACGGCTGGAGCTGGGCACCTCGGCGCTGGACGTGGCCAACTACTGGTTTCTGCACGCGCTCTGCTCGGCGATGCCGACGCTGCGCGACCGGCTGCAAGACCGCCGCAGCCATCCGGAACTGATCTACCGCGACCTGATCCAACTGGCCGGCGCGCTGAGCACCTTTTCTCTGGAAGCCACGCGGGATGAGATTCCCTCGTACCGGCATCGCGATCTGACGTCTACCTTCAAGGAACTGGACGCGCTGATCCGGCGCTATCTGGAGGTAGTGGTTCCTTCCAACAGCGTGACGCTGAACTTCCGCCTCACCGAGCCGTATATCTTTTCCGCCGAAGTCAAGGACGAGCGCTGCCTGCGCCGCGCCCGCTGGATCTTCGGCATTCGCTCGACGGGACCGGAATCGCAGTTGCTGCATCAAACCCCCCGTCTGGTGAAGATCTGCTCGGCCGAGGGCGTGGGCAAGCTGGTGCAGCGGGCGCTGCCGGGCATGGAGTTGATGCACCTGCAGGTGCCGCCCTCGGCCATGCACGCCCAGGCCGACATGCACTACTTCAGCATTTCGCTGGGCGGAGCCTGCTGGCAACACATTCTTCAGACCAAGCGCGTGGGCGTGTATCTGCCCGGCGACCTGGGCGCCGCAACCTTTGAACTCACCATCATCATGGAGGCCTCCGCATGACATCCTCTCCGGCCGTACCGCAACAGACCAGGACCAACAACCTGTCGCTGGCGTTTCAGGAGGTCTTCACGGTCATCTTGCGCACCCGCTTTCAGGTGCAGCGGGTGGAGAATGCCGACTCCTTCCGCGCCATGCTGCGCAAGATGATCTCGGCCGCGGTGAAAGAATCCTCGGCGCTGGGCTATAGCGACGAAGCCTCGAAGATGGCCATCTACGCCATCATCGGCTTTCTCGACGAGAGCGTGCTGAACTCCAAAGACCCGGCCTTCGCCGACTGGTCGCGGCGGCCCTTGCAGGAAGAGATGTTCGGCGGCCACTTTGCCGGCGAATACTTCTTCCGCAATCTGACCGACCTGCTCAACCGCGCCCACTCCGCCGAAGTGGCCGACGTGCTGGAACTGCACGCCATGTGCCTGCTGCTGGGCTACCGCGGACGCTTTGCCTTCGGCGACGCCACCGAGATTCAGACCATCCTGCGCCGCATTCGCGACAAGATCGAGTCCATTCGCGGCGGCTATCAACTCTTCCGCGCCAATGAAACCCCGGCGGCGCCGCCCAAGCCCAAGCGCGATCCCTGGGTGCGCGGCCTGGCGGTCACCGCTCTGCTGCTGGCGGTCTTCACCCTGCTGGCGTACATCGGATACATACTGCTACTGGGACAAGGCATCCCCACCACGGCCCAGAACAACGCACAACCCGGCTTCACGACCGCGTCCTGCCAGACGCCGAGCACCGCGGAGTTCTTCCTATGAAACGGTTCGTCATCGGAATCCTTATCTTCCTGGTCTATCTCACGCTGGTGATCGTGGGCGGCTTCGCTCTTCATTTTGAAGGTCTGCGGCTGTTCCTCTTCATCTTCATTCTCGGCCTGCTGGGGGCGCTGGCGACGGGCTTTGCGCTGTGGTATCTCTACAAGCTGAACAAGGATGCAGGCGGCGACGTGGGCGACTCCCCGGACGCGCAGAACCTGCACGCGCTGCTGCGCGACGCCAATGCCAAGATCCACAATGCCGGGCGCGCCGGTGTGAAGTCGCTGGCCTCGCTGCCGCTGATCTATGTGATCGGCGACGAGAACTCGGCCAAGACGCAGACCGTGTTGCAATCGGGGCTGGACCCGGAGTTGATCGCCGGCGCCGTCTATCGCGATCAGAGCATCGCCCCCACCCGGCTGGCGAACATCTGGCTGGCGGGCAACGCCGTTCTCGCCGAAGCCGGCGGCGCACTGCTGCGCCAGCCCGCCTTGTGGCAGCGGCTGATCAAGGGCACACTGCCGGCACGGCTGGGCTCGGTCTTCTCCAAAGACACCCGCCTGCCCGCCCGCGCCGTGGTGCTGTGCGTCAGCATCGAGCGCATTCTTGCGCCCCATACCGCCGAGCAGATCCGTGCTCTTGCACAGATGCTAAACGAACGGCTGCGCCAGCTCTCGCAGACGCTGGGCATCTCCCTGCCCGTCTACGTGCTCTTTACCAAGCTGGACAACATCGGCCCCTTTGCCGAATACATGGGCCGGCTGAGCGAAGAAGAGGTCAAGTTCCCCATGGGTGCTCTGCTCTCTTCGCTGGGCGCAGACTCCGGTCTCTACTCCGAACAGGCCACCGCAGCGCTGGCCGCGCACTTCGATCGCCTGCTCTACGCGCTGGGCGAGTTCCGCCTGGAGCTGCTCTCGCGCGGCGGCGAATTGCAGGAACTGGCGCGGGCTTACGAATTTCCCCGCGACCTGCGCAAACTGCGCACCGGCATCGTCTCCTTTTTGATGGAAGTGGCGCGGCCCAGCCAGATCGGCGTCAATCCCTTCTTGCGCGGCTTCTTTTTTGCCGGCATGCGCGCCCACATGGTCGAAGACATTCTCGATGTCGGGCCGGCGCAGCAACAGCCGATTGCTCCTGCCATGGATGCCGGAGCGACGCGCATCTTCTCCCTGGCCGGGGCGCAAAATCAGCCCGCGCCGACGCCCAGCTTCCGCCGCGGAGGCTCGCGCAAGGTTCCGCAGTGGGTCTTTCTGCCGCACCTCTTCGCCAAGATTCTGCTGGCCGATAAATCCGCGCTGGAGACCAGCCGCTCCAGCACCCGCACCAACATTTTGCGCCGCGTGCTGCTGATCTGCGCCAGCGTTGCGATTCTGACCGTACTGCTTTTCGCTACCATTTCCTTCTTCAAGAATCGCGATCTCGAAGAGCGCGTGGCTACCGCCGCCGCGACACAGATTTCTCCGGTCTCCTCGGGCGCACTGGCGGCGCGCGGCGATCTGGAGACGCTGGACAAACTGCGCGCCGTACTCGACGAGCTCGACAGCTATCGTGTGGACGGCCCGCCGGTGCTGGATCGCATGGGCCTCTATCGCGGCGAGGCGCTCTATCCTGTCGCCTGCCAGGCCTATTCCAGCAAGTTCCGCAGCCTGCTACTTGCGCCCACGCAGGAGAACATCCTCAACAAGCTGCGCGCGCTACCCGCCGCGCCCTCGCCGGAATCCGATTACAGCGCCACCTACCGGCCGCTCAAGGCTTATCTCATCACCGTCAGCAATCCCAATCCGGATACACCGCAGGATACCGCCGAATTCCTCTCGCCCGCGCTGCTGACGGAGTGGCAAGGCACGGCCTCACCCGACCCCGCCGTCGCCCAGTTGGCCAAGGCGCAATTCGACTTCTACGCCAAACTTATTGCTGCACCCGGCTCCTGCATGGCCCGCGCCGGGGGCGGCATCAATGAGCCGTTGGTGGCGCGCACGCGGCTGTACCTGAACGGATTCCAGGGCTTCCAGCATGTGTATCAGAGCATGTTGGCGGCGGCCAATCGCAAGGTTCCGGGATTCGACTTCAACAGCAAGTATCCCGGCTCGGTGCAGTACATTGTGGATGGCTACGCGATTCAGGGCGCCTTCAGCAAAGATGGATTCGCCTTCATGCAAGACGCCATCCTGCATCCCGACCCCTATTTCCGCGGCGAAGAATGGGTGCTGGGGCCCTCCAATGCCGCGCCCATCGATCGTGCGGCGCTCTCTACGCAACTGCGCAGCGCCTATTTCACCGACTACGTGCAGACCTGGAGAACCTACCTCAACCGGGCGCAGTTCGTGGCCTACAAGAACTTCCCCGAGGCTGGGATGAAACTCAGCGCGCTGGACTCGAACACCTCGGCGATGCTGGAGCTTTTCTCACTGATCTCGACGAACACCGGAGTGGCCGCGCCGGAGATCGCTACCGCCTTCCAGGCGCCGCAGGCCGTCGTTCCGCCCACCAGCCCCGATAGCCGCCTGATCGGCACGTCCAACCAGGGTTATATCCAGGCATTGCAAGGGCTGGAGGGGGCGGTCAAAAACATGACCGTCAGCCCCACCGCGGCCACCGATCCCAATGCCGCCGCACCCATCTTGCAGGCGGCCATTCTGGCCGAGCAGGCTGCCGAGAATCTGCGCAACGGCTTTGTTCCGGATCAGGCCGGCGGCATGGACAAGACCAGCTATGCACTGCTGGAAGCGCCCATTGTCTCGACCAAGAATCTGGCTGCGCAGGCGCCGGCTCAGGCAGCGGGCGGTGCGGCGAGAAACTTCTGCAGTCAGATTGCGCCGCTGATGGCCAAATTCCCCTTCAATCCCCAAGCCGCACAAGAAGCGACGACGGAAGAGGTAGCGCAGGTCTTCTCGCCCGGTCAGGGATCGTTCAGCCAGTTCTACAACGCCTCGCTGCGCACGCTGATCGTGCAGCAGGGTTCGCAATATATGGCGGCGCCGGGATCGGTGGTCAGAATCAATCCCGCTTTTCTCTCCTTCCTCAACAGCGCGCAAAAGATCTCGACGAATCTCTTCCCTGCCGGCGGCAATCAGCCCTCGCTGGACTTCTCGCTCACCGAGGTCAAGTCGGGCGCCGAGGCCGAACTCAACATCGACGGCAAGCAGATCAAGACAGGCGGGCAGAACGCCTCCTTCCACTGGGTCTCGCAGCCATCGAGCCGGATCACGCTCAACACGCAGAAAAACACCGCGCCGGTCATGACTGGGCCGTGGGCTGTCTTCCACTTCGGCTTTGCGGCTCCGCAGGTCGCTCCCAACCGGCTCAAGTTTTTCTTCAGCTTCAACAACCAACCCCCCGAGATCGTGCTCTTCGACGCCTCGGGACCTGGGGCCGCACTCCTGAATCCAGAGTTCATGCGGGGATTTCACTGCGTCTCGGTTGTCGCGCGCTGAGATCCGGCCGTATTGCCAGTTCGTCTGAGAATCATGCGTGGTCCCGCGGTAAGCAGCAATAACGGTGCAGCTTTACAACATTTCAGGAATCTCTTAGACCGTAGCGAGAACATCAAGCCGGTGCGATCAGCATGGATCGACGGCTCTGACGGTACGCCATCGGCTTACGCATTCTCTGAGATGCTCGAATCGAGAGGCACGACTATGAGCGAAGCTTCCCTCCCCGGTCCCGAGTCTATTGATTCGGTTAATTCGCCGTTGCAATCGCAGTCTCCCGTTGCATTTGCGGAGCCCTCGGAATCTCAACCCGAGGCTTCGGCTGCGGCGCAGTCCGAGGTGCAACCAGACGAACTCGAAGAGTCGCCGGCTGCCGCACCTGCCGAGACGGCTGAGCCTGATTCCGCTGCGGATGCAGAACTGCCAGAGATAACCCCCGAGCCGGAGGCAAGCGACGAGACTGCCTCCGATCTCGATTTGCGCGACGACTCTGCTCCCGAGCCGGAGTCGATCGAGGAAGCCGCTCCAGAACCGGAGTTGGTGGCCGATCTAGCCACCGATTCGGAGTCGGCTGTCGAGACTCCTCCCGAGCCGGAACTGGCTGCCCCACCCCTCCATCCAACCTTGGAGCTGTCGGTTCTGGAGCAACTGCTGGAAGCGCCTCCGCCACCTTTGGCGCCTCGCGCCGCGGAGGTTACGCTGCCGCCTGCAGCGCCCGCGCCGCTGCGCATCCTGGTCTCGGCGTTGACCGACATGGGCTGCGTTCGCACCAACAACGAAGACTACTTCGGCTACCACGATGGACACGGGATCTTTGTTGTCTGTGACGGAATGGGGGGAATGGCCAGCGGCGAAGTGGCCAGCTCCCGCGCCGTGACGGCGCTGATCACCTCGTTTCTTGAGACTGCCTACTCCGGCAACTCGGTGAGTGCCCGTTTGCTGCACGCCATCCAGGAAGCCAATCGCGATGTGTGGGAGTACGGGCAGATTCCCCAGCACAAAGGGATGGGAACGACGGCCGTGGCCGCCGCGCTCGACGGCAACAAGCTCATCGTGGGCAATGTGGGCGACAGCCGCGCCTATGTCCTGCGCAATGAGCAATGCGCCCAGCTTACCGTCGATCACTCGTACCTGAACGAGTTGATCCGCAACGGCACTCTGACCGTGGAGAATGCGCATAACGCCGACCTGCAAGGCATGGAGTCGGTGATCTGCCGAGCGGTGGGTGTGGCCCCGGAGATCAATCCGGATTTCTATGCTGTCGATCTTGAGCCCGGCATGACCATCCTCATCACCACCGACGGTCTGACCCGCTACCTTTTGCAGGACGAGATCGCCACTGTGATCGGCACAACGCCCTTTGAATCCGCCTGCGCCAGCCTGATCGCCATCGCCAAACAGCGCGGCGGCGTCGACAACATCACCTGCCTGCTCTTGCAGTTCCAGACCGCCTGAACAGTTCCGGTCGATTGGTACAAATTGCTTGGGCAAAGCACAGCATCGATATTCCAACCACTGCTCGGATAGGCGGACAGAGGCAGAAAAAAGAGGATGGGCGGAAGATCCGCCCATCCTCTTTTTTCGCTTCGTTGCAACTATGTTGCGGGGTTAACTCCCTGCTTGCGCCGATCAATGCGCCTTGAAATTATAGGCAATGCCTACCAGCGGCACCGGATTGCTCTTCAAGCCGACGTTATTGAGCTGGGTCAGCACGTTGCCGTAGATAAGAAAATGCGGGAAGGGAGACCATTTCACGCCGCCGCTGAAGTTGATCGTCGAATAGGTGCTGTTCAGAGGCGTGATGCTCACCATCGACTGAACGGGCGCTGCCGTTCCACCCGGACCAAGAGGCAGAACGGTTCCGGTGGGGTTGACATTGAAAGCCGGGGCATTGTCGAACTGATTTCCCAGAAAATCGATGGCCAGGGTCAAGTGGCGGTTCACCTTGGTGTCGAAGCCCGCGTCGTATTGCAGGCCGCCGGGCAAGCGGAGATAGGAGTTCTTGGTCAGATCCATCACCTGCGAAGTCCCGTTATTCTGGTAGCTCACCTTGACGTGCGGAGCTACGCGCGCCCTGTATTCAAAGAGGCCGTAGACATTGCCGCCGTAGGCTCCCGATCCCATGTAGTTGAGAGCATCGCCGTTGTGAAAGCGCAGCGAAGCGCCGGCCGCAACCGCACCACGGCTGCCGTCTCCGCCGATCAGCATTTGTTTGACAATGACGGTGACATCGCCGACGCCGCTGGCCGACCCGCCGGTGACCACAGTGGATTGCGCGGGAACAACCTGACCGTAGGTCTGGGTGGCGTTGGTGTATTGGTAGCCGGTGAAACCGCTCGTCGTCACCGCCAGGTTGACCGAGTTGAAAGGAACAACCAGGGATACATCGGTCCTCTTGGTAAATCCATAGGTCACCAGAGCGACATACTGATCGAGCTGGAAGCTCACATTGTTCTTGAGAGAATCGAAGAACTGCACGGTATTGCCGGCATTGCTATACGAGAAGCCCATGGGGAGATTGCTCAAGCTCTGCCCATCGAGCGAGGTGAAATTGAAGTGCTGATAGCTGAAGCCGGCGAAGAGATGTCCCTTGCCCACGGTGTCTGGGCGGTCGGTCAGGACCGGTCCGAGATTCTGAAAGGGGACACCGACATCGCTTCCCTTCTTGCGAAGGGAAACGATGCCCACTGTGGCGCTGGGGATGGGAAGCTGAGCCAATTGTGTGGCGATCGAAGCGTTAATGGGCTTAGCCACGACCTGCGCTTCTGCCGCCAGTGCGGTGAGGCCTTGACTTCCACCCGCGAACTCGCCCAAGGACTGGGCGTTGAATGGAAACTGGCAGACCAGTTTGGTCGAAGTCAGGCAATTGACCTGCCCGAACGAGTAGAGGGCCGGCGCGCATACAAACGAAACGAAGAGCAACAGTGCTTTGGCTTTCACAAATTCTCCCCTGCGCAATCTGCGCAAATCGTGAACGTTGACGGTATACCGAGGACAACACCACTTCCCCGCGTACTTAGATCGCGCTGATAACCAAAGGAATCACCGCATAGTACTTCTGGCCTGCCTGATCTGTTGCGACGACTTGCACGACATAGGTCCCCGGCCCAATACCGTTTGCAGTCGGCGTGGGAGGCTGGGTAAAGCCACCCCCGGCGCATCCGCTGGTGAAGGACAAGCCAACCAACAGCACAATCATACCGAGGAATCTGAAGAGGTTCTTACGCGGCGACTTTCTGCTGCCAAACCAACCCACAAGAGCAAAGAGAGGCAGGCCCAAGAACGCCGCGGCATAGATGGTGCTTGTCCGATTGAGTTGAGCAACCGATCCCGAGGGTGTGATGGTAATCGGGACGGTGGTCAACAACCCCGTAACCTGAAGCGGCAATGCGTCGGTCGTGGAGCAGGTGACGCCGCCCGAGGTGGGAACCGGTGAAATGATGGTGCAGGCAATCGAAACAAACGTGGTTGGCGCGGTGCCCGAGGGTGGCGTCGCCGTATTGAAGACCACGCTGCCTGCAGTACCGGTGGCTCCCTGCGCCAGACTCAGCGATGCCGATTGCGCAACCACATAGACAGTCAATGGCTTTGTTATCTGCGAGAGTGCTGGGTTGCTCTTGTCGGTCGCCGTAAAGGCCACTGCGTAGGACCCGACCGCGGCCTGAGACGAAGCAGCGATGGTATAGGTCAGGGTTTGCGTCCCGTTGGCGCCCGGCATGGTTGCCGCCGAGAGTTTGCAGGAGGGGTCGATAACCGAAGCGTTCGCCGAAAGACCGGAGGCCGACAGCGCGGTAACCGAGCAAACAACATTCAACGTATCGGTATAGCCGCCCGAAGAGGTCACAACCACCTTGACCGTGGAGGGACTGAGGGGATCGCTGAGGTTGGTCGATCCCTGGGTCACAAAGATCGCGTTGGATGCGGCACCGGCGGGCAGTGCAGTGCCACCCGTTGCGGTTGCCAGATTGGCGACGCTGAAGTTCTGCACCGTTTGCGCAGGCGCCAGCGCATTGGTGGAACCAACGAAATTCCCATCGCCCGAGTAGGTAGCCGTAATGGTCTGGCTGCTGGAGCCAACGGGAATCGTGCTGGGGAAGGTCGCCGTGCAAGATGCGGTAGCGCTTCCCTTATTGGCTCCGGAGGAGATCGAGCTCACCTGGGCTGCGGCGCAAGTCGCTGTCAAGGTCACAATCTTGTCGCCCGACGCGTCGGTGGACGTGAAGGTTACCGAGCCGGTGGGTACTGCTACCCCGGTGATTTGCGGCGTTACCAGAGCGGTAAAGGTGACTGCCTGCGTCGCAACGCTCACCGGCAACGAGGAACTCACCGTCACCGATGTCGTAGCCAGAGGAGTGACGACCTGAGTGAAGAGGCTCGACGTCGATGAGGCATAGTTCGTATCGCCGCTATAAACAGCGGAGATGGTGTGAGTGCCAGCCGTCGAGAAGGCATAGGAACAAGTCTGCACTACGCCCGCGGTGACCGGTTCGGCGCTGCATAACGTGGTCGCCGTCGAGGTATCGGTGAAGGTCACCGTACCGCCGGTAGGCAGAATCGTGCCGGTGATGGTGGGCGTCAGGGTGGCCGTGAAGACCACGGGCTGGTTGACCACCGGCGCACTTTGCGAGGAGGTTACACCCACCGCCAAACTCTGCTTATTCACGGTTTGCGCCGTGCCGGCGCTGGTACTCGTTGCGAAGTTCGCGTCCCCGGCGTACACCGCCGTGATGGTGTACACACCAACCCCCGGCAGAGGCGCCGAGCAGGAGGCGGAAGTGATGGTGCTGACCGTAGCCAGCGAACCGGTAGTGCAAAGAGCCACAGGTGCGCCGCCGCCGATGGTATAGCTGATGGCCGCGGTTCCGGTTGGATTCGTACCGGCGAGGGTGGGAGTGACGATTGCCGTAAAGGTCACCGTCTGGTTAGCGGTGGAGGGAGAAGGCGATGCGGAGACCGTGGTCGTCGGCGTGGGCTTGCTGACGACGATACCCAGCGCACTGGTGGTGAAGGTAAGGAAGTTGCCGTCTCCACTATAGGTCGCGGTAACGGTGTGGGTTGCGGCGGTGGGGAAGGCATAATTGCACGCCGGAACGGTTCCGGTAGCACTCACCGTCAAGATGCACATCGTCGTGCTGGACAGGGTATCGGTAAAGGTCACGGTTCCCGTCGGCAGGGTGCCGGTATAAGCGGGATTAATGACCGCAGTGTAGCTCACCACCTGGTTGACCGAGGAGGCCGTCGGGACAGAGGATAAACCAACCCCTGTAGCCGTCTTGGAGACGGTCTCCGGTGTTGTTCCGCTACTCGTGGCAAAGTTGTTATCCCCGTTATAGGTAGCGGTGACGGTATACGATCCCGTCGCGGGCAATGCAGAGGTGCATTGCGCGGTGGTGACCGAGGCCGTGGTGCTGACCGTCACGGGGGCGCACAGGTTGACCGGCGTCGTTACCCCGGTAGACGTATAGCTGAAGGTTACGGTTCCGGTTGGATTCGTCGAACCGGAGATCGTCGGCGTAATCGTCGCCTTGAAGGTCGCAGGCTGGTTCACCGTAGGAGCGGTGGAGGGCCCGACAACCGTGGTGGTGTTGGGTGCATACCCTACTGTCTGATTCGTCGTCCCGGTGCTGGTAATGAAGTTCTGATCTCCGCCATAGACCGCCGAGACGGTGTAGCTGCCGTTGGTGGGCAGTGATGCCGTGCAGGTTGCAACGCCGGTTGCGGCGGTCACCGGAGCGGAAGCGCACATCGTAACCGGCGAGCCGCTGTTCAGTACATAGCTGAAGGCCATGGTGCCGGTGGGATTGGTTGCGCCCGTGCTGGAAGAAACAACGGTCGCGGTGAAGGTCACCGACTGGTTGACGGTGGAAGGATTGGGCGAGCCGGAGACCATCGTCGAGGTCGTGGGCTTGTTGACGGTCTGCGGTGCGGTACCGGTGCTGTTCCCAAAATTCGTGTCCCCGGCATAGGCCGCCGAGATGGTGTAGGCCGCGGCCGTGGGCAGCGGAGCCGAGCAGGAACCCGTGGTGATGGTGCCCACCGTGGAGACCGATGGGGTGGTGCAGAGAGCTACCGGCGAACCGGCGCCGATCGTATAGCTGATGGCCACCGTGCCTGTGGGGTTCGTCGATCCGGTAAACGGCGCTACCGAGGGCGTTACGGTTGCCGTAAAGAGCACCGACTGGTTGACAACCGAAGACGCAGGCATGGCGGCCACTGCCGTCCCTGTCGTGGTCTTGCTGACGATCTGGCTCACGATGTTGGAAGTCTTGGTCGGGTAGTTGCTGTCGCCGCTATAGGTCGCGGTCACGGTGTGTGTAGCCGCGGTCGGGAAAGTAGCTACGCAGGCCGGAACCGTCCCCGTAGCGCTCACCGTCTGAGTGCACAGGGTGGTGCTGGTGAGGGTATCGGTGAAGGTCACCGTTCCCGTCGGCAATGTCCCGGTAATGGTCGGCGTAACGACCGCGGTAAAGCTGACCGATTGATTGACCGTCGAGGCAGCCGGCGTGGGCGTCAAAACTACGCCCACGGAGGTCTGATTGACCGTCTGCGAGGTTGTCCCGTTGCTGGCGCTGAAGTTCTTGTCGCCGGAAGTGTAGTTCGCAGCAATGGTGTACGTACCGACCGCAGGCAGCGGAGCCGTGCAGGTCGCGGTGGAAACCAACCCCACGGTGGTTACATTGGAAGCCGCGCACAAAATCACCGGTGTGGTGATGGTAGCCGTCGTATACGTGAAGGCCACAGTACCGGTAGGAGCCGTCGAGCCGCTAAAGGGCGCGATGGTCGGCGTAACCGTAGCGGTGAAGGTCACCGGCTGGTTCACGGTCGAAGGCGAGGGCGAGGGCGTTGCCAAAGCTGTGTTCGTCCCGGTTGCGGTAACAAACTCGCTGGTGATCGTCGAGGTATTGCTGGTAAAGTTTCCGTCGCCACTATAGGTAGCGGTGATGGGATGGGTAGCCGCCGAGAAGAGGGGAACCGCGCATACCGGCACGCTGCCATTGCCGGCCACGATCCTGGTGCAGAGGGTCGCAGCGCCATCGAAGAAGGTCACCGTTCCCGAGGGAATTGCCGTACCGACGCCGGTGGTATTGATAGTCGCGGTAAAGATTACTGTCTGGTTCACTGTCGGGGTGGTGGTCGATGAAACCAGGCCGACCGAGGTGGCCGCGTCGCCCACTCCCTGAGGCACGGTGGCCGCGACACTGCCGCTGAAATTGCTGTCGCCCGTGGTATAGGTAGCCACGATGTTGTCGTTACCTGACACCGTGAACGGATAGACGCAGGTCGCAGTGCCATTGCTGCCCAAGGGTGCGGCGGCGCAGAGCGTTGTCGATGTTGTTGTATTCACAAAGGCCACGGTCCCGGTCGGCTTGGCGGTGCCCGCGGTGTAATTGGGCGTCACCGTCGCGGTGAAGGTCACCGCCTGGTTGACCGTCGAGGGGTTGGCAGAAGGCACGTTGGTGGTGGTCGTTCCGGTGGTGGCCACGGCTTCGGAGTACGATCCGCCCGTTCCGGCGGCAAAGTTCTGGTCGCCGCTGTAGGTCGCGGTCAGCGGCAAGCCGGCCGAGTAGCTATTGAAGACATAGTTGCATGTGGCCAGGCCAGTAGCCGGATTGACTGCCGCGGCGCTGCATAGGGTGGTTGCTCCCTGCATGAACGTCACGGTTCCCGTGGGCAGAACCTCGATTCCAGCGCCCGTTGGCGGGGTCACCTGAGCCGAGAGTGTCACCGTCTGATTCACGGAAGCAGCGGAGGCCGTAAGCACGGTCTTGGCCGCCACCTTGCTCAGGTTCTGGGTGACCGTAACCGGCGCGGCGACCACATAGTTCACGTCGTTGCTATAGGTAGCAACGATGACGTCGGCGGGCGCCAGCAGCGAGGCCGTAGTACACGTCGCGCTGCCGCCGGAGGATACCGTAACCGTTGGGCAATCGCTGTTGGCGACTCCGTTGATGGTGAAGGCCACCTTGCCGGTGGGAAGAACCGGGGTGAGCGTCCCGGAGAGCTGCGCGGTGAAAGTCACCGAAGATCCAACGTTGGTGCTGCTCGATGGCGTTGGCGTCAGGCTGAGCGTGGGGGTGAGTGCATTGACGGTCTGGGTCATCGTGCCCGCCGCGGCCACGGTGAAGTTGACGTCGTTCGAGTAGGTCACGGAAATCGCATCGGATGGAGCTATGAGCGACGCGGTCGAGCAGGTTGCCGCACCGGAGGCGCTAATCGCCTTTGCGCCGCACCCGGTGATGGTGGTTCCGTTGGCGGTGAAGTTCACCGTGCCAGAAGGAACGACCGGGGTGAAGGCTGCGCCGGCAAGCTGCGCGGTGAAGGTCACCGAGGCGTCGACCAACGATGCGCCCGGACTGGAAACGCCAATCGTGGGCGTGAGAGCGTTGATCGTCTTGGTCATCGTATTCGATGCGCCACCGACGAAGTTGCTGTCGCCCGACGTATAGAGGACAGAGATCGAATCCGACGGAGCAACCAACGATGAAGTCGAGCAGGTCGCCTGACCTGTGGCGCTCACCGGTTGCGCGGAGCAACCGGTAATTGTGGTTCCCCCCGCCTTGAAGACCACCGTACCTGTGGGATTCACCGGCGAGAGCGTGGCGCCCGCCAACTGCGCGGTAAGGGTCACGCTGGTGTTGAGATTCGCGGCGCCCGGGCTGGTGACGGTGATGGTGGGTGTGAGCGCATTGATTACCTGGGTCATGGTGCCCGGCGCGGCCACCGTGAAGTTGCTGTCACCCGTATAACTGACCGAAATCGAATCGGAAGGGGCCACCAGCTTGGATGTTGTGCAGGTTGCACTGCCGCCGGAGGTTACTGTGACCGGCGGACAATCGCTGAGCGATCCGCCGTTAATCGTGAAGGTCACGGTCCCACTGGGAATTACCGGAGCAAGCGTGCCGGTGAGCTGCGCGGTAAGAGTCACGCTGGTGTTGAGATTCGCAGGGCCAGGACTGCTGACTCCGATGGTGGCCACTTGCGCCGTTACCGTTTGACCAACCGTACCCGGAGCGGCGGCAAGATAGTACTTGTCGCCCGAGTAGGTGGCGGAAACCGTGTAGGAACCCTGCGGCAGAACGGAAGTCAGGCATTGCGCCACGCCGCTCGCATTCACCGAAACCGCGGCGCAGAGCGTTATCGGGGCTCCGCTGCCGGTGGCAACAAATGCCACCTTGCCCACCGGCGTGAGGCTCAGCACCGGACTGGTAATCGAGGCCGTAAACCTAAGCTGGGTGTTGACCGCGACGCTGGCTGAAGAGGTGGTCAAGCCAATCGTTGTCGGGGCTGTTAAACCGGTTCCACTCACGGGAACGGCTTGCTGCGAGGCAGCGACATTCAGCGCATTGTCGGTGACCGCTACCTGCTCACTGAGCAGGCCGCCCGACTGGGGAATGAAGTCGATGGTCAGCGTGCAGACACCACTTGCCGACAGATTGGTCGACGAGGTGCAGTCGGTGCCGGCGGTTCCCTCCGGGTAGTCCAGGGGATAGGCCACGGCGGAGAAGTTCAGCACCGCGTTGCCGATGTTCTGCACGGTGACCGTCTGCGGGCTGTCGCTGCTCTGCTGGGTTGCCTTGGTGTTGGCAAAGGTCAGGGTGGGCGCCGTGCCCACGGCGTCCTCGCGGACGATGTTGTTGGAAAAATCGGAGATGTAGAGGTTGCCGGAGGCGTCCAAGGCAAGACCGTAGGGTACGTTCAGCACCGCGCCGGTCGCGGCTCCGGTGAAGGTGAGAGTGGCATTGCTTCCACCACCCGCCACCGTAGTGATAATCCCGGCCGCGTTCACCTTGCGCACCGCATTGTTGTCCGAATCCGAGATGTAGAGGTTGCCCGATGCGTCCATGACAACACCCTGAGGATGGCTCAGGGTGGCGCCGGTCGCCGCGGTTCCGTCACCGGTGTAGCCTACGGCTCCAGTGCCCGCATAAGTGGTGATGACGCCGTTGGTGTCCACCTTTCGAATCACATTATTGCGACCGTCCGCGATGTACATATTGCCGGCGGCGTCAAAGGCTACAGTATAGGGTCCTTTCAACGTCGCGCTGGTCGCGGGACCGTTATCCCCGGTGTAACTGGACGATCCATTGATACCGGCCACCGTGGCGATGATGCCGTTCGGGCTCACCTTGCGGACCACATTCTTGAGAAGATCGGTGATGTAGAGATTGCCGTAGACATCCACAGCGATACCGGTGGGGTCGAAGAGCGTCGCGCTGGTCGCGGCTCCGTTGTCGCCGGTATTGTTCCCTTGAGTTCCTAAAGCGCCCGCTACCGTGGTGATATAGCCATTCACATCCACCTTACGGATGGCATAATTGCTCAAATCGGCGATGTAGAGGTTACCGGCGGCGTCCAACGCCAGGCCATTGGGGCTGTTCAACTGCGCAGCGGTTGCGAGCCCGCCGTCGCCGATAGAACCTGGCGTTCCAGTGCCCGCCACCGTGGACATAACGCCCCCCGGTGTCACCTTGCGAACTACATTATTGGAGGTATCCGCAATATAAAGATTGCCCGCCGCATCCACGACAACAAAACCCGCGCCGGACAATGCAGAGCCGGTCGGCTCAGTGGAAATGGTACCGGGGGTAAACCCGACATTGGGTCCAGTGCCGGTGCCGATCAGGCCGTAGCTCGCACTCCCTGTGCTGGTGACCACCTGCAACGCAACCTGGCGCTGGCCAGGATAGCCGGGCTTGAAGGTAATCGGCACGGTGCAGACGGTGAATGGGTTGTTGCTGGCGCCGAGGGTGCAGCCGGTAACAGTCCCCACCGTGAACTCCTGCTTGGCGCCCTGCGAAGCGGGCGCGCTAATGCTGGTCAGGCCCACGGTCGCCGTGGTCTCGATGTACACATTCATCGTGGTGCCGGTCAGAGAATTGACTGCCGTCGCCGGGAAGGTGACGGCGCTGCTGGTGACCGAAGCATTGATCGGGCTGACCGCGCGAATGGAACCGCCTGCCGCATCGGCGGCGTAGAGATTACCCGCCGCGTCCACCGCGACGGTTTGCGGATTCAGTTCCGCGAGGGTCGCGATCCCACCGTCACCGGCGGAGGCATTGGTCCCATTACCGGCCACGGTAGTGAGGACGCCGCCGCTGACCTCCTTGACAAGGCGATGACTGGTATCCGCGATGTAGAGGTTGCCGAAGACATCCACGGCCACGCCGGCGGGATTGAACAACTGGCCGCTGGTGGCGGCAACCGTGTTGATGTTGCCGCCGCTGACCACGCGAATGACGTTATTGTAGGAATCCGCAATGTAGAGGTTGCCGGAACCATCGACGGCCACAGCCTCTGGATTGTGCAGTGTCGCACTGGTCGCGAGGCCCCCATCGCCACTGGTGCCACCTGCTGTTCCCGTGCCCGCCACGATCGAGAGAGTGGTGTGACTGGCGGCAGGAATCTCCTCGACGACTTCGTTGCCCGAATCGGCAATGTAGAGGTTGCCGGCGGTGTCCACGGCGATCCCCTGCGGGTTGCTCAACACGCCAACGCCTCCCGACAGGGTCGCCGCCACGGTGGTCATATTGCCACTGCTCACCTCGCGGATGACGTTATTGCCGGAGTCGGAGATATAGAGATTGCCGGAAGCGTCCACGGCCACACCCGTGGGGTTGATCAGTGCCGCACTGGTCGCGGGCCCGGAGTAACTGAGTAAAGGATTCGCTCCGCCGCCGGCCACCCTGGTGACGGTCCCGTTGGGGGCCATCTTGACGACAATATTGCTGCCCGTCACCGCGATATAGAGATTGCCCCAGGAATCCACGGCTAACCCTTGCGGGTTATTCAACGATGCCGCCACGGTGCGGATAGTGGGCACCAACTGCACATTCGCCGACGGAGGCACAGCAAACGCAGGCAAGACGCATGCGAAAAGCAGGGCACACAGCAGATAAAAGCGCGAGGAGTTGCGCAGTGTGGCGGCGAGAGAGCGAATGCAGCGTGTGGGCTGGAACGCGGTGATTCTCATTTGGGCTGGCTCCGTGTCAATCTGAAGTTGTGCAGCACTCAGCGGTCAATTGTTGCCTGCAACCGCATTGTTGAATAGGGCTTTCTGCTGGAACAATACCAATCTGCATGGAAAACTGCCTGCTTTTGGCCTACCGGGCACAAAAGGCGATCTCGGCTGCGGACCCCTGGCCCGTAACCGATAACCGAGAAGAGATCTCCGTCCGCTGACGCACGCGACGCTGCGATTCCGTCAGAGCGGCAAGGATAGAAGATCTACACTTCATTTGGTTCAACAGAATGTTAATCAACGAGATTGCGGGGAAAAAAATCGGGCTTTTACCAAAAACCCGCTTCGCATCAGCGTACATGGGCAAAGTCTCTCGACTTTCTCCAAGGTTCAGCCTTCCTAGGCGACACCTAATCTACTGCTTACTCCGGAGGCTGATATCCCTGGCGGCACATTTGCAGCGTCCGCGGCGAACGAAGGACACACTCGTACGCCGAAGAAAAAACCGATTCCCAACATCAATTCGGGAGCCTACCATCGCCCCATTTTGCATGTCAAGCTAAAATTTTCATGCCTTTGCGACCGCGGGACAGTAGAAAACGGCTCACGCCGAGTCTAACATGAAATCAGCCTTTCGAACCTCAAATCGACCTCTTGGATGAAAGGGGGATTGCACACCGATGAAATAAGGATCGGATACAACGCAGGATCTTCCCACCCCTATGGGCGTTCCTACTAAATCTTTTTTATTCATTATTTTACGGGATGCAGCAGAGAAGGTTACCAGTTCCCCATTCTGCTGTTACCAGAGGTTCCCACAGCCCGCTCAATATCGCCCCTGCAACCTACCTACCCAGCGCCTCGCAACTACCTGGCAACCTTCTCGAAGGAAACGCTTTGGTGGCTCCGTCAAAGCCTTGAACGCAGATCGATACTACTCCGCCGGCGGTGCTTCGGGCGGAGTTCGATCTGGACGGAACCCTTGTCTAAACCGCAGGAATTGAACCTTCATCCTGGACATGCGCGGAAGGGGACGGCCGCACGACAGCCGGCCAGAAGGCCGCGCTCCATTAATCGATAACCCAATCGCGCGGTTAGGATTCTAGAAAGGAATATAGTTTCCCTGTAACCGTTCCGGATAACATCCGGAGCAGTTTCACCTCTACCGCGGCGACCTCGGCGCAAGCCGCGCAGCGAGAAAAAACACATCCATAAGAGGCCGAATAAAAGCGATTTATTACCAACCAGTGATCTGCCACGATCCATCCGAACCCTTGGCAAAGTGAAAGGTCTTTTGCGAGTGGATGGGTTGGGGATCGCCATCCTTGGGATAAATGGTCGCTGTCTCGGAGCAACCCAGGGTGGGGGAATCCGGCGAACCACCTACCTGATTGCATTGGTCGTTGACATCGAACCGCTTGGCCGAGTCGCACCATTGCGCGAAAGCCATCAATCTGCCTTGATACGATCCCTTGAAAGCAGCCTGACAATCCTTGGTGCTCTTGCCGGAGGCCCGCGCATAGACGCTCTTGTAGGCTCCCAAGGCCGATCTCAGGCTATCCGCATCGGGCAGCGATGGCCGTTGCTCGGTACGGATGGCGGGCGGCGGTACAGCCGCATGTTCAACCGGCTTGGGCTCGACGACAATAGTGATGGCGCGCTGCTGGGTTCCCCCGTTGCCCCTGGCGGTGAGCTGATAGGTGGTGGTGGTGGACGGGCGCACATCGGTTCTGCCGGAGTTATCGACGCGACCGAAACCGGGGTCAATCGAGACCTCGGCGGCATTGGCGGTCTGCCAGTTCAGCGTGGTGGTCTGGCCCTGTTCGATCTGCTGCATGGTGGCGGAGAGGGAGAGAATCTGCACCGGCTGGGGCGCCGCGGGCGTGGGCTGGACCGGGCGGGGAGCCACCGGAATGGGCGAGAGCATGGCCGCAATCGTGTTTCTCTCCCCGGCCTTGATGTTGAAGGACTGGCTATAGGATTGATAGCCGTCCAAGGCGATCTCCAACTGCCGTGCACCTGGCTTGACGGGCAGAATGAGCTCGCCGCGGGCGTCGGCCTTGCCCTGCAGGGCATGATCGATATTCACGCGCGCGCCGGGCGTCGAGTGCACCGTGAGATAGGCGTCCATCTCGACTTGCGGAGCGTTGGCGGAACGGGTCAGCGCGTAATGCAGCGGCGTCTGCGTATTGACGGCGATGGTTACCTCGTGGGCGGGATCGTCTCCGTACCCCGGCTTCACCAGGCGAATGGAGTGCTTGCCGGGGTCGAGCGGCAGTTGCAGGGAGCCGTCGCTTTGGGTAAAGCCCTTGATGGGGCCATCGACAAAGACCCCCACGCCATCCACGTTGCCGGTGATGACCAGGGTCCCGCTGGGCGGAGGAGGAGGAAGGACGGGAGCTGTGTTAGCGCCAGCCACCGGCGCCGCGGGAGCTTTCGAATTGTGCAGGAAAAACCATCCTCCCCCTGCAACGACCAGCAGAACCACGCCAATCAGCACGGGGATCAACAATTTGTTGCGGGCCTGTTCGGGCCCTGGCAGAGTGGGGACATTGCCCGAGCCGCGACGCGCCATGGGCTTGCCGGCCTCGGCGCCCAGACGACGCCACTCGGATTGATGGGCTTCATCGGCAAACTCGACCAGCTCTCCGACAGCGCGCAGGGTCTTCAAGGCGGCCTGCGGATTCTGCGCGGCCAGCGACTGACGGGCGGCCTGCACGGCATCGCCCAGGGATTTGTTGGCCACCTCGACACGGCGCGCGGCGATGGCCTCGAGAGCGCGAGTCAGTTCGGCGTCCTCGCCATAAGCCCGCTGAACACTCTTCAGGCTCTCCAGCGCGGTAAAGAAATCGCCGTTCTCGACAGCCTTGCTGGCGGCGGTCATGGCCTGCGCCAGGGCCTGTTTGCGGGCCTGCTCGGCGCGCAGCTCGTTGAGCATGGCCTGCAGCGGGGAGCCGGGCACAGAGGCCGAGGGCTGGCCCTGCAAGAGTTCGATGGCCTCATCGACCTGTCCGCGTTCGCGCAGGCGGGCAATGTGGGTGAGGACGGCTTCGGCCTTGCGGGCAAGCTCCTTGCGACCGGAACGGGCATCGGCCAGAAGCCTGGCGTAGGAAGGATCCGCGACCTCGCGGGCGGCGGCTTCGAGCAGTTCGATGGCCTGATCGAAGCGTTCCTGCTGGATCAGCGTCCGGGCTTCCGTGCCGACGGCGGCGATACGGGTACGGCGCAGTTTCTGCGCCTGTTCGCTGCGGGCAAATTCCAGCAGTTCACCCACGCCCTCGGCGTCGGCAAACTCCAATTGGTAGGATTCGAGGATCTCGATCGCTTTTTCAAACTCGCTGCGGTCGATGGCCTGCTGGGCCTCGCGCAGATAGCGGCCGCGAACGACTTCCTTCTCGGCGGTCTTGAGACGCTGACGCAAGGACTCTTCGAGAGCCAGCAAGCGCTCGGCGCCGGGCAGTTCCTGCAAGGCCCGCTGCACGATGAGCAGGGCCTCGCCGGGCGATTCCAGGAACTTCTCCTGGGCCTGGATGGCGGTGGCTTCGATCAGCTTGCGTTCCCGCTCCTTGCGCACCTGCAAGGCGATGCGGGTCTTGAGCTGCAACAGAGAGGACTCGGTGGGGAGCTTCTCGACGGCGCGCTCGATCAGCTCGTTGGCGCGTTCGTAATCCTCGGCCAGCAGGCTGTTCTCAATCTCGGTCTGGATCTGCTCGATGATTCTGCGGCGGCGCTCCTGCTCCTGGGCGCTGACCGCGGTCTGCATCAGGCTTTCCATCTCCGGCTGAGAGGGGTCGATCTGGCTGACCTCGCGGAGAATCTCAATGGCGGCAGTGAAATGGCGGGAGGTGATCTCGAGCTTGGCCTTGCCCAGCATTTCGCGAATCTGTCCCTGCTTGGCGGCCAGCCTGGCTTGCTGCGAGAGTTCGGCGAAGATCTTGCGGATGCCGGAGTTCTGCTGGTCGAGGGTCAGAGCCTTCTCGACGGCCTGCAAGGCGCCGGTGTAGTCGGCGCGCTCGCGCAGAGCATCGGCCTGCGCCATGAGAGAGTCGATCTCCTCGTAACGGCGCTTCTTCTCCTTGATCTCCTCCATCTGGGCCAGCAGCTCGACGCTCTCGGGGTCGAGCTTGATGGCCTGCTCCATGCCTAGAATCGCCTCTTTGAAGCGGGCCGAAGCGACCGCCTCCTGGGCCTCGGCCACAAACTGGCGAATCTGCTCGGTGCGCTGCATGCGGGCCAGATTCTGCTGCACGCTGCTCAACAACTGCCGGGCGCTGGTGTTCTGGGGATCGATCTTGACCAGTTGGAAGAGCACTTCCCGCGCCCGTCCATATTGTTCCTCGTTGCTCAGGCGCTCGGCGTCGGTCAACAGTTCGACGACCTGGCCCTTTTTCAGCTCCTCGCAGACGGAGTGCAGATCGGCGGCAAAGACCTCGGCGGTGGCGTAGCGATCCTCGGGGTCCTTGGCCAGGGCGCGGTCCATGATCCCCTCCAGCGCGGGGGGGAAATTGGTGATCCAGGCGCTGAGCGGGCGATGTTGCTCATGCACCAGCTTCTGGGCGACCGCAATATCTTCTCCAGTAAAGGGGAGCTGGCCGGTGAGCAGGTAGTAGAGCATGACGCCGGTGGCGAAGATATCCGAACGGCCGTCGAAGGCCAGACCCTTGAGGCGCTCGGGAGCAATATAGTGCAGCGAGCCGATGACGTTGCCGGTGCGGGTCAGGCTGGTCGCCCCACCCGTCGATCCCTGCACCCTGGCGATGCCGAAGTCCACGATCTTGGCGTGCACCGGATTGGACTGCACCATCACATTGGCCGGCTTGATGTCGCGATGAATGACGCCGTGCTGATGGGCATAGCCCAGGGCCGAACAGACCTGCTCAATAATGGTGAGTTTGTCGATCAGCGCCAGTTGGCGGCCAGAGGCGATCAGCTTGTCGAGCGGCTCGCCTTCAACGAACTCCATCACGATGAATGGCATACCGTCTTCGTCGCCGAGATCGTAGACGATGACGATATTGGGATGCTGGAGAATGCCCGCCTGGGCCTCGCGATAGAAGCGCTCGAGCATCTCCGGCTGGCCGGTAAAGCCCTCGGTCAGGGTCTTGATCGCCACCTGGCGGCCGATGCGCTTGTCCTCGGCACGGTAAACCACACCCATGCCACCGCGGCCGAGAATGCCGGAGATCTCGTATTTGCCGATCTTCTTGAGGGTCGTATCCACGTATTTGCCCGAGGCTGCGCGAGATTGGATGAATAAAAACCGGGGGAAATGGACTCAAAAAAGCGGTGAACTGCGAAGAATGTTCCCACCTGAGTCCAGACTAGAGCATTTTCTGAAATACCGCGAACCGCATCCAGTCCCGTTCAGCCGACGCAAGCAGCGGCGATCTGAACCACTGTTAGAACGTTCCCGCCATTTCCAAAAATACCTTAACCGACACCCACACAGTAGCATATGCCCTGCCTCGCAGCCAACAGCCGATTCTGCCTCAAAATCCGGGAAGATACCCCTCGATGGCTGGCGGGCCGGGCCTAGCCCAGAGCCCCCACGGCTCGCACTTTCCCGAGCAAGCCGAAGCAAGAGCAGAGTTAGCCCAATAGAGTACTTTTGTCCCCATTCTTTCTGGAAGAATTGAAAAAAGGTAACTCATTTAACCGCTCACTGGGAACCACAGTGAGGGACGGTGACCTCATCGGTGATCCCGGCATTCGCTCCCGGACTTTGAAAAATCCCCTGTACGGCATCTGTACAGGATTGAAGAAATGAGCTTTCTTGACGAAAGGATGAGGGTAAATAGGGGAAGAAATTACCCTGCCGCCGGTCCGAATCCTTCCCAATCCCCGTGGCTGCGGCGTGCAAAGCGTTCAAGGAGGAGCCGTGAGCCTGCCGATGACCATCGCTATGCGGGCTGGGCGTACGCTGCTCCTGCTTCTTTTTGCGGCGCTGGGAACCATACTGCTGGTGCGGCTGGCGCCGGGCTACTTCTCTGATATTCGCGAGATGGACGCCAAATATGCAACCACCGCACGGGCGGAGATGCAATCGGAGGCCAACCCGGATCAATCGGTCAACCGGATCATGATGAGCGTCGTCAAGAACTGGCTGAGAGGCGACTTGGGCGAATCGCGGCAATATCATGTGCCGGTCACAGAGTTGATGGGCGCACGCCTGCGGGTTTCCGCCCTGCTTTTGACCGAGGGCATCTTGCTTGGCTGGCTGCTGGCCGCCTGCGCTGCTCTGCCCATCAGCAGCCTGCGCCAAGGTAGCGTTTTGTGGGGATTGCCCTTCACTGTTCTGCTGGCCATACCCTCCGCGGCGATGGCCACGGTCTGCATTCTCTCCGACACGCCGGGACCGGTCCCGGTGCTGGCGCTGGTTATCGGCGCACGGGAGTTCAAATTCCTGCGCAGCCTGCTGGAGGGCGCTTGGCGCTCGCCACACCTGCTGCAGGGCAGAGCCCAAGGAATGCCGGCGCGGGCGCTGATTTGTATGCACATCCTGCCCAATATCGCTGGCCAACTGGGCGCGCTCATGACGCTGTCGATTGTCACCGCGCTGGGCGCCCTGGTTCCCATCGAGGTGATCTTCACGGTTCCGGGAATCGGCCAGCTTGGGTGGTCGGCGGTGATCAACCGCGACATGCCGGTGCTGGTGGCGGTCAGCTTCTTGATGGCCTGTGTGGTGGGAGTTGCGGGGAGCTTCTCGATGCGCACGCCAACCTTGGAGGCGGCAGGATGAAGCGCGCCTCCGCACTGCTTCTCTTGATGCTCATTGTGGCGGCAGCGCTGATTGTGCTGCTGGGGCGCTGGGACTATAAAACTCAGGATCGAGATGCGGTTCAGGTTCCATCCTCAGCGCAGCACTGGGCAGGAACCGACGAACTGGGCCGGGACCGCGCGGTGCGGGTCGCCGGCGCGCTGCTGATCGGATTGGCGGGAGCAACCGCGGCGGCCGCACTGACCACCCTGATCGCCGCGGGTTTTGGATTGCTGGCCGCCTTCAGCCCGCGCGCGATCGCCGCCATCCTGATGTTTGTGAGCGACGTCTTCCTTACGCTTCCCTGGCTGTTCCTGCTGATGATGGCCCGTTCTTTGCTGCCCCTGACCGCTTCACCGCCGGAAACCGCCATCCTTACTTTTCTGGTTCTCGCCGTGCTGGGCTGGCCGGCGTGCGCGCGGGCCGTCTTTCACGGGGCAAGGAACCTGCGCGCGGCGGAGTGGATGATCTACGGCCAAGCCTGCGGGCTGCGCAGGCAGCAACTGATCTCTCTGCACCTGGTTCCGCATCTCCGCCCGCTGCTGCTGCCGCAGTTTTTGATCTGCGTGCCCGCCTTCATCGTTGCCGAAGCGAATTTGGGAGCATTGGGCCTGGGTGTGGGCGAGCCGTTGCCGTCGTGGGGCGCGATGCTGCTGGAACTGGATAACTCCGCCCTGCTGTTGCAATCCCACTGGGTGTATCTGCCCATCGCGCTGCTGGTCGTGGTACTGCTGATTCTGGAATCTTTTACCTCGGAGGTGAATACAAATGCGTAGAGCGTTTTTCAAAAATATCTTTGGACGCGTGGCCGTCCTTGTGCAGGGGCTAAAGCCCGCTCATTTTTATCTGCGGCTTGCGGCACGACTGAAGTCGTGCCCTGTTACAAAGCATGTTATTGAACCACGCTGTAAATCATTGCGGTATGCCGTTCTGGTTGCCGGCCTTGCGGTGTTTTTGCCTGTGGCCGCTTTCTGCCAGGCGGCTGGGCGTCAGCCGGGCGAACTTGCCTGGGCGATTCACTACGATCCCAAGACCTTCGATCCGGCCAAGGTGGACGATCAGACTTCGGAATTTGTGCGCTACCTGACCGGGGGCGTGCTGTTGAGAATCAATCGCCAGACGCAGGAACTCGATCCGCAACTGGCGGAGAGTTACCGGATCTCGCCTCAAGGCACGTCGATCACCTTCAAACTACGCAACGGACTCCTGTTTTCCGACGGCAGTTCCCTCACCTCGGCCGACGTGGCCTGGTCGCTGCGCCGTCTGCTTGACCCGCAAACCAAGGCCCCGGTGGCGGAGGAGTTCCTGGTTCCCGGCGGCGTCACCATCGAGACTCCAGACAAGCTGACGGTGACCATACACCTGCCCAAACGCGTGATTGGAGTGGAGAGAATCTTCGACGAGATCGCCATCGAGCCCGCCAATCGCCCCAGTGAAGGCCGGGTCACGGCGGGGCCTTTCACGGTGGACGAGTACAAGCGCGGCCAATACCTGCGCTTGAAAAGGAATCCGCATTACTGGCGCCGGGATGGAGCAAACGTGCAACTGCCCTATGCCTCCGGCGTGCGGCTGGACATTCTGAATAATCGCGAGCAGGAGATGGCGCTCTTTTTGCGTGGGGAATACGACCTGATCGACGGTCCCTCACCCGACTACTTTGGCCTGCTGGCGCAAAAGTCGCCCCAATCCGCCCGCGATCTTGGCGCCTCGCTCAATACCGAGCAGCTCTGGTTCAATCAAGCGTCGCAAGCCGCGCTGCCCGATTACGAGAAGGCCTGGTTTCAGAATCGCGGCTTCCGGGTTGCGGTTTCACAGGCCATCCATCGCGCCGACCTGGCGCGCATCGCCTATGACGGCCACGCCACTCCGGCCTATGGCTTCATCTCACCGGCCAACAAGATGTGGCACAACGACAGCCTGAAGGTTCCGCAGGAGAGCGTGGCCGAGGCCAATCGCCTGCTGGCCTCATCTGGGTTTCACCGCAGCGGCAATCAGTTGTGGGACTCCGCCGGCCATCCCGTGAAGTTCTCCATTGTGACCAACGCGGGCAATCTCGCCCGACAGAAGATGGCCGCGCTGATTCAGCAGGATCTGGCGGCCCTGGGCATGCAGGTTACGCTGGTCTCCCTGGATTTTCCCGCGTTGATCGAGCGGCTCATGCACAAGCAGGACTATGAAGCCTGCCTGCTGGGGCTCTCCAATGCTGAGGCCGATCCCAGCACCATGATGAATCTTTGGTTAAGCTCGTCGCCCAACCACCAATGGAATCCCTCGCAAAAGACTCCGGCAACGGAGTGGGAAGCGGAGATCGACAAAGAGATGCAACTGCAGGCATCTACTCCTTTATATAAGGACCGCAAGCGGGCCTTGGACCGGGTGCAACAGATCGTCGCCGACCAGCAGCCCTTCATCTATCTCTTGTATCCCAATGCGCTGCAGGCGATTTCGCTGCAATTGCGCGGGGTGCAGCCGGCCATTCTCTCGCCGGGGCCATTTTGGAATATCGACGCCCTGCTGCGGGAGGGAGGCGGACGATGAGCGAACCGGTGATGAAGGTTCGTTTGACGGCCGGCTATGGAGAGCGGTGCATCCTCTCGAATGTGGCCTTCGAGCTTTGCGCCGGGGAGGCGTTGGGGTTGGTGGGCGCGAGCGGCGCCGGCAAGACCACGCTGGTGATGGCGCTGCTGGGGTTGCTTGCCTGGCGCGGCGGCAAGGCCAGCGGTGAAGTCCTCATCGACGGCAAAAATCTGCTGACCATGCAGGCGGGCGAGGCGAGGCGCCTGCGTGGAAAGCGGATTTCCTTGATCCCGCAAAGTCCCATGAGCGCACTGAACCCGGCGGTCTCCTTGCGCTCTCATTTTGACCATGCGTGGCGCGCGCATGAGACAGGGGGACGGGCGGCGCTCGACAGCCGCCTGCGGCAATTGATGGAAGAGGTCCAACTGCCGGCGGGCGACGAGGAATTCCTGCGCCGCAAGCCGGGGCAGATCAGCGTTGGACAGGCGCAAAGGGCGCTCATCGCGCTGGCCTTGCTGCATCGACCGGCCATTCTGCTGGCCGACGAGCCCACCAGCGCGCTGGACCCCATTACCCAGGTTGAGATCGTCAAATTGTTGCGCGGCCTGAGCCGACGCCACGGCACCGCCTTGCTCTACATCTCGCACGATCTGATCTCGGTTTTGCAGTTGTGCGAGAGGTTTGCCGTACTGGACGGGGGCGCCATCGTCGAGTCGGTGCAGGTTGCCCAGATCGACCGGGTACAGCATCCCGCCACACTTTCTTTGCTGGGCGCGCTTCCCGTGCCGGCAAGCGTCTTTCTCGCTCATTTAAGCAGTTTGTCGTAAGGAAGGAATCCGCGTTCCCGGCTTTGGCACGAAGAGGAATGCAAGCAAGTCCACCTTGGAGGGCCCAAGCGAAGCAGGGGGAATCCGTTTCGCCACGGCAGAATCGGTTGCAAAAACGCTCATCTTATTGCGGAATGTGCTAATTTTAGAGAAATTCGAAAAGCGGGAGAGGAACGCGGGCGAACCGCGGCCTCATCCCAAGAAGTTACATTTGTGAGAGGCCGATAAGGCATCTGTTCAAAAGGGTCGGAATTGCTCATGGCCGAATTTTCCCCATACCTGCGTGATCCAAGCGGCGGTCGAGCAAACCAGGCTCGCCAGCGGCGCTCCAGCGAGCGTATTCCGCTCTTTACGACCAAGGGCGAACTCACGTACAGCGGGCGCAAATCGCCCTGCCAGTTTGTCGATATCAGCATGGGCGGTTGCTGCATCCTCACCGAGAGCCGGTTCACCGCCGGCGCCCTGGCCAACGTCGAGGTGGATCTGTCCGTGCGCGGCATGCAGGTGCACCTGCCGGGCAGAACGGAATGGACCGACAAGGGTTGCCGTATTGGCGTTCGCTTTGCTCTGGGCGACTTCAAGACCAAGAACCAACTGGAAGAGCTGATCGCCAACCTGTTGAAAGAGGGCGAAGAAGAGCCGCTGCCCCCACCCGCCGATCCCTTCTCCCTGAACCCAGTCGGACAAGAGGCGCAGCAGAATCCGGTGCGGGTGGCGACCTCGCCGGAGTTTGTGCACTTGATCCACGACAGCGAATGCCGGGCGCAGAGCTGGGAAGATGGCGAATGGCCGGTCGAGGTCCGCTACGTCGCCGACCGCCTGCGCTTCTCCGGTTCGATCGTCGATTTGAGCCTGAAAGGGTGTAGCGTTCGCACTGCGGAACCCTTTCTTGGGGAGTTGCACCGTCCTGCCGAAGTGGTTTTTCGCCTCCGCGGTCTGCCCTTTCTGCTTCACGCCATCCCCCTGGCCATGGACGATCCTTGCACGGTCGGCATTCAGTTCAGCCCCATGAGCATCCGCAAGCAAGAGGATCTGACCATGCTGATCGACGAGTTGCGTGCCTCGGTGATGCACTTGCATGGGGCAGCCAAGCAATTACGCCCTCCAGACCCAGGGTCGCCGGCAGACGCCAAGGAAGAGAATCTGAGCGCGATCGGCTGGGACGAAGATTCGATTCCCGTGGACGAAAACCTGGACGACTGGAAGCCCTTTAAAAAAGGTGGCTGGGACCGGTAAAGCCATTTCCCCCTACAATTTAAAGGAACGAGTAAGGTTGCAGCCTTTTTCCGGTGCGGCAAGCGGGGCGGAATCGAGTCCATCGTGCACGACCGGATTGGGGTTTCCGGTTCTGATAACGATTGTGGAAAACTTCGTAAATTGTGCACGAAAATGTGAACGACCACCGGCTAATAGCCGGTGGCTTCGGGTTACGGCTGGAAGCC